>JBEKKC010000058.1:0-23625 GCA_050010915.1 Tepidisphaeraceae bacterium | reverse complement strand
TCCGCCGGGGCTTTTTCCACGTACAAGAACGCGAACTTCCGTGGACAGGATCGCATCGTCGAAAGCTGGGAGTGGGACAGGTACGTCCGTCCCGTGATTTGCTCCGCCAGGCGGCTGGGCGGCTTTTCGGGAACCGTGCGCGCAGGGGAATCCGGCGCCGTGATGATGCTCATAGCCAAAACTCCTTTCTTTTAGATTTCCTGGATGGAAATCGACGCGGCGGGCGGGATTATCGGCGGCCAGCGGGCTGCTGGTTCTTCAGATGGTCGATCAGTTCCGATGCCTGGCGGAGGGAAAGCCGCTCGAACTCCTCGCCGATGAACTCGCGGCATTCGGCGTCGAGATTGATGTCCCAGCGTCTGACGATCGACAGGATGGCTCGGCGCTGGCTAGAGGTCATGGCGGCATCACGACGGTCTTCGTGGCCGTTGCGGCCGTTGCCGTGATCGTAGCCATTATGCCGGTCCCGGCCTCGATCATTCTGGCCGTTGCGGCGGGGTTGCGGATCGCCCAGAGCATCCGCCTGGCGGTCCAAGGCGTTCTGGGCCTGGCAGTACAGACCGCAGATTTGCCGCTGAAGTTCGTCAGGCCTGGCCAGCAGGGCCTGATCCAGCTCCGCGGTGACGTTAATGCTGACGCCGGTGGATTGGTAATCCTTCGAGGCCTTCCGGCTGAGGCCGACGTTGATAGATAAGGGCATACAAAGTCTCCTTGCCCGATGCGGGCGGTGAAATCGTGGAAAAGGTCCGGTGTGAGGGGTTCGCGATAGCTACGGAATCCCGTTCATGTATCATGCCACGAAAACCGCGGAAATTTAGGCGGGTGCAACGAACATAGCCCGCGTCAACGCCGATGGGACTATTCCCCCAGTTTCAAAAAACTCAACCCTTAACCGATTTTTTGCATGATGCTCACTGCCTTCCGATCGTCAAGTTCCGCGTAAATCTCGGTAATGGATGCGGACCGATGACCCAGAATGATGCGGGCGAACTCAATTCCAAATTCCTTTCTGATCTGAGTGGCTGCGTTGTGTCGAAGCTGGTGCGGGTGCCATCGGTTCGCCATCCTCCAGGAGCGCAATTTTGCCCAGTCATCGGGCCCCAGCCGAGATTTCCACTCCGCGACCGATTCCCATC
The DNA here is from genome assembly GCA_050010915.1 of Tepidisphaeraceae bacterium. GTDB lineage: Bacteria > Planctomycetota > Phycisphaerae > Tepidisphaerales > Tepidisphaeraceae > PALSA-1353. Next base: position 22,489 of record JBEKKC010000058.1, on the reverse strand, counting down.
GCAGACCACTTAGACTCTTGACCCTCCGACGGGCCAGAGTTTCCGGTGGCGGGAAAGCCTTGTCGCACGCCCGTTCAACCGCCCGGCGGTAACTCGCGACCGTATAGCAAGACCGCGGGGTTCTTTCCGGTAAGTTTTGCCGATTGGTGCCAGGACCGTTGCCACACGATGCTGGCGTCTTTCGGAGTGAATTTCGGATATGCCGGTGCTCCTCGGCTGCCTCTTTGGCGCTGAACAGGTGCTGATCCAAGGGTCGATCGCTTAGGAACAGTTGTAGGATTTTCTGGGCTTGTGGTCCAAAATAAATTCGTTTGATGCACCCGAAATGCGCCGTCTTATGCTGCTCCGGCTCGACGGTCCAAATCGCCTCGGAGGTCTTCAAGTCAACGCCCCGAAGTCCAACCAATTCTCCAGCTCGGGCGCCACTCAGCAGTTGAAGTTGTATCAGCGCCCATACCTGCCGGCTTACGAACGGCTTGATCGCGATTATCTGATTCTCGGGGACCGGTTTAACAGCGTCGGGCTCTCTGGCAATCGTCCGTCCACGCTGAAGTCCCCGCACCGCAAGCAATGCGTGATGGATTTCCGCTGGAATCATTTCGTTTTCCACGGCCCAGCGAAACACCGACTTGATCCGGGAAATTTGCTTATTAATGTTGCTGCGACACCAGCCAACTGAAACCATGTGCTCGCGCACAGCCTTGAGGGCTTTGGGACCAAATTGCATAGCGGAACTGGCGCCATAGAGACGGCGCAACGGCCGCAACGCCTGACGAAAATTGCCCAGTTCACTTGTCGGGGTTCCATCCGGTCGGCGGTAGTGGGTTTGGGCATGCTCCCAAAAGGCGTGGATGATTTGATTGGTCGTGAGCGTCGGCGAATTGGCTTCGGCTTGTTCCAGGCGACGTCCTGATGCGAGCCACTCGGCGACGAGCCGATCGTATTCGGAAACACTTGTTTGACTTCCATGTGGCCCCAAATAATGGTCGCGGCCGTTGAGGGTGACAATGGCTTGGCCAGAGCGTTTATGGCGACGGTAACGGGGAACTCGTCCATTAAGCTTGGGCATGTGCAACTCCCTGGCTGGGAAAAACGGTACATACCGTTTTTCTCCAAGCTCCAGAGCCGCACTGCCCAACACAGGCAGGTTCGCATCTCTTGCGATCGGCCGGATTTACGGAAGTGGGCGATACAGGGCTCGAACCTGTGACCTTACGGGTGTGATCCGTACGCTCTGGCCAACTGAGCTAATCGCCCGCGCGTTATTTCGATGGTATCTCGATGCGGCATTTCCTTCAAGCCGGCGGGGAAGGCTGGCGGCTACACAACGTGCGATTGCGCCGTCGAACGATCGGCCGATGCCAGCGCGGCCTCGGCTTCGTGCACCGCGCGCTTTTGACGCGAACTCATGAACGGGCGCTCGAAGATCAGGAAAAATAGCCACGCAACGCCGATGCAAGCCGGTATGGCGATGGCCACCAGCGCCCCAAATCCGGCCAGGCCGCTCAGGTGCAGCGGATGAATCACCAGTTGCCAGACGACTTGGATCACGGGGGCGTGCAACAGATAGAGGCTGTAGCTGAAGGTGCCGACTAAATAGAGCGGCCCCCATTGCAGGATTGATTTGGTGATTCCCGCCGGCCCGCCCCAGACGATGAGCCACAACGCCAGCACGACGCCGGCGAGCATTTCGCTGGGCAGGGCCGGCGTGTCGACGCCGCCCCAGTAATAGCAAAGCCCGATGAAAACCGCGGTTGCCAGCAGGGCCAGGCGTCTGACGGTCGCCGGATTCTTCCACGGCCAGGGCGCCGGCCGATACGTCACGTTGGCGGCGAACATCCCCAACGCGAAAATGCCCAGATAATGAATCGCCAGATTATGGATCCACAGGTGCGAGAAGATCTTATAGGCGAGGAAATGGCGCGCCACCGGGGTCGTGACGGCCACTGCCAACGTCGTCCAACCCGGGCTGCGGCGGAACAGGATCACCAGCAGCGGGAAGCAGAAATAAATTTGCCATTCCAATGCGATCGACCAGAACGCGTAGTTGATCTGATGCCTCTCAAAGAGGTTTTGGATCATCAGAAAATTCACGGCCACGGCGCGCCAAGTGACGGGAAGGGCCGAATCCCAAACGGTGCCCGTGAAATGGCGCGCGACGGTGGCGCCGACGATGGCGCAGAAGACGACGGCGGCGTAGAAGGTCGGCAGGATTCGCCGCCCCCGCTTGAGATAGAACCGTTTGGCCCCCCCGCGGAGGATTCCGTCGCCGCGGGCCACCGGCAGCATCAGGCAATAGCCCGAAACCGCGATGAACCCCGCCACCGCCAGACGTCCGAACAGCAGCCAGTTCACGGCCCGCCCTACCGCCGCCGCCGGCAATCCCGCGCCGCGGTCGATCGGCCAGATCGACAGATAGCAGTGGTGCACCGCCACGTACAACGCCAGCACCGCCCGCATCCCGTCCAGGTGCGGCAAATGGCTGTCAGATTGCGCGGGGCGCTGCATCATGCTAAATTGTCATTTGTCATTGGTCATTTGTCATTGGTAAGACAACTCGGAACTGGCGACACCAATGACAAGTGACCAATGACAAATGACATTTTCCGCGATATATATCGGCTCATGCTCGACCCCCGCATAGATAAGCTGGCCAAAATGCTGGTGAATTACTCCTGCGCCCTGAAGAAGGGCGAGAAAATCCTCGTCGAGGCGATCGACGTGCCGCACGAATTCAGTGCCGCCCTCATCCGCCATGCCGCCCAGGCCGGCGGCCATCCGCTGGTCATGCTCAAGAGCAACCAGATCAACCGCGCCCTCATGCAAATCGGCCGCAAGGAGCAATGGGACCTCATCGCCCGCGTCGAGAAACTCCAGATGCAGAACGTTCAGTGTTACATCGGCGCCCGCGGCAGCCCCAACGTTTCCGAACTTTCGGACGTCTCGGCCGACAAGCAAAAGTTGTACGAATCCACGGTCTGGGAAAAAGTCCATCGCGACGTGCGGATCAAAAAGACCCGCTGGTGCGTCCTGCGCTGGCCTACGCCGTCGATGGCCCAGATGGCCGAGATGAGCACCGAGGCGTTCGAGGATTTTTATTTCAACGTCTGCACGCTGGACTACGCGAAAATGAGCCGCGCCATGCAGCCGCTGAAGAAGCTGATGGAGCGGACCGACGTCGTCCGGCTCAAAGGCCCGGCCGACACCGATCTGGCCTTCAGTATCAAAAACATCCCCGCCATCTGTTGCGATGGCCGCGTGAACATCCCCGACGGCGAGGTCTTCACCGCCCCGGTCAAAACCAGCGCCAACGGCGTCATCCATTACAACTGTCCCACGATCTACCGCGGCGTCACGCACAACGACGTTCGCCTGGTCTTCCGCAACGGCAAAATCGTCGAGGCCTCCAGCACCGACACGAAAAAGCTCAACGAAGTTTTCGACACCGACCCCGGCGCGAGATACGTCGGCGAATTTGCCGTCGGCTTCAATCCCCACGTCGTCAAGCCGATGAAGGACATCCTCTTCGACGAAAAGATCGCCGGCAGCATCCATTTCACCCCCGGCGCCTGTTACGACGACGCCAGCAACGGCAACAAAAGCGCCATCCACTGGGATTTGGTCATGCGTCAAACCCCGGAAGTCGGCGGCGGCGAGATGTGGTTCGACGGAAAGCTCATTCGCAAGGACGGACGGTTTGTGGTGAAGGAGTTGGCCGGGCTGAATCCCGAACGTCTGAAGTGATGCTCCATTCGCTTTTTTCCCCTCGCTATGAGAAGGCTCGAAAATCGCAGAATTTACGGACACCGGTGCGGACCCTTACAATCCCCCGTCGATGACCCCCCTGCCGATCGATTCACATCTGCCGGAAATTGTCCGGCGATTGCGGGACTCCAGATCGCTGATCATCGTCGCCGAGCCGGGGGCGGGCAAGACCACCCGGGTGCCGCCGGCGATTCTGCGGAGCGGGATGCTTTCCCCAGAGCATCCCAATCTGGTGATGCTTCAACCGCGCCGGGTCGCCGCCCGCGCGGCGGCGCAGCGGATCGCCGAGGAAAACGGCTGGGAACTCGGCCGCGAGGTCGGCTATCAAATCCGATTCGAAAAGCGGATGACACGCGCCACGCGCCTGCGCGTCCTCACCGAAGGCGTCCTGACGCGGCAGATGCTTGACGATCCGTTTCTCGACGGCGTTGGCGCGGTCGTGCTAGACGAATTTCACGAGCGGTCTCTGCACGTCGATCTGGCGATCGCCATGCTGCGAGAAATGCGGCAGACCGTGCGCAGCGATCTGCTGCTGATCGTGATGTCGGCAACGCTGGAGGCCGAGCCGGCCGCGAAATTCCTGGGGGATTGTCCAATCGTGAACGTGCCGGGGCGGACGTTTGACGTCGAGATCGAATATCATCCGCTCGGCGACATTGCGGTCGTTTCGCGCGTGGCGGCGGCGGTGGAGGAGATCGTCGGACGGAAGGATTCGGCCGGGCACGTGCTGGTTTTTCTGCCCGGCGCGGACGAAATCCGGCGCGTCATGCGCCATCTCGAGCCGCTGGCGGCGCGATTCGATCTTGCCCTCCTTCCTTTGCACGGAAGCTTGCCGGGCGAGGAGCAGATGCTGGCATTGCGGCCCTCGACGCGAAGAAAAATCATTCTGGCGACGAACATTGCCGAGACATCCCTGACGATCGACGGCGTTCGCTGGGTGATCGACGGCGGACTTGCTCGCGTCCCGGCATTCGATCCTCGTCGGGGTTTGGATCGGCTGGAGTTGAAGCGCATCAGCAAAGCCTCGGCGACCCAGCGCGCCGGACGCGCCGGACGCACGGCCCCGGGCCGATGCGTGCGCCTTTGGTCGGCCAAGGAGCAGTTCGCTCTGGACGACTTCGAATTGCCCCAGATCAAACGCGTGGATTTGAGCACGGCGGTGCTGGACCTTCACGCCTGGGGTAAGCCGGATGCGGCGGCATTCGGTTGGTTCGATCCTCCGCCGGCCGAGACGCTCCTCTCCGCTCAACGGCTGCTGGAAATGCTCGGCGCGGTGGATGCGCGCGGGTTGACGTCGCTGGGAAAACGGCTGATGAAGCTGCCGCTTCATCCGCGACTCGGCCGGCTGCTTTGCGCCGCGTCGGACGCGGGCTGCCCGGCGGAAGGGGCGACTCTGGCTGCCCTGCTCTCGGAGAAAGACATTCGCCGGCCGGATTTCGCTCAGCCGCCGCATTCCCGCGGCCCCGCGACTCAGGGCGATAGCGATTTGCTTTTGCGGATGGACGACCTTGAAGAACATCTGCGCGATGGATTCGATCCCGTCGCCGTACGGCAGGTGCGGCAGGTCAGAATGGAACTGCTGCGGTTAGCCCGACGTCTGAGCAATGTTCCCGCTCAATCTCCGTCGCATGAAACGCTTCTAAAACTGCTGCTGTCGGCCTATCCCGACCGTGTCTGCCGGCGGCGTCAGCACGATCCCAGCGCCGGCGTCATGGTGGGCGGCGGCGGCGTCCGCCTCGACGCCGAATCGGTCGTCCGCCAAGGCGAGTTCTTTCTCGCCCTCGACGCCCGAAATGACCCACAATCGCAAACTCGCGAAGCCCTCGTTCGCATCGCCAGCGCAATCCGCGTCGAATGGCTCATGGAGACGTTCCCGCAATCCTTCTCGCGCCAGCGGACGATCGTCTTCGACGAAGCCCGCCAGCGCGTCGTCGGCCGGGGCGTCGTGCGATATCGCGACCTCATTTTATCGGAGGATTTTGACGCTTCGGTCGATCCCCAGGAAGCCGGCAAGACGTTGGCGGTGGCATTGCGCCCGCGGGCGGCGGAGATTTTCGCAGCCGACGACGCCGCCGCGAATTTCCTGGCGCGCGTGGCCCTGCTGCGCCGAGCGATGCCCGAACATCCGTGGCCGAATTTCGACGAACGGGAGCTTGGAGACGTGTTGGAGGAACTCTGCGGGGGTAAGAAATGCGTCGAGGACCTGGCGCGTCTGCCGCTGGCCGACGCGCTTCAGGCCAGGCTGCGATATCCGATGGACCAGGTTCTTCGCCGGGAAGCGCCGGAAGCGATCGAAGTGCCGAGCGGCAGCCGGATTCGGCTGCAATATCGCCCGGATTTGCCGCCGATCCTGGCGGTTCGGCTCCAGGAGATTTTTTCCTGGCGCGACACCCCGCGCCTCGCGGCCGGCCGCGTGCCGCTGTTGTTGCATCTCCTGGGCCCCAATTTCCGGCCGGTCCAGATCACCGACGATCTGCGGAGTTTTTGGGCGACGACGTATTTTCAAGTCCGGAAGGATTTGCGGGTGAGATACCCGAGGCATTCCTGGCCGGACGACCCGATGAACGCGATGCCGCAGGCGAAGGGACGCGGTCACGGGGGGAAATAGATGCAAATTCGAAACTCGAAATTCGAAATTCGAATCAAATTCGAAACCTAAAATTCGAATTTCAGACTTCGAATTTGATTCGTCATTCGAATTTCGAATTTCGATATTCCGTTCCCGCGTCCGCCCACCGCCTCCACATGTACCGATACGCCCCTTCCATCGCCCTGGCAAACCCCTCCCGGTCCATCAGCGGCGACCGGCGCATTCGATCGCGCAGGGTGCGGCGCAGCTCCGCCAATCGGAGCAAATCGCCGGCCAAAGCTGTCGCGATCTGAACGTATTGGTCGCCGTCGCGCGCGGCCAGTTCGTGCAGGCCGAGATTCTCCAGAATGCTCGTGCCCGCTCGCCCGGCCGCGGTTGCCCCAGCCAACGTGACCAGCGGCACGCCCATCCACAGCGCATCGCAACTCGTCGTAATCCCGTTGTACGGAAGCGGATCGAGGCAAACGTCGATCCGGTCGTACAGACGCAGATACTGGGGCCGATTGGGCCGGCCGACAAATTCAACGCGATCCGCGGCGATGCCCGACGAATTCAGAACCTGGGCGATCCGCCGCTGATGTTCCTGGCAAAGCGATTGCACGATCAGGCGGGAATCGGAAACGCCGTGCAGCACCCTGGCCCAAAGCTGGAGCAGCGGATCGTTGAGCTTGCAGGGATTGTTGAGCGATCCGAAGCGGATCGGTCCAGCGATCCTGTCAGCGGCCGGCGCGGCGTCGCACAGCGGATCGTAGCAGGCCCAGGTGCTGGGCAGCCGAACCGATTGCTCGCGATAACACGATTCGTCCATTCCCGGCGGATCGATCCAAGGATCGGTGATGCGATAGTCCATCGCGTCAAGCCCCGTCCCGCCGGGATACGCCAGCCACGCCGCCTGCACCGGAGCGGGCCGCTGCGCGAACGTCAGCAGGCGGTTGTACGACATGTGCATCGCCAGATCGACCAGCACGTCGATGCGGTCGCGGCGAATCTGCTCTGCCAGTTCCTCGTCGGTCCGGCCGAGCGACACGCGCCACACGTCGGCCCCGCGTTGGAGCCGCACGGTCACCGCGTCGATACGGCGGCCGTCGCTGTAACAGTAAGCCTCGACCTGCTCCCGATCGTGCGATTCCAGCAGGGGAACGACAAAGAAGGATTCGGCGTGATCGTAGAAGTACGGCGATACGTACCCGATGCGCAACCGCCGATCGGGCGAGCGGTCGTTTTCATGCGGCCGGATGAATTTTCGCATCGGCGCGGCCAGGAGATCGTTCCAACGCCGCTGCTCGGCCAGAAGAAATTTGGCATCGGCCCGATGATCGAATTGCAGGATGTAAACCCTGTTGCTGTAGTTGACGCGATCATTGGGCTGCAATTTCAGGGCGTGATCGAGCGCATCCAGGGTCTCGGCAACTTCGCCCGCCTCCTTCAATGAATTGGCCAGGAGGTTGTAGGCCTCAGCCAAGCCCGGCCCAAGCTCCACCGCCCGCCGCGCCGACGCCAAGGCGTCATCGATCTGCCCCGAATCCAGCAGCGCCCCGGCAAGGTTGACGTGGCCCTGGGCGAGATTCGGCGAAATGGCCAGCACCCGCCGCGCCGCGACGAGCGATTCTTCCAACCGGCCGCTATCCCGAAGGATTTTCGCCCGGTTGTTCCAGATCACATTCCAATCCGGTCGTAGCGCGATCGCCTTGTCCAACGCCGCCAGCGCTTCGTCATATCGCATCCGCCCGCTCAGCGCCAGCGCCAGGTTGTTGTAGCTCGCCGCCATCACCGGCGGCAGCGCGATCGCCCGCTCATACTCGGCAATCGACTCGTCGATCCGCCCGGATTCCCGCAGCACCTCCGCCAACAAATGATGCGCCCTGACGGATTTCGGACCAATGCTCAACGCCCGCCGGCAGCAATCCGCCGCCTCCTCGAAACGGCCCAGCCCCTTCAGCGCCGTCGCCAGGTTCACCAGCGATTCCCCGTCATTGGGGTTCAGCCTCACGGCCTCGCCAAACGCCCCGGCGGCTTGCTCCGGGCTTTTGGCGGCCACAAACACTTTGCCGAGATTCGCGTGATAACCCGCGACCTGCGGATGAATCGCGATGGCCCGGCGGATCAATTCGACGCCCTCCTGATGCCGCCCGCACTGCGCGCAGACAACCCCCAGCAAATGCAGGCCATCGGCGCAATCGGGCTGTTGCGCCAGAATCTGGCGATAAAGCCTCTCGGCCTCGCCCAACTGTCCCGCCTGCTGGCGCTGCATCGCCGCGTTCAGCGCTTGCTCAAGTGGAACCGATGGCATCGGCGTCGAATAATAACCGATTTCCGGCCGCTCCACCGGCCGGAATGGAATTGACCGGCGCCGCGCCGATCGCGAACCGCGATCTCGCAATTACGGCCGGCACCGCTGGGGTTCGTCCTACGGAGCGGTTCGTTTTTGCGCAACGATCAAGACCTGCGGGGCGTTGGCGCGATCGTCAAGGTGCTCCACGAGATCCAAATGGCGGGACCAGAATTTACGGATGTAGGCGGGTGAAATGATCGCTTCACCATAGAACTCGGCGGACCGAACTCCGCCTCCGCCTGTCGGACAGAACAGGAATTGCCCCGCGTCGTAACCGGCTTGCCAGCGCTCACAATCGAATTCGACTTTTCGCAGGAACGCCTTCCACCACGGCGGACCTTCCCGCATCAACCGGTCCCAAACTCCTATGTGGGCCCGCTTCAAGGTGGTTACCACCAGCATCCCCCCGGGGCGCAGGATTCTCGCGAACTCCTCCACCCCGCGAAGGTGGACGGTTTCGCTGAGATGGGAGAAGACCGAATACGCATAGACGATGTCGAAGGAGCCGTCGGCAAATCGAAGCGGGGGTTCGACCGCGGACTGCTCGAAATTCCCCGTGGGAATTGTCTGCCGGCAAATGGCCACACATTCCGGATCGATGTCGATCCCGACATAGCGAGCGGGCATTAGTTCCCGCAGAAATATCCTGTAGTGCCTGCCCCACCCGCATCCGAAATCCAGCACGCGGCTCTCCCGGGTCACCGGCATCCCCAATTGCCCCGCGTAACGCCGCACATCCTGGTAAAACACAAACGCTTCCCGCATGGCTTCGGCGCCGGAACTTCCCACGAAACCTGATTGCATCTTTTCGGAAGGGAACCGCGGAAACTCGACGCCTTCGATCACCGGCTGATCAATGCTGCGAATCAACAACTCAAGCCATGCTTCGTCGGAAGTCTTCCCGAATCGCTCGAAGAACAATTGATCGCGGTTCATCTGAGAACTCCCTAACGGAAGGCCCCGCCGCCTTGGGCACGGTCGGCAGATGCCTCCAGATCATTAATCGCGACGACTCCATCCATTAGCACACCCGGCAATTCCCGCGAATATGGGATTGTCATTTATTCACTGCGTCAATTGCCGTCGCCAATTGGGGATTGACGGCAACGGGAATTGGAGCCGCCGGATGCGGATTCGATCTTTGCGTCATTCGCCTGCCCCAGGCCATGGCGGGCTTTTCGATGAAACGATTGGTCAGCCAGGCGAGGGGCAAAAGAACCGCAAAAGTCAGAATTGTCGCCACGGAAACATAGACCAGCATGTTCGGGAACACGTGAGCCAAGGCGGCGTAGGCCGGCTTAAGCATCATGATCATCCAGGGGTGCAGCAAATAGATGCTGTAGCAGGTTTCTCCGAGAAACCGGGTGGCGACGTTGGAGAGGGTTGGGAGAAGTGCCTGCGCCAGAACCAGCGTGGCCAGTCCGGCGCCCAGGCAATAGAATTGGGTCCGGCGCAAGGGCGAGTTCATGAGAAAGCGGCTGAATTGACAGTCGGCGGTAACGGCCACGATGAACACGAACGCGGCCGCCAGCGCCCCAACGCCCAGGACTTGTCGCCACCGGGGGCCGAGGGGTTGGGCCTTTCGGTACACGTAGTAGGCCACGTAGCCCATGCTGAAGAAGGGGAGATGGGTCAGGATATGCACGGCGTCGTCTTGCGCGGGACTGGTGTTCTGGAAACCGTAGGCCGCAAGCAGGGCAAACAACAACAGCGCCACCGACGCCCGCAGACCACGTACGGCCGACAACATGATCGGGAAAACGAAGTAGTCGACGAACTCAACGCCGATGGACCACCCGGCCCAAACGATGCTGTATTGGTAAGGTCCAACCAGATTGAACGTCAGAGTCAGATTAGCCAGCAGGCTGGCAATGGAAACGGGCTGGTGGAATTTGACCAGATCGGTCAGAACCCAGACCGCGAGCATGCAATAAAAGAGGGGCGCGATGCGCATGAATCGCCGGATCAGATAATTTCGTACCGCGACCGTCCCGTCGAATCGCCCGTCATAGGTATAACACAGAGAGAAGGTGCTGATCACGAAGAAGAGGGGCACGGCGTAACCGAAGTAATCCGGGATGGCATGCAGCGAACGCGGCACCTCCAGCCCATTGATGCCGACGACGTGATGAACCACCACCGCACTGGCCGCCAGGCCGCGCAGGGCGTCAACACCGTGGAGCCTCGGTCGGGATTTTACGGCTGCGTCCGTCATTGACTAAGCTTGTGTGGTGGACGAGCGTCGTCAAACCACGCTGATGGTTCTTTCATAAACTAGAGGGTGGGCCGGTACAAGGCCACGGGACGTCCCGTTAGGATTTGATTCCTCTTTGGCATCTTGCACTGCGCATAACTCCTGATTGTGTCGGCGCCTTTCTCTGGCCCCCTCGCCGCTGGATAAATGCGTTGACAGACCTGATCCATCCTATATAATGAATACCGTTCATTTGATGAACCTCATTTGGAGCACCCATGGGCACGCGGCGGCGGCGGGATGAGGAGGCCAAACGGCGGCGGCAGAGCATCCTCAATGCGGCCAGGCACGTGTTTTTCAAGCATGGGTATGCCGCCGCCACCATCCCCATGGTAGCCGCGGCGGCGGAACTGGCGCCTGGAACACTCTACCTGTATTTCCCAAGCAAGGACGCCCTCTACGCGGAATTGCTTGCCGAGGGATATGAAACGTTGCACCATCGGCTGGCCGCCAGCCTTCAGCCGGGCGCGGCCCCGCGGCGGCAAGCCGAGGCTCTCATCGACGCGTTCTTCCAATTCGCCCGCGAAAACCCCGAGTATTTCGACATCGTGTTTTTCGTCCTTCAGCGCGAGGGCGCCAACCGCGAAGGACGCTTGGACGCGGCCCAAATCCGACGGCTCAAGGACTTGGAACGCCGGTCCCAAACCGTGGCCGGTCAGGTGCTGCGCCGCGCTGGCGCGGGAAATGCCCGGCGCGACCGGGCTACCCTGGACGCGCTGTGGAGCATGTTGGCCGGGGTGATCTTCTATTTCAGCGACGATCCCTCGTTCGACGGCGTGGCCGCCCAAGCCAAGCAATTGCTTTTGTCGGCGATGTTCCCAGTCGACTAATCAGGCCTCGTTGAATGCGAACAACTTGCTCCTTTGGCCGTGCAATGAATGATATTCATTAACTGATCGCTGTTCAGGAGACAACATGAAGATTCTGCTCGTATTGCCCGCGGCCGATCACCTGCGGGTGGAGTCGCCCGGCGGCCGGCCGCCGAAGCGCGCGATGCTCCGTTTCAGCGTCTTGCCGCTGACGGTTGTCGCCGCCCTGACGCCGCCGCGGCACCCGGTGTCGATCTGCGATGAGAACGTCGAGGCGATCGACTGGGATTGCGACGCCGACGTCGTGGGAATCACGTTTATGACGGCCCTGGCCCCGCGAGCCTACCAGATCGCGGCGGCTTTCCGGGCCAAGGGGAAGATCGTCGTGGCCGGCGGATATCACCCCACTCTTTGCCCCGACGAGGCCGCCCCACATTTCGATGCCGTGGTCGTCGGTGAAGCGGAGGGCAACTGGCAGCAACTTCTGGCCGACATCGAAGTCGGGAAACTCCAGCGAATCTATCGCCTCCCGCAACCGGCCGACATGGCAACCACGCCGGTCCCCCGCCGCGACCTGACGGCCCGCACCGCCCGCCACTACGTCACGACTAACGCCGTGCAGACCGGGCGCGGCTGCCCGCATGGCTGCCGCTACTGCTCCGTCACCGCGTTTCATCGCCGCAGCTATCGCCACCGGCCCGTGCAAAACGTGCTGGAAGAAATTCGACGCATCCCCGCGAACCACTTCATGTTTGTGGACGATAACATCATTGCCGATACGGATTATGCGCGGCAGCTTTTCCAGGGCCTGATTTCCCTGGGTAAACGCTGGGCGAGCCAGTGCTCGCTGAAAATCGCCGACGATCCGGAGCTGCTTCGGCTGGCTTACGCCGCCGGATGCAGGGGACTGTTCATCGGAATTGAAACGCTGGACGAGCGGAACCTGGCCACGATGGACAAGGGATTCAACGAAAGCCGGCGCTACGCCCAGCGTCTGGCCGCCATCCGGCGACAAGGCATGCTGATCGAACTCAGCGTCATGGTCGGATTGGACAACGATGACGTGTCGGTCTTCGCTCGCACGCTGCATTTTCTTCAAGCCGTGCACGCATCGGCCCTGCAAGTGAACATCCTGACGCCGCTGCCCGGCACGCCGTTGTTCCAGGATTTCCAGCGCCAGGGCCGGATCACCGACCACGACTGGAGCCACTATGATTTCCGCCACGTCGTGATCCGACCCACCCGCATGACCGCCGCCCAGCTTCAGGACGGCACTGATTGGCTCTATCGCCAATTCTATCGCCTGGATCGCATCCTGCTGCGCACGTTGCGATCGCTGCTGACGCTGGGCCCGATTACGGCCTACATCATCTGGCGGCTGAACATGACCTATCGCTACGACAACATCCGAGAACGGATCATCGGCCGCAATCCTGCGGAACTGGAATGAGGGGTGCCCCAACGCCGGCCAGTGTCGATTAGTATCCTTCCAGATTAGAATTAAATCATGGCGCCAATGTCGGTCACAAAGGCCCTGGAACTGGCAATGCAACACCACCGATCGGGTCGTCTTGCCGAGGCGGAGTCCTTCTGCCATAGCGTTCTTTCTCAAGAACCGGGAAATGCCGATGCTTTGAACCTCTTGAGCATCATCGCCCGACAATCCGGCCGCATCGAGTTGGCCGTCGAGTTCGCGGCACGTGGTGCCGCGGCACACCCGCATATCGCCGAATTCCACGCCAATCTCGGTGAGTTTTCACGACTGGCGGGAAAGCCGGATATGGCCGTTGCGTCGTTTCAACGAGCCATCGAACTCAAACCCAATGAGCCGACGTTCCATAACCACCTGGGCATGGCACTCGGAGGAATGCGTCAATACGAAATGGCCGCGCGCGAATACCAGCGGGCCATCGAGCTTAAGCCGGATTACGCCGAGGCGTACGCTTGCCTCTCCGGCCCTCTGCGCCAGTTGGATCGGCTTGCCGAGGCCGACGCCGCCATCCGTACCGCGATCCGCTTGCAGCCGGACATGCCGGCGGCCCAACACAATCTCGCGGTCGTTCTAGCCGACCAGGGCCGTTTTCAGGAGGCCATCGCGGCCTATTCACGGGCCATCGAACTCAAACCAGACTCTGTCGAGGCGCGCTGCCACCTCGGCGAGCTTTACTTGCTCCTGGGCGATTTCGAGCGGGGATGGAAAGAACACGAGTGGCGATTGCCCATCGCCTATCCGAATAATCCGCGACGCTGGGATGGCGGAGAGCTGAATGGCAAGACCATCCTCCTTTACGGCGAACAGGGATTTGGCGACGTGATCCAGTTTGTCCGGTACGTGCCGATGGTGGCTGAAAAGGGAGGGCGAATTATCCTCGTGTGCCACGAGAAGCTTGTTCGTCTACTGGCCGGCGTGCCGCACATTGCGCAGATCGTTTCGCTGAAACAGCCGACACCCGCGTTTGACGTGTTTTGTCCGCTGCTCAGTCTGCCATTGGCGCTGGGAACCACGCTGCACAACATTCCCGCCAACGTGCCATATTTGAAATCCGAACGGCCGCGATTGGCCAAGAAACCGCACGTGTTGAGGGTTGGACTGGCGTGGGCCGGCAACCCGGAACATTGGGACGATCTACGCCGCTCGATTCCGCTCGAACAATTCGCTCCCTTTTCGGCCATTCCAGGGATCGAGTTTTACAGTCTCCAGATAGGCCCTGCGACACGGCAGAAAAACGATTCGTCGGCCCCCTTGCCGCTGATCGACCTAACCGCCGATCTTCACGATTTTGCTGACACTGCCGCGATAGTGGCCAATCTCGATCTCGTGATCTCCGTCGACACCGCAGCAGCGCATCTTGCCGGAGCTATGGGCAAACCCGTTTGGATTTTGCTGGCCGCAATGCCCGATTGGCGATGGATGTTGAAACGAGAGGATTCGCCGTGGTACCCAACGATGCGCCTGTTCCGGCAAGAATCGACCGGCAGTTGGAGTCACGTTATCCGGCGCGTTGTGGATTCGCTTGCGGAATTTCGTCAAGCGTCAACCCAACTATCAATAGGAGACAGAGGTCAACCCCAATCGTAGCTTGAGTTCGGTTCAAATGCAGTGTGCCCTTACAACGGCTTAAGTAAAACTGTAGACGCGAAAATCAATAGGGATAATACAACCACGATTATCGCGCAAACAACGTTTCCTTTTCTTCGAAATAAACCAACAATCGCGATCAAAAGTGCGAATAACGATGCAACGGCCACAATTCCGCCAAGCTTTAGTGCTGTATCGTATGTCATAACGGAGAGCGCGACCGAAAATGCCGCTGACAAAATTAGCGCAAGTGTCAGGAAGCTCAAAGAGGCCGTGTTGTGCGCATCCCATCGGCCACCCATTTCGGGGGTACTCGGCTCTCGGTCTTTTCCGTCTGCTGGCGTCATGGTCCCAAATAAGGCTAGAATCCACAAATCGGGTTGATCGGCCCGAGGGTAGAGAATGGCGGTCTACTCGGAGGTGGTGGTGGCGATCCATTGATGTAGGTATTCTTGGAACCGATCGCACTATTCCAGCCGGTGCGCAACGCCGTACCGGATATGCCTGTTACCGCGTGATTCGGAAGCGCAACGCTCATTTGCTTTGCTAACTGGTCTGTATCACAGGCGTTCAATTCAACAGTCGCGTTTGGTGCAAGGGCTTTCTTCAGAGGCCCTGTCAAATCGTTCCCTTTGCCGTCCACGATTGGAGCCTTGCCCTCCTTGTTTGGATTTCCCATCTGTAAGAAATCAGTCTTGTCATTCATTATCCCGTTTTCGTCGCCAGGCAACCATGCCCCTGGTCGCCATCCGGAAAACCAACCGTTTGAGTCGCCCAACCACACGACTCCATCCGCGCCATGGCCGGTAATCACTATGCCCTGAATTGACCCTGGCGGCGCGTTTCTCAATATATCCCCCAGTCCTTCGCTAGTTGGCGGAATCTCTTGCGGCGGATTTCCATTCCCCCAGATAATTTGTATCGACTCGCCGGATGGATCCACGAACCTGACAGGATTGCTCATTTCAGCCTGATATAGATTCATGCTATCGAAGCATCCCAGCGGATCCTGCTCCACCCACGTCCCCAGACTCGGGCTGTAATTCCGATGCTGGAAGGTATACAACCCCGTCGCAAGGTCAACCCGGCCGCCCTGGAACAGATAGACCCAATTGTACTGGTCGGTAATGGGTTCTTCACCGCAATTACGCACCGTAACGTTTCCGTAAGGGTCGTAAGTGAACCTTTCCAGCACGTAATTCCCCGTAAAATTGATCAAGCTGGTCACGTTCCAATTGGCATCCTGCAGGGCATAAATCCTTTCGTCCAGGCCGGAGTTGGCGATGCCGTAATTATACCCGAGGCCCTCGCCGGAATGCCGGTCCCGCAGGACCAGTTCGTTGACGTTGGCTTCGCCCCAGACGTACTGGTCGGCAATTTGCGGAGTGGCCGATGGCGAGACCTGCGAATCGTCCTGGATGACCTGCCACTGGCTGGAGTAGTAGAAGGTCTCAATGCTCGTGGTCGAAACGGAATTGAGGCCGAGGACGATATCGCCGAATGGGCCGCTGAGGATGTTGCCTCCGGTTTCCGCTTTTTGCGCCGCGCCACGGGGCGGCCACATCTGCAGAGCGGATCGTCCAGGTCCAACGCTTTGGCCATCCGTTGCATCCATAGACCGCTTCCCACCGGCCGGCTCCGCGCGACGGAATCCTTGACCATCTTCTCCTCCGCTCCGCTTTGCGGCAAGTTCGCCGTTGTCAGTCACATCTTCCAGATATCGGGGCAAGATCGAGATAAATTGCACACTTTTCCGCCGCGCGAAGAGGCCGGCTCACGCCTCATCTATCACAAGCCAGTCCAGGGAAATGGGTTACGACGCGAAATCAAACTAGCAAAGACTAATTGCAATTTGAAAAGTGTGCAATGTGTGCAATGAGGCAAATAGAGCCCGGCGAAATGCAACGCTCACAGCAGCGGGGAAAGGAGACCCACCGCGCGATCGACGTATTCGTTAACGATCGGCCGGCGATTCCAATCGGCCAATTCCAGCCGGCGGGAATGCGACAGATAATCCCGTTGAATCTCCCGCAGGCGTTCGGTGATCGGCTGGCCATAGAGCAGCACGCTCAACTCGAAGTTCAGGCTGAAGCTGCGGACGTCGAGATTGGCCGATCCGAAGAGGGCAAATGCGTCGTCGACGGTGGTGGTCTTGGCGTGAAGCAGGCCGGGCTGATATTGGTGGATGGCGACGCCGGAGCGCAGGAGCGAATGAAAATGCGCCCGTCCGGCGGCGGCGGCGAAAAAGTGATCGGGATTTCGCGGGAGGATCAATTTCACGTCCACGCCGCGATCGGCCGCCATCATCATCGAAAGCACGGTCGTCTCATCGGGGACGAAGTACGGGGTGGTGAGGATCAACTGGCGGCGCGCGGACTGGATCGCCGCCAACAGGAGCCGGCGATAGGTCGCATCGGGCTGCGAGGGTCCGGTGGCCACCACCTGTGCGGGCACGTCCTGAGCCGACGGATCGCCGGGCGGAGGATCGTGACGATCGGGATAGGGGATTTCGATTTCGACACCGGTTTCAAACGCCCAGTCCTCGGCGAAGATGGACGCCAGTTCTCCGACGATCGGCCCGGTGAATCTGCCCGTGATGTCGAACCAGGGGTTTCCCCGTCGTCCGCCGTAGTCCGGATTGATGATATTGTGGCTGCCGGCGTATGCGGTCTGTCCGTCGATGATCGCCAGCTTGCGGTGGTTGCGCAGATCCATGCGCCCCAGCCGGCGGCGGATGGGCGCCACCGGCAACGCGGCGACCACCTCCACTCCTGCGGCCGTTAGTTCTTTCGAGAGCCCCTTGCGATGCAAGAATTTTCGTGATGCCAACCCATCCGCGATCACGCGGCACTTCACCCCGCGCCGGACGGCCTCGGCCAGCGCGTCGGCGACGGAGCGGGCGGTTTGGTCGTTGGCGAAGATATAATAAAGCAGATGGACGCTGTGGCGGGCGGCGGCGATGTCGGCGCAAAGCCGCCGGCGAAAATCCTCGGCATCGGGCAGAAAATCCAGGCGATTGCCCGCCAGGACCGGAAGTCCGCTGATCTTCTCCGCCTGAAGGATCATGGGCTGATACGGCGGCGCGGAGTCGGGCGTGGTTTGATGCGGGATTCGGCCGGCATGCCGGTTGGGATTGCGGAAGCGCTCGACGATCTCCCGGTGCCGCTGCGTGCGTCGGGACCCGAGGCGGCTTTCCCCCAGCAGGAGATATAACACGAGCCCGATGTAGGGATGAAGGAAAACGATGCCCAGCCAGGCCACGGACGCCCCCGGCGCGAACTGCCGCCGCAGCACGACCGTCACCATGCCCGCGCGAATCCCCCACCCCACCACCGCGTACACGAGGTAAAAGACAAACCAGGTCATTTCGCATCGGGCGTATTGCGGATGGCGAATCTCAGAAGTTCCGCGCTGCTCTTGATGTTCAATTTCTCTTTGATGTGTTCGCGATGCGCCTCGACCGTTTTGATGCTCAGGAAAAGCTTGTCGGCGATCTCTTTCACGCTGTGGCCGGCGCCGATCATGCGGAAAATCTCCAACTCGCGGTCTGTGAGCCGGTCCATCGGCAGGCCGCCCCCGCGCTTCTTGCCGCGAACCATGTGCTGCAAAAGCGTCGCGCCCATTTTGCTGCTGACGTAGACTTCGCCGGCCAGCACGGTGCGGACGGCGGCCAGCAAGGTTTCGGGCGATTCCTGCTTCATGACGTAGCCCCCCGCCCCGGCTCGCAAGGCCCGTTCGGCATACAACGATTCATCGTGCATGCTCACGACCAGGACCGGCAGGTCCGGCGATTGCGCCTTGAGTTCCTTCAGCAGCTCGATTCCATCGCTCTCCTTGAGCGACACGTCCACCAGCACCAGGTCCGGTTGGGACTCGCGAATGGCTCGAAGCGACTGGTAGGCATCTTCCCCTTGGCCGATGACCGTCAGATCGGCCTCGCTGTTTATCAACTGGGCCAATCCCTGGCGGACGATCGGGTGGTCGTCCACGAGAAAGATTTTCCGCTTGCTTGGCGCCGGCTCGGGAGCCTTGGCCGGGCCGGCTTTGGCGGGACCGGTCTTGGCGGAATTGGTTTTGGCCGGGCTGGTTTTGGCGGGGCTGGGCTTGCTCATATTTGCCCCATCCTGCCTTTAGATTGCGAAACCGGCAAGTCCGCCGCCCAGAAATATCGCGCCGACCGGAAATATCGACGACTGCCTGAATTGATGGAAGGGCTAGAGCGTGTTATGCACTTTTCCACACCCCGCGACGCTTCTGCCTCGATCCCAGGCAAGGAGCGAGGAGGAGATCAGCTCTTGATGAGCTATCGACGACGAGCGACGCCGCATGGGATCGAGGCAGAAGCGTCCCGAAGGGTTGGCCCGGAAAGGGGCCATCTGCTTCGTTGCCGCGACTCCATAGCTCATCAAGAGCTGTATTTCCTCGCGGACGCCTCGCATCTGGCCCCTTTCCGGGCCAACGCGGGGTGTGTAAAAGCGCATAACACGCTCTAGAGCAGATGTCCCCAACGCCGGTCCAGGATGGTTCCGTCCCCAAATATCTTCGAGGGCAGCACGACTGGGGATTTGGCCTGCTTTGGGCCGCGGTGGCTTTGGGAATCCGGCGGAACATGGTGCCGAGGCGCCCGGCGCGGATGAATTGGAAGCGCGGCGCATCCGGCCCCCGTGCTGGGATGCCGCCGATGGCTCGTATTCGGCTTTTGTCGCATAGCGCACCTAACAGTGGTTCATCAGCTTGCTTATTATCGCCTAGGCAACGCCTTGTGTTCATCGGGACGGTCTACGATTCGGACGTGAGGGTTTCCCCGATGCCGCGGGGGATGGCCGGTTGGGCGCGGCCGGCGGTTTTTGGCTCTGGGCACTGGGAACCGGCTCAGACCTGATGGTGCAAACAACGACCGTGCCGCCTCCCTTGCGCTTGTTGGCGGTGAAACTCCCTCCAATGACCCGGGATCGAAATTGCATCGTTTGCAGCCCCATCCCCATCTCGGCCCGATGGATCCGGTTGGAAGTGCCCATGGTAAGCCCCTGCTGGACGCCGTCCGTAAGCGCCTTGTCCATGCCCACCCCATTGTCGGCGATGGCCAGCACCAGCGTTCCACCTCGGGCCGCCAGGCTGATCTCGATGGCCCGCGCCTTGCCGTGCTTGATGGCGTTACCCACGGCCTCCTGCGCGATCCTATAGAGATGCGTGGCGGTGGCATCCTCGCGCACCTGGGCAACTCGGTCCCAGCGAAAGGTGCACCGGACCCCGAACGACTGCGAGACTTTCGTCGCCAGGCTGTCCAGCGCGGCCCAGAGTCCGGATTTCAGGTCCACGGGATTCAGTCCGCGAGCCAGATCGCGGGCCTGGCCCGCGGCACTTCGCACGGAAGCCGACAGATTGGACATCGACTCGCTGCCCTGCGCCGCGTCGGCCGGCAGGGTTCGGGCCGCCGCGTCGATTGCGAAGGCGATGCCGATCAAATCCTGGCACAGGCCGTCGTGCAGGTCCTGGCCGATCCGTCGCTGCTCGTTGGCGGCGGCCTCCAGGATCTGCCGCTCCAGCCGCCGGCGCCCGCTCAGATCGTGCAAGATCCCCGTGAATAGCCGCCGCGTGCCCAACTGGATCTCGCTGACCGACAGGTTCATCGGAAAGGTCGTGCGGTCCTTCCGCAAGCCGGTGACCTCCCGGCCGATCCCGATGATCTTGGCGCGGCCGGTGCGAAGATAGTTGCGAAGATATCCTTCGTGTTCTGAATGAAACGGCTCGGGCATGAGAACGTTGACGTTGCTGCCAAGAAGCTCGCTCTGGCTGTATCCGAAAAGTCGCTCCGCCGCCGGATTCGCCGACTCGATGATGCCGTGTTCGTCGATGGTGATGATCGCGTCGGCGGCGGTGTTGACCAGGGCCTGAAGGCGCTCCTCCCGGTCGCGAAGCGCCATTTCAGATCGTCTGCGTTCGGTCACGTCGCGCATGATGGTGGATGCGGCGTTGACGCGGCCGGCGGCATCCCGCAACGGCGCCACCGACATGGAGACGGCAATTTCGCGCCCGTCTTTGGTCAATCGAATCGTTTCGTAGTGCTCCACCGGCTTCCCGCGCCGCAGACGGCCGAGAATTTGCCGCTCCTCGCGCAAACGGTCGGGCGGCACGATCAGCGTGATTTTCCGGCCGATCGCTTGGGCCGCCGAATAGCCAAAGAGCCGCTGCGCCGCCCGGTTCCAGTCCAGAATCGTGCCATCGAGCGATTTGGCGATAATCGCGTCGTCGGAAGATTCGACGATTGCCGCAAGCCGCGCCAATTCCTCTTCATTGCCCACGGAACTGCCGCCGCCCCGGACGGTCTTGCCCCGGTGAACCCGAAGCGCTCTCGCTGCGCGGCGATTTGGCATGGCGGACCTCAACCGGAACTCAGGGGGACAAGCGGTCAATGCTCCATTTGTCCTCGGCCATTCGAGTATAGCAGAACCGATCGTGCAGCCGGCTCGGACGCCCCTGCCAGAATTCGATTCTCTCGGGCTTCAGGAGATACCCGCCCCACTGCGGCGGAATGGCAACGTCCTTTCCGGCGAACCGGGCTTCGATCTGCCGAAACTTCGCGGCGAGCTCCGCCCGATCCGCGACCACCGCGCTCTGATCCGACGCCCAGGCGCCGATCTGGCTGTCGCGCGGGCGGGTGTGGAAATACTCTTCGGATTCTTCCCGCGACAAGGGCGTGACCGAACCGACGATGCACACCTGCCGCTCCAGGTCCGGCCAGTAGAAAACCGCGGCGGCGCGCGGATTGTCGGCAAGTTCGCGGCCCTTGCGGCTCTGGTAGTTGGTGAAGAACGTGAACCCGCGCGCATCCACGCCCTTCAGCAAAACGACTCGCGCCGATGGCTGGCCGTCACGCCCGGCCGTGGCCAGGACCATCGAGTTGGCCTCGATGGAACTTCCCGCGACCAGCCCGTGGAACGCCTTGTAGAGATCGATGCAGAATCTCCGCAACCGGCCGCCGCTTTTGAACGAGGCGGCGTCAAACCAGCGTTGAAACTGAGACACGGGATCGCTCGCCAGATCGGCCCGGTCCAATACCCCCAAACCGTATTCCCTTCGCATATCTGAGATCGCCATAGCGGGGCAAGTCTATATTGGATCGCAACAGGCTGACAACTTCGCCGGCAGAGTCGCTTTCGGCCCTGCCGCGGCCGTTATCGGCGGTTTCCCTTACGCCAAGAGTGGGGATGCCTCCGATATTCTCCAGAATCTCAATGCTCGATATTGCGTTTTCATCGAAATTTCCCAGACGAAAGGATTTCCTTATGTCGCTTTCTTCGCTTTTCAAACGAATTCCATCAGCCGCCCTTGCCGTCGCCCTTTTGCTCTGCCTCTTGCTCCCCGCGGTGGCCTCGGCCAATGAGGCCGGACTCAGAATGCCCGACCTCAACCAGGCCCGCTTCTTCGGCAACTCCATCGGCGGACACACCCTGCTCTCCTGGGGAATCGCCATCTGCGGGCTCGGATTCCTTTTCGGAATCGTCATTTACAGCCGGCTCAAGAATCTCCCCGTCCACCAATCCATGCGCGACGTCTCCGAGACCATTTATCTCACCTGCAAAACCTATCTCAAGACCCAGATCAAGTTCATCCTCATCCTCGAAGTCTTCATCGGCGCCGTCCTGGTCCTTTATTTCGG
>JBEKKC010000057.1:0-23881 GCA_050010915.1 Tepidisphaeraceae bacterium | reverse complement strand
AGTCGTTTCTTGCCAGTGACTAATGACAAATGACAAGTGACCAATGACATCTTCATTCCCTTGCCATGGCCTGATTGGCCGTGACCTGAACGAAAAATTCTTCGAGCGTCGCGTGTTCGAGGCGAACCTCCCGCAAGGGCCAGCCGCGCTGGATGACGGTGCGGGCGACTTCTTCGCGGATGTCGTAGCCGTCCTTTGGGCGGAGGGCGGCGACGACGTATTGAGCGTCGGCGGCCTGTCCGTCGAGGATTTCGACGTTGCTGACGCCGCTGACGCGGATGAGCGCGGCTTGGACCTCCGAACGTGGGCCGCGGCACTCGACCAGGACGCGGGCGGTCAAGCGGCGGCTGGCGCGCAGCTCGTCGGGCGAGCCCTGGGCGACGATCCGGCCGGCGGCGATGACGATGGCGCGATCGCAAGTCGCCTCGACCTCCGGCAATATGTGCGTGGACAAAACGACGGTGTGATGGCCGGCGAGGTCCCGGATCAATTTGCGGGTTTCGCGGATTTGGGCGGGGTCAAGCCCGATGGTCGGCTCGTCGAGGATCAGCACGGCCGGGTTGTGCAGCAGGGCATCGGCCAATCCGACGCGCTGGCGATAGCCCTTGGACAAATGGCTGATGGTTTTGTGATGGACCGGGCCGAGCCAGCAGCGATCGATGACGTAATCGATTCGTCGGAGGCGATGGGCGCGGGGCATTTTTCGCAAGCGCCCGCGGTAATCGAGATATTCGCGGACTTTCATCTCGGTGTAGAGCGGGCAGTTTTCGGGGAGATAGCCGAGATTCTCGCGGACTTTTTCGGATTCATGGAAGATGTCGAAGCCGTTGACGGTCGCCCCGCCGCTGGTGGGTGGAAGATAACAGGTGAGGATTTTCAGGGTGGTTGATTTCCCGGCGCCGTTGGGGCCGAGGAATCCAACGATCTGCCCGCGGGGCACTTCGAAAGAGATGTGATCCACCGCCAAGGTCTGACCGTATGCCTTGGTCAACTCGCGAACCGCAATCACGCTATAACCCTCTGTTCTTCATCACGGGCGACAATCTCAGGATGCCAGCAAGAGGCAGATAAGTAAGGTTCTCATCCGCGGATGTCAAGTCATCCATGCGCGGGCAACGGCGATGTTGCAGCGGTGTTTTCGGGGATAACGCGAACGAAAAGCTCGTCGCCATCGCTGAGTTCGGCACGGCGATCGGTGGGATTGCCGTTGATGGAAT
Organism: Tepidisphaeraceae bacterium; assembly: GCA_050010915.1. Classification (GTDB taxonomy): domain Bacteria; phylum Planctomycetota; class Phycisphaerae; order Tepidisphaerales; family Tepidisphaeraceae; genus PALSA-1353. Next base: position 22,664 of record JBEKKC010000057.1, on the reverse strand, counting down.
ACCTGGCCGCGGGCAGTTCGCCGTCGAACAGGCCGGGGATGGCGCCGGCCAGGACCTTCATCGCCGAGCCGACGTTGGCGCCGCGGGGAAGCTGGAGCATGATGGGCTCGCGCACGGCGGTCCCGACGGTCTGGTCGAGGATTACCCGCACGTCCATGCGCCAGACATCGCGGCGATAGGGTTCGGCAAAAATCACGGAAAACCCCGCGCTGTCCGTCGCCCGCCCCTGCCGCGGCGGCAGAAGAATCAGGATCAGCACGCCCAGCACATTGAGAAATCCGAGCAACCCCCACCACCGGTTCAGGCCGTAAAAGCGGGCATATTTTCCGCAACCGCCGACCAAAATGCCTGTAAAAAGGACGAGGGCAAATTCGCCGGCAATCACGGGCGCGCTCGTCGGGTCGGGCGGAGCGGCATCAATCAAAATGAAACCCGCGAACTGACCGACGAGGCCGAGCCAAAGATAGTCCATGCCCTTGAGCCTGGCGATCTTCCGACGCTCATAGCGGATGCCGTACATAATCAGCTCGGGCGACGCAGGATTTCCTGGACCTTGGCGGTAAGGTCCTCAAGGTCCCGCTCGGCCTTCCGCAGCTCGACGAATCGGTCTTCGACGCGCTCCACGTGACGGTTATCCGAGTCGTTGGTCGTCTCTTGCAACTGGTCCTTGGCCAAACGAAACCGCTCGTTGGCGTCGTGAAGCTGACGAAGCAAATCGTCGGGCACCCTGAGGCGGTCGACATCGGGTCCGGTAGGCTGGGGCTGTTCGGGCATATTTCACCGCCGCTGGAAGTATAGCACGGGGGGCGAGGGCGCGGGGAGGGGAAAACCCGAGGACATACCTTGACCGGCCGGGCGGCGACCATAACATCAGGCAAAAGCCGGTTTCCTTGCACCTCGGCGGCGGAAGTGGCCGATAACTGCCGAGGAAACGGAGTCGGCGCATGCACTTGGTCAGGGATGAGCCTGTCATGGAAATCGAACCGGTTGACGATGCCGACGGACCCGTCGAGGACGTCCCCGAGGAATTGGACGGCGATGCGGAGAGTTCCGAGGGCCCGGTCTCGGCGGATACACCCGTGGCGGATACGCGGTTGCTGGAGGCGTTGCTGCTTTCCACGCACCATCCGCTGACGGCCGGGCGATTGGCGGAATTGATGGACCTGCCGGCCACCAAGCCGGTTCGGCAGGCGGTCAAAGACCTCAACGTACAATACGAGGAATCGCACCGATCTTTCCGGATCGAGCAGGTTGCCGGGGGATACCAGATTCTGACGTTGCCGGAGTTTGGCGACTACCTGAAGAAGCTTCATCAGAAAGAGATCGACGCGAAGCTGACGAAGGCGGCGTTGGAGACGCTGGCGATCATCGCGTACAAGCAGCCGATCCTGCGTGCGGACATCGAGGCCATCCGGGGCGTGGCGTGCGGGGAAACGATCCGCAACCTGATGGAAAAGCGGCTGGTGAACATCGCCGGGCGCGCCGAAGAGCCGGGCAGGCCGATTCTCTATGGGACGACCAAGCGGTTTTTGGAAGTGTTCGGGCTGAACGCACTGAAAGACCTTCCGCAAAGCGAAGAGGGGCTCAAGGCGCCGGGGGAGTAGGCGGCTGGATTTCCCAGACGCTGGTGAAAGCGGTGTTGCCGCCGTGTTGGATTGTGCGCCAGCCGGGGAAAAACCGGCGGGTGGCCTCGGCCGAATTCTGTCCCACCATCCAGACGCGGGGGTACATGCAAAGCTGCCGTTTGAGAGCGTCGTCGGCCGGGGCGTTGAGCAACGCGATGGGCACTTTCCACGGCCCGATGTAATGAGCGATGGCATCGTATTCGAAATCGGGAAAATCGATGGCGGTGTTGGTGAGAACGACGACATCGCCCGGCGCGAGGTGGCGGGCGAGGAATGCGGCGGTGGTGCGCGTGTCCTCGAGTTGGAAGATGGAGCCGGTGGGAGCCAGGTCGGGGCCTTGCTGGACCCGACCCAAGCCGAAGGCAACGGCGCCGAAAAGCACGGCGATGGGGACGGCGCGTCCGAGCCTGCGGCCGACGGGCATCGCGCCGATGGGCATCGCGGCAATGGCACACACCCCCGGCGATGCGGCGAAAATATACCGGTCGATTTGCATCAGGACGGAATGCCGGGTCAGATCGAGCGCGACGACCGTGAACAGCGGCAAGACGGCGGCGAGCCACCAGATCCGCTTTTGGCGGTCGAACGGGGGCAGAAGATAGACCAATATGGCCATCGCGCCGGCGAGGAACCAATTCCCATTTCTGATGACTCCGAACAAAAGCCGCTGGGGAGCATCGAGGATTGAAACGGGCAGCGACGCGTGGGGATCGGTGAAGCCAAGGCCGGTACGAGTGGCGGACGTGCTGTGGAGGAAGTTGGGGAGCCAGACGGCGGCGCAGATCAGGACGACGGAAACGATGACGGCGATGCTCTGGCGGCGCACGGGGCCTTTGAAAGACCAGAGCGCGTAAATGCCGGCGGCCAGGAGGATGCCGAGATCGAAATAATGCGTCATGGCCGCCAGGGCGATGAACAGCGCCAGCCAGACGAGTTTGCCGGGGGATTTGCCACGCCTTTCGATTCGGAGAAGCACGTTGCAGATCGAAAGAGCGATGCACGCCATGAGGGTGTAGGGCCGAGCCTGTTGACTGAAGTCGATCTGCGGCGGAGCGAAGGTGACGATGGCGGCGGCGATGACGCCGGACCAGGGTCCGGCACAGAGGCGGAGGGAATCGAAGATCAGCACAATGGCCAGGAGTCCGAAAAGGACGGAGAGCATGCGGATGGAGCGATCGGATTGGCCGAAGAGATCGACCCACCAGCGGAGGAGCAAATAATAGAAGGGTGGATGGACGACGCTGTGCAATCCGTTCCAGACGTGCCACCAATGGGGCGCTCCGTCGAGGCCGACGTCGGGGGGATTTTTGACGAGGGTTTGGGTGGGGATTTGGAAGAGCGTGTCGCCGCGTCCGGTGGCCAGGTAGAGGGCCCAATACTCGTCGCGCCAGACCGAAATTTTGGTGAGGTTTTTCAGGCGGACGCCGCAGCCGATGAGAAGCAATGCCAAGAGGCAGGCGACATGATACCAGGCGAATTTAGCCATGCGCCCGTCCGTTCGGGGCAGGATTGGCGGGCCATACGGCGTCCCAGGTCCAGCCTTCGTTGCGGACCAGAGTCAAGAGAAGTCTTCGACGTTGAGCCAGGGGGCGGAGGGCGGATTTGAACAGTTCGTCATCGACGACGGGGATTCCGATGTCCCGGAGAGATGCCAGGGAGGGTTCGGGCGGATCGGCGGCCGACGTTTCGATGAGCGCCGGGCGCAGCGTGGACAGGAATTCGGTGATGGAGACGCGCGCCGCGCCGAGCGCGGGCAAATCCAGGCTGCAACCGCGCTGAAGGCCACATTCGAGAATGGTCAGGGCCTCATCGAGCGCGGCGACGTTCGGGGCGATGGCGGAGCTTCGCTTGCTGCTGTGGAAATAGTGGAGAACGGGATAGGTCAGATGGCTTTCACCGAGCAACGCGAGCATGGAGCTGAGAGAGACCAGATGCGGGCCAAGCGCCGTGGTATCAGCGCCGTTCCAGGCGCGGGAGATGATGTCGCCGGGGTCTTTGCCGAGACTCCAGATGTTCAGCGCAAGCTGGCGTTTCTGGGTGGCGGCGGTCACGACGGGGACGACGTAGGCGATGGCGAGACCGACCAGAAGAAATCCGGCGGCGCCGGAAAGGACGGTGGCCAGTTCCCAGAACCTGCCGTTGGGGCGGAAATCGCCCGTGCCCAGCGTGGAGATATTGCATCCGACGAAATAGATCCGGTCCCAAAAGGTGGGAGCGCCCAATTCGGCGAAGGTGGGGGAAATGGAATTGGGATCGGCGTTGAAGATCAGCGACCAGCCCAGCCAAAGCAGCGTTGACCAGGCGAGCATGGTCGCGGCGACGGTAAACAGGCCGGTCTTGGTGATGATCCTGCGCGACGTGGTCCGGAAATGGGCGGCCAGCATGATTCGGCCGATCCAGCCGCAGATGTGTTTGGTCAAAGGTCCGGCGCCTTCGAGGAACGTCGTCCAGAGCAGGTCGATCAAGACCAGGGCGAGCAAGGCGAGTCCGACAGGTCCGGAAATGAGATGGATCATGGCGGAAGCACTCAGGTGGAGGGAGATTCCAGCGCTTTCAGGAGCGATTCCAATTCGTATCCACCGTTGAATCGTTTGTTTTGGATGAAAAACGTGGGGGTGCCGTTGACGCCGCTACGGATTCCGCCGGCGACATCCTCCCGCACACGCTGGGAATAGGCGCCGGCGTTCAATTCGTCGCGGAAGCGCTGAACGTCGAGTTGCAAGTCGGCGGCATCTTGGGCGAGATGTTCCAATTCGAGCTGGTCCTGATGGAGGAAGAGCAACTCGTGCATTTCCCAGAACTTTCCCTGGGCGCCCGCGGCCTCGGCGGCCTGGGCGGCGAGGCGGGCCTGGGGATGGATTTTGGACAGCGGAAAGTGCCGGAACCCGAAAGTCAATTCGTCGCCGAATCGGCCGATGATCTGCCGAACGAACGTATGGGCGCGCCGGCAATGCGGGCATTGATAGTCGCCGTATTCGACCATGACCAGACGAGCGGCGGGCGGACCAAGGATATGATCGCGCGTGCCCAGGGGCGGCGTGAGGGACGGACTTGGGGCGGAGAGAACCATGGACGCTCCGGTTATTTTGGGGCCAACTCTTCGAGTGCGGCCAGAATGCCGTCGGCGCCCGGATTGATGGAGATGGGCGAAAGATAGCTCCAGCGGATGACGCCATCGGCATCGAGGACAAAGAGGGCGCGCTGCGAAGTCCCCGCGTCAGAATTGTACGCGCCGTACTGACGCGAAACGGCGCCCTTGGGTTCAAAGTCGGATGTCAGCGTGATATCGAGATTGCGAAGTTTGCGGTATGCGGCGTGGCAGAACGGGCCATCAACGGAAATGCCGATGAGGCGGGCATCGAATCGCTCGAATTCGGGAAGGATTTCGTTATAGAGCGAGAGTTGATCTCCGCAAACGGGGCTCCAATCGGCCGGATAAAAAACCAGGACGACGGGCTGTCCGCGGTGATCGGAAAGGCGCAGGAGTTTTCCCGGCTCCGTGGAAAGGACGAAATCCGGAGCGACGACGCCGGGGGATAATATTGCGGGCGAATTCTCGTTTTCCATGATGGCGCTCAGGCAACTTGACGGACTATAAACCGGCAATCGACGGAAGTGAACTGAAATTCGCGACGGCTTGCAGGCGGCGGGCATTTCCGCAGAATGTTCCGCACGTCTTGACAGGGAAAGGCAGGCATGGTCATTACGATCGACGGCCCGGCCGGGACGGGAAAATCGACGGTGGCGCAGAAAGTCGCGGAGGAGCTGGCGTTCGACTTTCTCGACACGGGGGCCATGTACCGGGCCATCGGGCTGGCGGCGCTGCGGCGGCATGCCAACCTGGAGGACGAGCGGGAGCTGACGTACGTGGCGCGGCTGGCGAGGATCGCGTTTGATTTTTCGGTGCGTCCGCCGGCGATCACGCTGAATGGGGAACCGGTGGGGCATCTTTTGCGGGCCGGGGACGCGACGCGGGCGGCGTCGTTCGTGGCGGTGGTGCGGGCGGTGCGGGAACTGCTGGTCAGGCAACAGCAGGAGATCGGGGCGTCGCGGCCGAATCTCGTGACCGAAGGAAGAGACCAGGGGACGGTGGTGTTTCCGCGCGCGGAGTTGAAGTTTTATCTGGATGCGACGCCGGCCGAACGCGCCCGGCGGCGGGCCAACCAACTGCGGGCGCGCGGGGAGATGGTGGATATCGCCCTGCTGCAAAAGCAGATCATGGACCGGGATTGGCGGGACGCGCGGCGGGCGGTGAGCCCGCTGATGGTCCCGCCGGGCGCCGAAGTGATCGATACCACGGACATGCCGCTTCAGGGCGTGGTCGATCACATCGTGGGAAGGGCGCGGCAGCTGCAAAAAGGCGCGGTCGGATCATGAATCAGCGTTCCGTGGTTTGGAAATTGCTTCAGATCATCGCGCGGGTGGGGACCACCGTGCTGTTCGATCTGAAAACGTACGGCAGCCGGAACGTCCCCAAATCCGGCGGGGTTTTGCTGGTGGCCAATCATCAGAGCTATCTGGATCCGGTGCTGGTGGCGGTGCACCTGGACCGGCCGGTGAGTTTTCTGGCCAAGAGCGAATTGTTCGAGAATCCGTATTTCGCGTGGTTCATCCGGTCGCTGCACGCGTTTCCCGTGCGCCAGGGCGAGGGGGACGTCGGGGCGGTAAGAGAGATGATCCGCCGGCTGGAAGAGGGCAACGTGCTGAACGTTTTTCCGGAAGGCTCGCGGACAAAAACGGGGGAAATCGCGCCGCTGGAGAAAGGCGTGGCGCTGGTGATCCGCAAGGCGGGCGTGCCGGTGGTGCCGGTGGCGATCGACGGATCGTTCGCGGCGTGGCCGAAAGACGCGAGGATGTTTCATCCGCATCCGGTCCGGGTGAGATACGGCAAGCCGATAAACTTCAACGGCAAGAAGGGCCAGGAAATCATCCGCACGTTGGAGACCGAGCTGAAAACGTTGATGGCGGAATTGCGCGCACCGAAAGGCGCAGGCCCCCCCGTGACATCAAACCGATTCAATTGTCCTTGGGTATAAATACCTTGTGCTCTCCCTCCGGCGTGGTGTACTCGATCGGCGCGTGCGGGTGAGGGCGGGTGGTCGGGGCGGTGGTGGGAGATTCGCTCAAATCGAGGTCGATGACGGCAGTATAGTACCGCCAGCCGCGGCCGAGGAATAACTGGTCCTTCAGCATTTCTTGCGTGCTTTGCGGGACGAGGGCGTCGTAGTGGGTGACGCCGTTGACAACGACCTTCAAGGGATGGTCCAGGTCCACCAATTGATCGTTCAAATAGAGCCGCACGAGGCGGACGTTGCGCGTGGCCAGCTTGATCGTGTGGGGATCGGAGATTTCAGCGATTACCCTAAAGCTGTTTTCATAGAGATACATCCCGCCGCTGCCGCGTGAGAATTGGACCTTTGCCTGCTCGCCGGGAGTCATGGGCTGATAAATCTGGACCCAATCGGCGCGGTTGTAGGGCGTATCGGAGTTGTTGGACTGGATGAAAACCCGAGGGGGATAAAGCTCGCGGGTGCGGGTGCGGAGCTTTTTGTATTCGTCCTCGACGATCTGCGGGGAGGGCCTGTGGCCAAGGTCGCGGGTCTCCGTGTAATCCACGTCGTATTTCAGATTGCGCAGATACGCGACGATGGACCGGGATTCATCGACGTTGACGACGTCGTCGGAGGCGTCGTGCCAGACGATGCAAAGGACGTTTTCGAGATTGCCGAGGCGGATGCGTTGCCAGGAGTCGTGCGCCGAGCCGGCCATGGGGTTGATCGCCGCGAAATAGGTGGGGTAATGAATTGCCAGGTTCCAGACGGCGTGGGCGGCCATGGAATGACCGATGAGGCAGACGCGGGCAGGATCGACGTTGGCCTTATCGGCGGAGTCGAGGATCGGCTGCATGACCAGGTTCATGCCGATGGGACCGGGACCGTATAGCTCGTCGAGATTTAGTAGCGGCATCACCACGATCGCATCGGGATGGGCGGCGAGTTCATCCGTCATCCATTGCGAATAAACCTGCGTGACGGTTTGGGCATCGGGCGGGGGCTGGGTGAGAAACGCATTGGCGGCCGGAAGCTTCACCACCAGCGGCCAGGGATGGGACACGTCGTAGAGCCTGGGTATGCCGAGGAAATAACGGACGTTGATGGGTCCGACTTTTTTGTTGATGTAATAGACGCCGGGGGCGAGGGCGGACCAGTTTTCGCGCAGGCGTGCGATTCGGCCGACGATCGACGGGGGTAGTCCCGAGGCGTCGATTTGGGTTAGGATCTGTTTGCGTTGGCTGGCCGAATCGGGGTCGAAGAACTTTTCGATCAATTGGTGTACCGCGGCGAGCTTGGGCAGTGCGGCCGGATCGTATCGGCCGCCCAATTCTTGTTGATACATCTGGGCGGAAATCTGAGACGCCGGGGTCGCCGAAATCCATGGCGTCCCCGCAAGCATCAGGCCAACCGAGAAGATTAACCGCGAAGACGCGAAGGGCGCGAAGTTGCGCGAAGGGAAATCAGGCGCGCTCGCAATTAGAACTTGCGACCCTTTCCTTCTTCGCGTTACTTCGCGTCCTTCGCTTCTTCGCGGTAAATCATTCTTGATAACGCTGGATAGCACAGGGTTTACCCCTCGGCGATGGTCACCGCCTTGAGCACGTCGCCCTGCTTGATGGCGTTGACGACCTGCTGGCTCTGGGCGTCCTTCACCTGCCCGAAAACGGTGTGCTTGCCGTCGAGCCAGTCGGTGACGACGTGAGTGATGAAAAATTGGCTGCCGTTGGTGTTGGGGCCGGCATTGGCCATCGAGAGCGAGCCGACCTGATGCTTGTGGGGATTGTTCTTCACCTCGTCGGCGAAGCGATAGCCGGGCCCCCCGCTGCCGGTGCCGGTGGGATCGCCGCCCTGGACCATGAAATCGCCGATGACGCGATGGAATTTGGTGCCATCGTAGAATTTCTCGCGGGCCAGGAAGACGAAATTGTTGACGGTCACCGGAGCGTCCTTGGTGAAAAGATCGCAGACGATGTTGCCTTTGGAGGTCTCGAACGTCGCGACGTATTTCTTGCCGGGGTCTACCGTCATCTTTGGGGGCTGCTGGTACTGCTTGGGCATTTGCGGAATCTCCTTTGGCGACACAGGGTTCACTTTTCGGTGCGATTGTCAACGCCGCGGGGGAGGGCCTTGCCCTTGAATTTGTCGATTTTCGTTTGGGTTGCGGTTCAGTAAACTATGGACGTGACGAGCAACGAGAGGCTGAAGGCGGGAATTCGGCACCACCAGGCGGGGCGGTTGGCCGAGGCCGAGCAAATCTATCGCGAAATCCTGCAACTGCGGCCAAATGACCCCGAGGCGCTGCACTTGTTTGGAGTCTTGACCGGCCAGCGGGGCAAAACCGATGCGGCGATCGAGTTGGTGCGTCGGGCGATCGGCGTCAAGCCGCGCTTTGCCGAAGCGTATCGAAATCTGGGCACTTTGCTGTCGGAAAAGGGCGGATTCAAAGAAGCGGGCGAGGCCTTTCAAACACTCCTCCAGGAATGGCCCACGGATTGTCCGTCGCACGGCGAACTGGGCGCCAAGTTCGCGGGAAACGAGTATTTCCAGCAGGCGGTTTCGGCGTTCTGGAAAGCGATTGAAATCAGGCCGGATTTCGCCGAGGCCCATCACGATCTGGGAAGCATTCTGGGGATCCTGAACCGCTTGGACGAGGCGATCGCGGCACAATCAAAGGCGATCGCGTTGAAGCCGGGACTTGCCGAGGCCCACTACAGTCTGGGGATTCTGTTGAGCCGGAAGGGTCGGACGGACGAGGCGTTGGCGGCGTATCGGCGTGCCGCGGAACTCAAACCGGATTTCGCCGATGCTTGTGTGAACGTCGGGAACGTGCTGCGGCAGTGCGGCCGGTGGGAGGAAGCGATCGCGGCGTATCAACAAGCGATCCGGGTCAAACCCGATTTTGCGACGGCGTATTTCAATCTGGGTCAAACGCTAAGCGGAGCCGGGCGTCTTGCGGAATCGTTGCCCGCCTTCGGCGGCGCGCTGCGGGCGAAGCCCGATTACGTCGAGGCGCACGTAAGAATGGCGGTGGTTCTGGCGCACCTTCAGCGGTTCGGCGAGGCGCGGGCGGCGCAGGCGCGAGCGGCGGAATTGGCCCCGCATTCCGCCGGTCCGCTGGAAGCGTTGGGCGAGATCATGTTGCGCGAGCATCGCGCCGCCAGCGCCGCCGAGCAGTTTCGCAAGGCCTTGGAAATCGATCCCAAACACTACCCGGCCCTGAATTCGCTGGGCAATGCACTGGTGTCCCAAGGCAAGTTTGAGGAGGCGGCGAGCTGCTTTCGGCGCTTTCTGGAACAATGCCCGGAATCGGAGGTTGGAATCGGATACGCGAATTTGGCGAGCACCGGCCGAGTCGCCGCCGATCGGAAAGAACATCAGCGGCTGATGGCGGTGCTGCGGGAGCCGAATTCACCGGTCGACAATCGAGTCGCCGCGGGATTTGCCCTGGGAAAATTCTTCGACGACGCGGGGCGTTTCGACGAGGCGTTCGCCTGCTACGCCCAAGCTAATTCGCTCTGGAAGGAGATTCGGGCGGCGGCGGGCGACCGCTATCGGCCGGAATTGGTTCGCTGCAACGTCGATCACCTGATCGCGGAATTCGACCGCGATTTTTTCGAGAACCGCCGGGGACATGGCGAGCGTTCGGAACTGCCGGTATTCATCGTGGGGATGCCGCGATCGGGCACCACGCTGGTGCATCAGATCGCCGCCAGCCACCCGCGGGTCCACGGCCTGGGCGAGCGAACGGACGTATATGAAATCGCAAAGACCCTGGAAGGGAACGACGCGGCATTGCGAAGCAATGCCGACGCGGTACGGGCGGCGGCCAAGGAATACGTTGGACGGCTGGGCGCGATCGGCGGCGGCGCATCGAGGGTCATCGACAAAGCGCCGAACAACGTGAATTGGCTTGGTCTGATTTCCCTGCTCTTTCCGGGAGCGCGGGTGATTTGCTGCCGTCGGGAGGCGCGCGATACGTGCTTGTCGTGCTACTTCCAGTGGTTTTCGCAGGGGAATATATTTTCATTCGACTTGGCGCATTGCGGCATGGAATACCTGCAAGTCGATCGGTTGATGGATCATTGGCTGGGCGCGCTGCCGCTACGGATGCTCGAGGTGCGGTACGAGAGCTTGGTGACGGATTTGGAGGGTCAAAGCCGGCGGCTCATCGACTTCCTGGGGCTGCCATGGCATCCGGCTTGCCTCGAATTCGACCGCGCCCAGACGACGGTGCTGACCGCGAGCATGTGGCAAGTGCGTCAACCGATCTATCGCAGTTCGGTGGGCCGCTGGCGCCAATATCAGACCCACCTCGGCCCGCTGATGGAGGTACTTGGCGTCACGGCCGGGGAGTGAGTAATCAGCGGAATGCGAGACGCCATCGAATGCCGTCGGTTTAATTGGAGGCCGCGCCGACAGGGCCGCATCCTGCGCGATGAGTTTGAGCAGTTGGGAGACGTTGCAATTGGAATCGCGGGTTATGTGGATAATCCGGATCGTGCTTTCCGGCATCGCCCGGATGTTTTGATGATGCGAGAGAAAGCCGTCGATGGGTTGGCAACTCAAGGTTCCGCTATTTTACTCCTGAGGTCGCCGAGTTCCGACAATTTGCAACGTGAATGCGCCTGGGAAATAATCCCTTCCCCGGCGCGGGATTTGTCGCGATGAGCGGTGGGACATAGTATTGTTCCTTCGCCGCATGCAGATTCGGAATTTTTCGATCATTGCCCACATCGATCACGGCAAGAGCACCTTGTCGGACCGGCTGCTCATGCGCGCCGGGGCCATCACGGAACGGGAATTCAAGGAGCAAATCCTCGACGACATGGACCTGGAACGGGAGCGCGGAATCACGATCAAGGCGTCGGCCGTCACGCTTTTCCGTTCCGAAGAACGCAGTTGTGTCATCGCCCGGTCGTGCCAGGTGTCTAATTGACTGGCGACAACAATTGGTCGGCTGTGGCCCAGCACTGCTGTTTCTGAGACTCCAAGGCCGCAATCGCGGCGTCGAATCTTGCCTTTTTCGCTTTCGCGGCATTGAGCTTGTCGATCAACTTCCTCGTGAGGTCGGCATCCGCGACGCCCTGCACCGCATCACCATCGGCCTGCATGCGATCGATATCGCCGGGGTACTCGGGAAGCTGGTCCGGATGCTCAAGCTTCTTGATGCATTGGTAGGCTACCATGTATTCGTCGAAAGCCTTCTGGAGAGTCTTGTATACAGGGGTCTCCCGCTCTGTTGCTGTAACAAGAGCCGTGGCTTGATCTGAGGCCAATTGCAGAGACCGCAGGTTGTCGAGGTATTCCTTGTCTGACAGCCCGAGTTTCAGGTCCGCCCGCATCTTGAACAGAGCCGTGCGAAACTGGACTAGCGCCGGACTCAATTCCGATTGCGGCGATGCCGTTCCCGATGATCCCCGTAACATCATGAAGGTAACAACACCGAGGATGACCAGGCCCAGCGCCACGCCGCCCGCGATTACCAAAGCAGTGCGGCTGATGAGCGGCATTGCTCCGACCATGGGTGATACGATCGAGGTCGTCGCGGCCCCTGGGCTGTGTGCCGTTCCACCCCCTCCTTTGGCTGGCGACAGCCGAGAACACGAGGCAACAAGCATCCCCCTGGCGTTGGCTTTCAGGCTTGCCTCCTCCTCGTTGGAGGCCTCAAAAATGAATTCAAGGTCTTTGCCAGTGCGCTTGTCGGCACCAATCACCCGGTACTGCATATGCGTGTTCGCAGCCATGTCCGTACTCCCATCTGCGCAAACGGGCGCACGTCACTCATTTTACCATCCGCGGATAAAAAAACCGAAGGCGGTTGGAGGTCGGAACATGCACTAGAACTACTGCGGAATTCACCAGACGCTCTGCGTCACGCCCGCAATGGCAGTGGGGCTGACCGACCACGTTGGTGGGATTATTGCCTTGATGTCATTTTCTCTTCTTCTGTTGGCGCCGCTTCGATTGTGATGGTATGCCTATCGTGGCAAATTTGCGAACATCGTCGGAACGCCATGTCGTCGTAACATCACCGCGCTTAACGCTGATCGTGCCGTTTTGGTGCACCTTGGTCACCATGCCACGAAATTTTCCATCCACGTGAATTACTTGATCGCCTACCTTTATATCCATGATGGTTGCCTTTCCCCTAATTATAGCGCGTTAGCTGCGAAAAGTTATTATTTTCCAATCTGGCCCACTAGCCTAACCCCGCGGCGCTTGTCGCGATGCGCGGCGTGACGTGGTATTCTGCGTTGGCCCCATGCAGATTCGGAATTTTTCGATCATTGCCCACATCGATCACGGCAAGAGCACCTTGTCGGACCGGCTGCTCATGCGCGCCGGGGCCATCACGGAACGGGAATTCAAGGAGCAGATCCTCGACGACATGGACCTGGAACGGGAGCGCGGAATCACCATCAAGGCGTCGGCGGTGACGGTCTTCCGCGAAGAGGGCGGCGAGCAGTTCATGCTGAACTTCATCGATACGCCGGGGCACGTGGATTTCCACTACGAGGTGCAGAAGGCGTTGCAGGCGTGCGAGGGGGCGATTCTGGTGGTGGATGCGACGCAAGGGGTGCAGGCGCAAACGGTGGCCAACGCATATGCGGCCATCGAGGCGGGGTTGGAGATCATTCCGGTGATCAACAAGATCGATCTTCCCAGCGCTCGGCCGGTGGAGGTGGCGGAGGAAATCGAGCAGGTGCTGGGATTCCCGGCGGAGGACGCGATTCTGGTCTCGGCCAAGACGGGACAGGGGATCGACGAGTTGATCGCCCTGGTGTGCCGGAAGCTGCCGGCCCCGAGGGGGAACCCGGCGGCAACGACGCGGGCGCTGATTTTCGACAGCATTTACGATGATTATCGAGGCGTGATTGTTTACGTTCGGGTGGTGGATGGGGAGCTGTTCAAGGGCCAGAAATTCAGGCTGATGGGGACGGACAAACTGCATCAGATCACCGATCTGGGGAAACTGATGCCGCGGCCGAAGCAGGTGGAGAAGATCGGCACCGGGGAGGTGGGGTATCTGGTGGCGGCGATCAAGGACCTTCACGACGTTCGGGTGGGCGACACGGTGACAGATGCGGGGAATCCCGCGGCCGAGGCGTTGCCGGGATACAAGCCGATCCAGCAAATGGTCTATTGCGATTTCTATCCGGGCGGGACGACGCAATACGACGAGCTTCGGGACGCGATGGACCGGTTGCAGTTGAACGACAGCAGTTTTTCGTTCACGCCGGAGTCTTCCGATGCGTTGGGATTCGGTTTTCGCTGCGGGTTTCTGGGCCTGTTGCACATGGAGATCATCCAGGAGCGGCTGGAGCGGGAGTTTCACGTCGAAATCGTGCAGACGGCCCCCACGGTGACGTACGAGATCAAGATGAGGGATGGGACGCTGAAACGGATCGACGCTCCGAGCGAATTGCCGAACCCCAATCACGTCGAGGAAATCCGCGAGCCGTATATCCTGTTGAACCTGATCCTTCCGGCGGAGGGCGTGGGGGCGCTGATGAAATTGTGCGAGGATCGGCGGGGGATATACAAGAAGACGGAATACATCGGGGCGTCGCGGGTCATTTTGGCGTACGAGATTCCACTGGCGGAAGTGATTTACGATTTTTACGACCGGCTGAAGAGCGCGACGCGCGGGTACGGGACGATGGATTATGATTTCATCGGGTTCCGGGCGGGGGACCTGGTGAAGCTGGACGTCCTGGTCAACGGGGACAGAATCGACGCGCTGAGCGTGATCGTCCACGCCGAGCACGCCGAGCAGCGGGGCAGGAAATTGCTGGTGCGGCTGAAGCAGGAGATCGCGCGGCACCTGTTTGAAATCCCGCTGCAAGCGGCGATCGGCGGAAAAGTGATCGCGCGCGAGACGATCAAATCGGTGGGGAAAAACGTGACCGCCAAGTGCTACGGCGGGGACGTGACCCGCAAACGGAAGCTGCTGGAGAAACAGAAGGAAGGCAAGAAGCGGATGAAACGAGTTGGAAGCGTGGACATTCCGCAGGAGGCGTTCATGGCGATCCTGGAGAGCGGGGATTAAGTTGGATTGGGGATTTTTAGATTTGAAACCTTTGGATAACGACGTTTCCTGCCGACTGAAGTCGGCAGGCCGCGAAAAGAGCCTGGGTTTGTCGACCTGAACGTTGTATTGCTCGAAGGTCTTATTTGCCTATCGCGGGGTGGCGGTGAAGCTGACTTCGGGAGGGGGGCCGAGCAAGCGGACGCCGGGGGGGAGACCCTCGATCTTCAACTCGACCGGATTGACGTTGTTGACGTTTTCGTCGCTGATCTCCAACAGGGCGTGAGGGAGGGGGCTGACTTGGCCGTGTTCGAGCTTGTCGATCTCTTCCGCCGGCCCGATGACGTCGAACGTGGGAGTGAAGTCGCCGTTGGCGGAGATCGAATAGCGTTTCTGGACGTCGGGCTGGAGCGCCAGCCAGATGGGGGCCCTGTAATGGCCGACCACGTCTTTTTCGGCGACCATCAGGGTCGCCCTGACCTGCAACCGGTCGTAACTGACCGGCCCGGTGGAATCGACCTTGAGGGGAACACCGTCAATGACGTGAGGCCCCGGCACGTTGAGTTCCTTGAGGGATGAAATGTCGGCGGTGACCTGGGTCAGGCCGTCAATGACGCCTTTGGGGCCGGTCACGTTGACGGTGGGAGGATCGAAAGTCACGGATTGCAATCCCGGCACGTTGGGCGGCGGGCGCACGGGAATGGGACGGTTTCGCACCAGGGCGTCGACATTGACGGTGAGCAGCACCGGGCTGCACGTGTCGATCGTGACCCCGGCTTCCTCTACTTGCGGGCTTTTCCTGAGATTGTCGAGGGCCGGAATTCTGACCTGGCCATTCTCCTTGGTGGTATCCAACTCGATGGCGATGGCGCCGGTGGAAAGGGATTGCTTGAAGCGGTCCAAGATGGAAGTCGGGCCTTCAAGATCGCAGATGATGACCCTCTCGTTGGGGTCGAGCGTGGCGATCTTGTTGGGATCCCGGCTCTTGACTTCAATGCTGATTGGCTGGCCGAGATCTTTATCTTGTTCCTCGCTTTCGGCATAGACCCAGATGAAGACGGTGAGGGGAATCGCCCAACCCAGGGTCTTGAGGAAACTGGAGACGTTTTCACGGGTGAGTCCGTAATAAAACCGGCGGAATTCCGAGAGCAGGGCGCGGGCGTGGAGTTGCAGCGGCGAGGATCGCTGCGGCGCGGGGGGGCGTTGGTCGGGTTGGGTGGGCGCTTTGAGGTCCATGATCAGGTAGCCGCCAGATGGCGGCGATTCAACACTCCCCCGCCTCCGCCGAGGAGTTCATTGAGCAACCCGCGGAGGGCTTCGGGGGTGAGCTTTCGGATGAGTTTTCCGCTCTCGGCGACGCTGATGTCGCCGGTTTCTTCGGAGACCACGAGGACCACGGCGTCGCTTTCCTGGCTGAGTCCGACGGCGGCGCGGTGGCGGCTGCCCAACTCGCGTTCGATCTCGCCGCTCTCGGCCAGGGGAAATTGCACGCCGGCGTAGGCGATGCGACCCTGGCTGACGACGACGCCCAGATCGTGCAAGGGCGAATTCGGCCAAAAGATGGTATTGAGCAGATCGGCGGTGAGATCGGCGTTGACGCGGGTGCCGCTCTCGGCGATTCCGCCGAGGCCGATTTCGCGCTCGATGGCGATGAGGCCGCCGATCTTGCGGCGTGAAAGAAACGTGGCGGATTCAACCAGTTGCTCGACGTCCTGGGTGATGACGTCGGTAAATCCGCGGAAGAGGCGCGTTTCACCAAGCCGCATCAGCCCGCGGCGAAGCTCGGGCTGAAAGACGACGGCCAGGGCAAATGAGGCGAAGAGCAGGAATTTTTCGTAGAGAAACACCAGGCGGTCCAACCTGAAGTATTCACCGGCGAACGTGACCAGCAAATGGAGCGTGACCAGGACAACGGCAATGCCTTTGAGCATTCGCGCGCCGCGGGTTCCCTGGAGAAAGCGGATGACCCAGAAAACCACGATGCCGATGAGGAGCAACTCGATGATCACGCGCCACCAGCCCATGGCCGAAAGGGCATGGTAGAAATTGGCGATGTTGGAGGTCAGTTGGGAATTCATGGCAGTTCAAGGCGGATTCCGCCGGAATCGGCTCTTTTTTTATTCGGCATTTGGCAATCGGCACTGGGCATTTGTTCTCGACTATATTAAAGAAACGGGCGGCCGGGCAATCATCCTTAAGAAATTCTCGGTTTATTTTGCGAAGATATAGCCCGAATCATTCGTACAACCTGCGAAATCGGCCCGACGTCATGGACACGGACGACGGCCGCGCCGTCAGCGACGCACCAGGCGACGACGGCGGCGGTGCCGAAAACCCGCTGGTCAGGGCGCCTTTCGCCGGTGATTTCACCGATGAACCGTTTTCGGCTCGGTCCGACAAGCAGGGGATGACCCAGCTTCGCAAGGGCGGAAGTGTCGCGTAACAGTTGCAAATCGTGAGCGGTGGTCTTGCCGAAGCCAATACCGGGGTCCAGGAGGATTCGGCCCGGGTCGATGCCGGCAAGAACGGCTTGGTCCCGCCTGTGGAGAAGAAAAGCCGAGACCTCGGCGGTTACGTCCCGATAACTTGGGGCTAGTTGCATGGTCTGGGGGTCTCCCTGCATGTGCATGAGAACGACGGGGAGCCGGAGGCGGGCAACGAGGGGAATCATTTCGGGATCGTTCCGGCCGGCGGACACGTCATTGACGACATTGGCGCCGGAATCCACGGCCTGTTGGGCAACCTGGGCATTGGTTGTGTCGATAGAAATGACGACGTCGAGACGCCGACGGATGGCGGCGATGGCCGGAATGGTCCGGCGAATCTGCTCTTGCGGAGGGACAACCAAGGCACCCGGCCGGGTGGACTCTCCGCCGACATCGAGCCAATCCGCGCCGGCATCGACAAGTTGCTGGGCATAGTCGGCAGCCTGGTCTGGCCCGGATAACCGACCGCCGTCACTGAAGCTGTCCGGGGTCAGGTTGATGACCCCCATCACCAGCGGCGGGCGTAAGTCGGAGCCAAGCCAAAGGTTAAGCCCTGATGGCGACATAGGTGACTTTGCCGATAGACATTGGGATTGCGCTAATACGATAATAAGGTAGCGTTAGCGTTCAATCCAAGGACGGTTATGTTTTACCAGTCGTTTCATCGTTTGGTGTTTCCGATAGTGACGTTCACGATTATCGGGGCGGTCTGGATCGTCGCTTGGAGCCAGGCCTTGGTAGCGGAGACGGAGAAGCATTCCTGGCCGGCGCTGCCGGTGCCCCATCACGTCATCCAATCCCCGTCGCCCGGCGAAGGATCACTCCAGCAGGTTTTTCTCGAACACGATCAGGTTGTCGGCGTGCGTTGAGTCCCAGCGGATGCCGACGATGTCGTAGCCCATCGCGATGGCGAAATGAATGAATTCGCGTTGGTGGTTCATGCACTCACAGCGGATGTATTCGTAGCCGTGGTCCTTGGCCCACGCTTGCTGGGCCTCCTGCAACTGCCGTCCGACGCCGTGGCGACGAACGTCCGGGAGCACGGCCCCGAGCCACTGGTAGAACATTCCGGGCTTAAGCTCAAATCCGATCCAGAATCCGACGGGCTTCTTGTCCATGCGGGCGATCAGGGTGAGGGTGTTGTATCGCCCGGTAAACCGGCGTTTGAAGAAGTCCACCTCGCGTTTGGGGCGGAAAATGGAGTTGTGCAACTCCACGGCCAGCGGGAGCATTTTATCGTCGGCAATGTCAATGTCGGCCTGGGCCACGCGGCAAGATCTCCAAAATGAGGGCGGGCTTATTGTATCGAAAACAATGTCATTAGTCATTAGTCATTGGTCATTGGTCATTTGTCATTGGACTTGGAACTTAACAAGTGACCAGTGACAAATGACCAATGACATTCTTTACAATTTTCCGAATTTCACGGCCATTTCGAACTTGCCGTTGCTCAAGGGGCGCGAGCGGACGACCTCGCAAACGTGGGTTGCGGATGGGCCGTTGCCGGTGATCTCAATCTTGCAGGTCTGGCCGACGTCCAGCGACTGGCGCAAGAGGAACGAAATTCCGCTGAAGGAGAGGTCGCGGGTCATGATGTCGAAGGTTGCGCCGGCGTTGGGGCCGTCAAGGAGGGTCAGAAGCGCTTTGCCCTGCACGGGCTTTCGGTTTTCGCGTCGGCGGTCGCGTTCGACGCTCACGACGGGGCGCGGCGCGACGGGCGGTGTAGCCGGCGCGGCCGGTTGCGGTGTGGACGGTCTGTTGCCGCCCGAAACGTCCGGGTCTGGTGATCGCATCATAAAGTTAATTGTGGGCAACGAAGCGCAAAGCGTAGCGAGTTGGTTGTCGCGATGCAACGGGCCGCGCGGCGACATTGCGGAATTTCCGGCCGGCAGATGGCTCCGACAGGTTTCAAGCCGATTGCGCCCATTTGATGAGGATATCGGCGACCTCCGGGCGGCTGAATTCCGTCGGGGGGCGCTGGCCGGCTCGCAGCAGTTCTCGCACCTTGGTGCCGCTGGGGGCGACCTTCTGATCGGGGCCGTGCGGACAGGTTTTGGGCGATACGACCGCCGCGCACGCCTTGCACCAGGCGGTGTGCTCGAATTTCAGGATCGTCACGCCGATGTCGCGCGGGACGTCGAACTGGTCGAAAATCTTCTGGGCGTCGTAGGTGCCGTAATAGTTTCCGACGCCGGCGTGATCGCGGCCGACGATGAAGTGCGTGCAGCCGTAGTTCTTGCGGATCAGGGCGTGCAGGATGGCCTCGCGCGGGCCGGCATAGCGCATGGCCAGCGGCATCACCGTCAGCATGGTTCGATTTTTATTGTAATAGCCATCAATGAGCGTTTTATAACATTGCATGCGGACGCTGGCGGGGATGTCGTCGGACTTGGTTTCGCCGACCAAGGGATGGATGAGCAGGCCATCGGTCATCTCCAGGGCGCATTTGGTGAGATATTCGTGAGACCGATGGATGGGGTTGCGGGTTTGAAACGCGGCGACGGTGCTCCAGCCATGGGCGGCAAACGCCTGGCGCGTTGCAGCCGGGGGGAGACGGTATTCGGGAAATTCCGGCTCGTGATTAGGCTGGATGACGTCGAGGGTCCCGGCGAGGCAGGCGTCGCCCTGCTTCCGCACCAGCGCCACGCCGGGATGGGCATCGTCCTGGGTGCGGTAGACGTTGGGGATTTCCAGCTCCTTGTCGTGCGGATATTTTTCCTCGACGGTCATCAGGGCCAATACCCGGCCTTGCGAATCCTTCAGGGCGATCCTCGAGTTGAGCTGAATTTGTTCCGCCTGGTCGTTGGGCGGAGACAGGATGACGGGGATGGGCCAGACGGTTCCGTTGGCCAGGCGCATATTATTGCAGACGGATTGAAAATCGGCGTTGGGCATGAAGCCGGCGAGGGGGGAGAAGGCGCCGATGGCGATCATTTCCAGGTCGAACTGCTCGCGCGGGGAGAGGGCGAGCGAGGACAGCGACGCCGCTTCCTTCAGCGCCGCCTGGGCAGCCGACGGTTCGACGATCCGATTGACGAGTGTGCCGCCGTGGGGCAGGACGAGGGACATTGGCTTGACTCCTTGTGGTACGGGAGCGGAACGGGGCGTAAGGTAGCGGAATCGACGCGGGTGGCAAGAGGAGGGGGAATAGAAATTCGAAACTCGAAATTCGAAATTCGAATCAAATTCAAAATTCGAATGACTGAATGACCCTTGTTTCGAATTTCGATTTTCGAATTTGATTCGAATTTGGAATTTCGAGTTTCGAATTTAACTCGTTTGGGTCTGGCCGAACGCGGCTGCGTACTTCTCGATCAGTCCCTCCAGCCTCTCCCGCGGCTGAATCGCGTAGAACAGTTCGCGATCGAACATTCCCCGCTCCTCGGCGCTTTGGCGGACGGCATCGTTCATGCGCTGCTGCCAGGTTCGGATGCTGGGATGAATTCGAACGGCCTCGGCGCGGCGGCTGTGCATCTGGCTGAAAATCTGCTGGCGCTGGGTCGAGCGGCGGGGCAAACCTTGAATCTGATCGACCATCTGCATCTTGGCCGGTCCCATGACGGCGTGGCGAAGACGGTGTCCCTCGTGGGCCAGGCAGGGAATGCAGATGCGTTGGCGGCCGACGGCAGCGGGGAAATAGAGCGTGGCGGTGGTGACGCAGAACGCGGGCGGGTCGATGCCGAAAAAGCGTTGGATGATGCGATCGTTCACCTGCTCGTAGCGCCCCCCGCCGATGCCGTGAACGAATTGATCGACGACCAGAAGTCGGAGGAACAGGGTGAGGGTCAAGGCGCGCGGGGAGAGGCGGACGTGGTGCTGGTGGAGAAATTCCTGTAGCCGCTCGGCAGCCGGGGAATCGGCCTGATGGGAGAGGGGAAACGCGTCGCCGTCAACGGTGAGTCGCCATTGGTCGGCTTGGCGCTGGACGCAGGCGCGGATGCGCGTTTGCGCGGCCAGGTCATCCAGCCAGAATGGCGCCTCGCATTGGTCGGGCGAGACGTGCAGATCGGGCATGGGCCGGCCGGGGTTGTCGATGCCGTGGGCATCGCGGAATTCGGCCAGGGCCTGGTTGTAAACGTGGGCAAAGGACTCGGCGTTGGCCAGGAGATGGTGGACGAACGCCAGATACGGCTGGTTCATCCAGAGCCTGGAGGTGACGATGGATTGATGACGCAGACCGAGGCTCCAATCCAGCCGGTACATGGCGGTCGTAAGCGCCGCGGAAAGAGCGGGCATGCGCGACGATTGCTGGCCCAGATCGTCCAGAAATTCCATCGCCATGGGGGCGAAGGACCATTGCTCGGCGGAGTTTTGGAGGGCGGATTTCAAGCGATCGACGTGCGGGGCGGAGGGGGCGTCGAGCAATCCGCACCATTGGGCGTCGGTGAGCCGGGGGTCGTCGGTGATGGGCAGGGAATTTTCGGGCCAGCGGAGTTGGAGATGCTTTGGAGCATCGCTATCGACGGCGGCGAAGAAGCTGTCGGCGTCGAGGCGGCGGGCGGCGGCGTCGATCATGGCCAGCTTGGCCCATACGCCGGGATGGAACAACTCGGTCTGATGCCCGCTGGCGATGACGGGCCGATCCTCGCTCAGCTTGAGCATTTGGCGTTGGCGGCGTCGCAAGTCGGCGAGAGGCGAGTGCCAGGCCGACAGCCGCCTGTGGTTGTCAACCGTATCGTGAAGGATTTGATCCGGCTGGGGCCAGATGACCAGGGCCGAGTCCTCGGCCGGCGCTTTCCAGTCGGGATACGCGGAAAATTCCTGGATCATGCGGATCGACGTTTATGGGCAATAGCAACACGACGGCTCGGCCGCCGGTTCCTGGACGGACGAAAGCGGATGGTCGGCCAGTCTCGCCACCTCGGTGGTCAGGACGTCGAGATAATGACGCAGGCGAACGCCGGCATCATCCAGGGCGCCGCCGAAATGGCGGGTGGGATCGTTATAAATGAGCCGGACGGGGATTTCGGTAAGCCGGAGTTTTGCGGCAGCGACCTGGGGCCATAATTGCATGGGGAAGGGGTATCCCGGCTGGTCGAGGCGCAATCGCCGCATCGCCGAAACCCGATGGGCCTTGAACCCGCAGAACGCATCGGTCAGCCCGAGCTGAAAAAGATCGTTCAGGATGGTGGCGATGGCGACGTTGACGGCGCGGCGATCGGTGGGAGGAAGATCGTCGTTGCTCCGTGGGTGCAGATAACGCGAACCACTGACGATATCCCATCGATCGGTTTGGATCTCCCGGATGAAATGAGGGATCATCTCCGGCTCATGCTGCTCGTCGCAATCCATGGTAATGACCCAGTCGTAGCCTGCGCCGTCGGCAAAGGCGAAGGCGTCGATGAGGCTCTGGCCATAGCCGCGGTTTTCGGCCCGGCGGATAAGGCGGATGTCGGAGCGCGCGGCGAGGATTTGGCCCGTTCCGTCGGTGCTGCCGTCGTCAACGACCAGCACGTCCGGCCAGAACTGG
>JBEKKC010000056.1:0-24033 GCA_050010915.1 Tepidisphaeraceae bacterium | reverse complement strand
TTTTCCGCGCTGGCGCGATCGACCTGGGTTCCCATGGCGATGCCGTTGTTTTCAACCACGAAGATGCAGGGGACCTTGTAGAGGCTGGCGAGGTTGAGCGATTCGTTGAAGGTTCCCTGGTTCAGCGCCCCGTCTCCCATGAAACAGAAGGTGGCGCCGCCGGTTTTTTTGTACCATTGGGCGAACGCCATTCCAACGCCGAGGGGGATTTGTCCACCGACGATGCCATGGCCGCCGTTGTTGCCGACTTCCGCCTGGAACAGGTGCATGGACCCGCCCTTGCCCTTGGAGCATCCGGTCGCCTTGCCGAAGAGTTCGGCCATGGCCGCGTGCGGGGTCATGCCAAGCGCCAGGCTGTGCCCGTGACAACGATAGCCGTTGACCAGGTAATCCCTGGACGGATCGAAGATGGCGGCGGTGCCGACGGCGATGGCTTCCTGGCCGCTGTAAAGATGGCAGAACCCGCCGATCTTTTGGCCGGGGCGGGTGTATTCCTGATAGGTCCGCTCCTCAAACCGGCGGATGAGCATCATCATTTTCAGGCGGTCGCGTTCGAGCACGGAGGGCGAAGCCCTGTCCGCCCGCCCGTCGGCTTTTTTGGCCGCCATCCGCCGGTCCACTTGATCGGCTACTGTCATTTCAATAACTCCCTTGATCGCCTGAGTCCTCATGGGTACGAGGGCGGCACGGTTCTTCCCTCTTATCGGCCGGACGCGGAAAATACTCAACTCCCGTCAGGACCGATAGTTCAAGACTCCCCATAGTATAGTTGAACGACGCAAAAAAGTCGCCGGGAAGGCCCCAAAGCCCGCCGAAGGGCCTAACGTGGCGGGATTCCGAGGGATAGCAGCGCCCGTATCCGCAAATCGCATCGGCCAATATAGTTCATATACTCCAGCCGGTCGTCCCGATAGGTGTCTCGCCCAAGCGAATATTGGTGAGTGACCGGGTCTTGGAAATAATGGGTGTTGGCCTCTTCCACGGCCCCGAGGGTCCGCAAGTAGGTGTTGGGATCGGACGCTTCGATGGTCGCCCGATTGTACTGCTGGCCGGTGCGCGGATCCCGCGGATAAACCTCCGCCATCACTTGTTCGTCCACGTAATACTTCAAGACCGTGACGGCAAGGTGCAGCATGGCGGCGCGATATTCGTTGGCGGCGGATTGCAGCAATCGCGTTCGTTCGGCGCCCGCGGCGTCGGCCGCCGCCAGGTAATCGTGGTCGGCCCGCATGAGATGCTCGCCGCTGGTGACATCGTCAACGTGAACGAAATAGACGGACGCGAAGTTTTTGTAGGCTTCGATGTGCTGACGATATTTGTCCAAGGCGTCATCGAACAGCCGGGCGGCCAGCGCATAGCTGTAGAGAGCCCCGTCATGGTCGAAGCGGTCGGTCGTTGGAGCATCGAAAGCGACACCGGCGGTGGGACGTTCCAACGTGATCGGATCATCGCTCTCCGGAACAAACTGGTTCCACGTGCGCAATTCAAACCGCCGGCCGCGCTCCCATTCGTCCTTGGCCCAATCTTTCAAGGTGATTGCCGGCCTGGCGTCAACGACGGTATCGCCGGTTTGGATGTGATGTTGATGCCAAAGCAACTGTAGGAACTGCGCCTGTTGGTAATCGTTGTAGGCGAGGGCGAGCGTGGAAATCCCGTAGGGGAAGGGCTCATATTGCTTGAGGAACTGCAATGGGGAGCCGTCGTACCAGGGCTGTGAGGCCGGCAAATCGGCTGGGCGAGGATAGCGCGGCGCGAGAAGCGCGGGGAGGATGCGGCCGTTCTCGTCGAGCAGCGGATCCAGCCGCACACGGCGCCAACTGGGGTCGTTTTGCTGCGATTCCCGGCGCGTTTCAGGAGAATACTCCACGCCGGCGCCGGTGAAATCCCTTTCCAGTTGCCTGGCGATCATCGGCTCGATAACGACCCGAACCGTCTGATTCTGCTCGTTCGGCTCCAGGGGCGAATCCTTTTGGGTCCACCCGGCTTTGGCCGCCGCCGATCGGAATTCATCGGCAAGGTTCGCGGGAAAAGTCACGCGAATCAGGGTTTGGGATTCGCGGCGGATGCGGCTTCGGTAATAAACGTGCTCCTGGCTCGTGCCGAGCTTTTCACCATACAGATTGGCAACCGCGGTCAGGATGTTGATGTCGTCAGGACGTTCCCTTTCAACTTTCTGGCCGTAATCGATGGCGTCCAGGATGGTCGTGTATTTGTTCCGAAGGCTGGCCATCTGGACGGAGACGTTGTAGGCCTTGTTCCAGATCTGGAAGAGGTGGACGGTATCAAACTCCGGCTGAAGAAGGCGGATCCATTCCACCTTGGTGTCGAAATCCTGGAGGTCGCGCTGCTGTTTTTGGCTTTCGCTGCTGGTCCAGAGGATCATGACCAGCGGGCCGCGCAGGCCGCCCAGAAGCAGGGCGGTGGCAAAGCTGGGCATCGAGCTGAGTGAAGTGTCGCCGTTGGAAACGACGACGCCGGGCAGAGTGGAGCGGTTGCGTATCGACTCGTGGTAGGCAATCGCCTGGTCTCGCGTCCAATTGGTGGCCAGCAGGGCGGCAATCAGCAGCCCAATCAAGCCGATTCGGCCGGCGGACCTGCGCGTGGCGGGGCGCTGGATGGTTGGAGCCACGCTCATGGCGCGACCTCCTTGCCGCGGAGGATCAGGTACGCCAGCACGATAGCCGGAGCGCCGAAGCCCCCCAGCACCGTCAACGCCTCCATCAGCCTGTCGCCGGAGATGCTTACTCCCTGCTCGATGTCCTCGATGGCATCGAAGCGGGAGGTGTCGGGCAGCACGTTCGCCAGCAAATTCAGTCCGCGGGCAAGCGAATCGACGCCCGTGCTGACGACCTTGGAAATCGCCACGTCGGTGAATTTGAAATCGTTGACGATTTGCCGCCCCAGGCCGGGGGCGGCCGTATCGGCGATCTGATCGACGCCCCAGTGCCCCAGCAGCAGCAACAGCGTCAGCACGACGGCGATCGGCCAGGACAGAAACGTGCTGCACAACACCGCCAGGATGATGACCAGGATGCTCATCATCCAGATGATGCACAGGCTCTTGAGCAGGTTCAACTCAAACCACTGCTCGGAGGTCACCAACAGAAGTGAACCGGGCGTCAGTCCTATGGTCTGGGAGGCATTGAGGCAATGGAAAGTGATGTCGTAGTCGCCGCTGGTGATGGAATCGGAGGGAATGCTGAAGAAAGCGGGAAGCCGGCTTTCGACCAGGACCGGACGGTCGATTTGGGTGAGTTTCCGGGTGGCTACGTCGATGACTTGAACGGTCAATTTTGTGGCATCCTCGTGACCGGATTCGACTTGGGAGTTGGATCGATCGACTTCGACGTTGAGTTGGAACGGGACCTGATTCTGAACGAGGGCCGGCGCCGGCGCGTTGCGGAAGGAAAAGCAGGCGGTGGCGCCGGGGGCATCCTTGCCGCCGCCCATTTCCTGGTCGAGGTGAAGTCCCATCCGGCCGCGGAAAGCGAGTAATTCGGGGTTCCGGTCGAGGCCCGGGAGCGGCTCGATCTCGGTGGCGCCGCCGGATTCCACGTCGATCGTGCCCGGTTTGAACTGGGGCACAAAACAACTGACCGGTTTCAGGCCGACGATGTAATCAACCTTTCCGCTGAGGCCGCTCACCCGGACGAAAAACCGGGGAAAATTGAACAGCGCGATCGCGCGCTGCGGGGGCAGCCAGGCATAGGCGTATTGGCCCGTGCCGCCGTCGGGAAGCTTCAACGGCTCGCCGAGGCGCACCCCGGCGCCCGCGGCTTCCGGATCGATCTTCATGGTTTTGGAGTAGGCCGCGATGGCCTGGATCAACTGCGGGGCAGTGGAACTGCCCACCATGTTGATGCCCGCCCACATGTCGTTGTAATGGTCGTCCAAGAGTTGGATACCCACGCGTGGCGGAGCCAGGTTGGCGGTCGGCGCTTTGCGGAACGTCGGTCCCATCGGTTCCGATACGGCGGGTTGATCGTCGGGCGCGCCGGTGCGCTGCGTGTTGAGCAACACGCGAATCACCAGGCCGTTTTGACCGATGCCGGCGCGGACCCAGTCCTGGGGATCCTGCTGCGGCGGGCCGAACAGGACCTCCCGGTTGACCGGGAACCCGGCCAGAAAATCCTGGTCGCCTTCGCTGGTGATAACTCGCCCCGGATTGTTGGGCTGGGGCGGTTGGGCGAAAACGTTCAACTGGTCCGGCGCCCAGAACGTGCGCGCGGTCAGCAGGCCCGTCTGCTTGTATTCGCTAAGCCGTGCCCGTTCGGTGTCGCTGACGTCCCCTTCGTTCAGACGGTAGGCGATCTGCTGCCTTTTCTGTTGCGCGCCCACTCGCACGTAGACCCAGGTGAAAATCCCCATGATCGCGATGATCGCAAGCGACACGCGCGCGAATCCGATCACTTTCCCTAAGACCAACTCCAGCCGCGTGATCGGCTTGGTGACGATCGTGTAGATGACGCGGCTTTCGATCTCCTTGGGCAAATTCGTGCATGCCAGGATGATGCTGGAAAGCATCACGACCAACCCGGTCGCGAAAAGACAGATTTTGACGGATTGGCGGAGGGCGTCCTGTTCGTCCATGGCACGCTGGAACTGGGTGATTCCGATGACGCCGATGATGGCCAGGGGCGCGATCCACAGGACGCGTTTGCGGATGGATTCGTCGAAACAGACGCCGGAGATCGCCCAGGCCCGCGCGAAGCTGAATCGTTTGGCGTCGCTGGCGCCGACGATCAAAAGTCCGAACACGACGATAACGCCGCTAACGATCCAGCCCCAGTATTGGGCAAACCACGCGGCATCGGCCATCGCTGCGAGCATGTGAAAGTGCGAAGCCAAAAGCAGTCCAGTCCTAATCAATCAACTCAATTGAACCGTGCCGGACGGCGGTTGAAAATCATCCCGATCCAACCGACGACTGTCCGGTGACGGTGTTTTCACGCACGATGCGGATGAACAAATCTTCCAGGGTCGTGGTCGGATGGGTGATGACCGAGTCGTTGACTCCGATGCGCGTCAGGAACGCTTTGACCTCCGCCATCTGTTGTTCGTTCATGGTGCGGGTCTGGATTTGCGTGACGTCCTTGACCTGAAGCAGGTCGCGCACGTTGCCGATGGTCTGCATCGAACCGCGGAAGAGAATGGTGATGCGATCGCAGACGTCCTGCACGTCGGCCAGAAGATGGCTGCACAGCAAAACCGTCTTGCCCTGGTTCTTGAGCGAGAGGATCAGGTCCTTCATCTCGCGCGTGCCGATGGGGTCCAGGCCGGTGGTCGGCTCGTCCAGAAGAATCAGGTCCGGATTATTGATCAGGGCCTGCGCCAGTCCGATTCGCCGTGCCATGCCCTTGGAATATTCCCGCAGCTTTCGCTTGCGGCTCTTGGCGTCGAGGCCGACGGTGTCCAGCAGGGCGGGAATCCGGCGATTGAGTTCCCTTCGCCCAATCCTGAACAGCCGGCCGTAAAACCGCAGCGTTTCCTCCCCGTTGAGAAATCGGTACAGATAGGATTCCTCGGGGAGAAATCCGATGCGTTCGTTGATGGACGTGCTGCCGGCCGGTTGGCCCAGGACGGTGGCGCTTCCGCGCGAGGCGAAGATCAGCCCAAGCAACAGCTTGATGGTGGTGCTCTTGCCCGAACCGTTGGGTCCCAGGAGGCCGAAGACTTCGCCGCGATGGATGGTGAGATTCAGATCGTCCAGGGCGCGAACTTTGTCCCGGCCCCAGAAATCCTTGTAGATTTTGGTCAGGTGCTCGGTCTGAACCGCTTCGTGATTGGTTGAACTCATGTCAGAATATCGAACAGCCGCGTCCGCCCGCGTGCGGAAAACCCATCTCCCGATGCCGTAAGGATATGCGCCGGGACGTAGGAAGTTGCATACCCGTGTAACTCAGCCTTTCGAATCCCAAACGTCAGCGGCGGGGGGACATCGGAGGCCGGCGCGTCGTGCGGGCCTGCCGACGGCGCTTCTCGCTTGGCTTCTCGTAATACGCGATGCGCTTGATGTCCTTGGTGAGACCCTCTTTCTCACACATCTTCTTGAACCGCCGAAGCATCTGCTCGGCCGTTTCATTGCCGCGCGACTTGACCTTGATCATCGAGACACAGTCCTTTCCAGGTGCCGCCAAAGCAGTTAGTTTAACCCAAACAACCAAATGTTCAACCACCACACGATTTCGATCAGGGTCCGTTACACGGAAGTCGATGCGATGGGCTATCTGCATCATAGCCGGTTCTTGCAGTATTTCGAGATGGGCCGGATCGAGTTTCTGCGGGCCGCCGGATTCAGCTATGCCGATCTGGAGCGCCAGGGCGTCTTTTTCGTGGTAACCAAGGCGGAAGTGCGCTACAAGACCCCCGCCCGCTACGACGATGAATTGACCCTGACCACCCGCGTCGTCCGCGGCACCCTGGTGCGTTTCGACCATGCCTATGAGCTGCGGCGGGGAAACGTGCTCCTGGCCGAGGGAACCACCACGATTGCCTGCGTCGGCCCCGACGGCAAGGTGCGCACCATGCCCGAGGCCCTGATCAATTCCGGCAAAACTGGCTAATGGATCAATTTCAGTCCCGAAAGCCCACGGATGGCCATCCGTGGGTCCCCTCGCCGTACAAACGTGCACCTGGTCAAGTAAACACGGACATGGCGCTGGCGATGCTTTCGGACATGGAATTGCGGACCTGCTCGATCGTCGCCTCGTTTGTGCCCAGGCTCGCCAGCATTTCCGGTTCGATGGTCTGGTTCCGTGCCGTCAGGTTGAATCCCCGGTCGCTTTGGCAGCAGAGCGTGTCGGCAATGTAGACGAGCGTCACCATCGTCCGGTCATCGTCCGCCAGGGCGGCCGGGTCATGATGAAACCCCGCGGCCTGCTGGCAGGACTTGGTGAATTTCCAGCGTTCCGTCAGGCCTTTGCCCAGGGCCTGGTGATCGACCCCGAGAACCTGCCGCTCCACCTCGCAGAAGTCGGCGTTGGTCCTCTTGGCCGTGGTGCAAATGGTTTGAAGTTTTTCCGGCCAGGTTTGCAGTTCCACCAGAATGCCGACGTCGTGGATCAATCCGGCGACGAAGATTTCATCCGCCTTGGCGCGGTTGACCTTGAGCGCCAGCTCGCGGGCGGTGACGCCTACCGCGATGCAATGCGTCCACAAATCCTTGGCGGTGAATCCCTCCCCCAGCTTCACGCCGCGGAACAGTTGGCCGAGGCTCGCCGAGACCGCGACGTTTTTTACCGCGTTCAGACCCAGCAGCACGATGGCGCGCTCGACGCTGCCGATCTGCCCCGACGTGCCATAGAAAGCGCTGTTCACCACCTTCAGAATCCGCGCCGACAGCGACGGATCGTGCGCGATGATCTTGTGCAACTGACCCGCCGAGCTGCGCGGATCTTCAACCGTGGCTATGACCCGCGACGTGACTTCCGGCAGCGTGGCCAGGGCCATGACGTCGTTGACGGCGTCGCGAACGATGGATTTGGGATCGGGGGCCGTGGCCGTCGCCATACTGTGCAATATCGTGCGTTTTGTCATCGGTCATTAGTCATTGGTCATTCGTCATTTATCAGTAACTGATTATCTTGCGCAGCACGCGCCGATCGATCACAAGTCGTTTGAGCACCTTGGCGATCGCGGCTCCGGCGTTGTGGCCGGCGTAGGGGTTGCGATGTTTCCCCCGGCGGGGACGGCCCGCGTTCCAGATTCGGGCTACGGCGGCGGCGATGGCGGATTGCCGATACGGCACGTTCCGCACATCTTCACACCGCTGCCGCCCAAGCTGCCGCGGGCCGACGTCGATTACCGGCGTCCGAAAACTCGCCGCTTCGATAATCCCGCTGGAACTGTTTCCCACCAACATGGCGGCATCGCGCAAAAGTCCGAGAAACACCGGCCGCGGCAAATCCCGGCAAACGATGAACCGCCGGTCGCGCCCGAGCTTTTCCCAACAGCGCACGATGCCGTCGGCGCCGGGGTCGTTGTTGGGATAGATGACCACGATCCGCTCCACGCCGGATTTCCGCAGCGCGTTTACGACCATTGACGCGCGGCGGAATTCAACCGATTCGTCCGCGTCGATCGGATGCAGCGCAAGCAGCGCGTATCGGCGCGGTTTCAATTCTGGAAACAAACGGCGGATCAGCGACGGCGCGGCAGCGGTTTTTACGATTCCGTCAATCGCCGGCGATCCGAAACGATGGATGCGCCAGCGGTCCTCGCCCATTTTCGCCAGCCGGTCGGCGCTTTGGCTCGTGGCCGGAAAATGGACGTGCGCGAGCTTGCTGATCGCGTGGCGAAGGGCATCATCCATTTGCCCCAGCGCTCGGTCGCCGCCATGAACGTGGGCCACGGCGATGTCGCACAAATGCGCCGCCGCCGCCGCCGCGAACGCCTCCACGCGATCTCCGGTCACCATGACGATTTGCGGCTTCAATCGGTTGAAAACCCCGGCGAGTTGCCAAATCGCCCGGCCCACCGCAACCGCGCGCCCCGATTCTGCCCAATCCACCACCGCGTCGATCCGCCAATTCTCCTGGCGCAGCCGGTCGATCGTTCTGCCGCGCCGCCTGTCGAGGTGCATCCCCGTGACGACAATTTGCAACTGCCTGCGGCCGATGGCCTGAAGCACCGGCCGCATCAGGCCGAATTCCGCGCGCGTGCCGGTGACAAAGCAGATGCGCCGCGAGGCTCGTCGTGTTTTACGCCGCATCGGAGAGGATCTGCCAGCTCAGCATCTGGCCGGCCTTGATGGCGTGGCTGGTGCGTTGCCCGACGATGGACGGCATCGCCGACGCTGGAATCCCGGTGCCCGGCCGCTGGACTTTCAGGTCCTGCTCGGCGATGCGATGGCCCGCGGGAAGATCGCGCGCCGCCACGAGGCTTTGGCGGCTGACCGTGCGCACGTCGCGCTCGATGTCCAGCACGCGCTTGCCCCCCGTCCCGCGCATCCGCCCCGCCAGGCGAACCAGTTGCACGTAACCCGCGAAATCGTGCGGATCGAGACTGGCGGCGTGATCCGGACCGGGGGCGCCGCGATCGTACGTCAAATGCTTTTCAAGAATGACCGCCCCGGCCGCGACCGCCAGCGCACCGGCGACCACTTCCGTCGTGTGGTCCGAGAAACCGACGGGAACGCCGAAACGCTCCGCCAGTTCCGCGATCCAGCGCAGGTTCGCGTTCTGGGCGGGAGTGGGATAGCTGCTGACGCAATGCAGCAGGGCGAACCGCGCGCCCCAACCACGCAGCCATGCCACGCTGGAACTGATCTCGTTCAAATTCGCCGCGCCGGTGGAAACCAGCATCGGCAGCCCGGTGCGGGCCGCGTGACGAAGCAACGGCCAATTCACGATGTCCGGCGAGGCGATCTTGATCGCCGGCAAATCCAGCGATTCAATGGCGTCGACGTCCTCGGGCGAAAACGGCGTCGCCAGCGGCAGCAAGTTCAGCCGCCGAATTTCCGCCACGATCCGCCCCAGTTCACCTTCGTCCATTTCATAACGCCTCAGCATGTCGATCGGAGATTCGTCGAGCAGCGACCGCTTCTGATATTCCGCCAGCGCCGACGACGGGTGCAGCAGCCGGTCGGCGCTGAAGACCTGGACCTTCACGGCGTCCACGCCGCAATCCGCGGCCTTTCGCACCAGTTCCAACGCCCGATCCACGCTTCCGTCGTGGTTCACGCCGATCTCGGCGATCACCATTGTCTTGCCCGCGGGAAGGAACGGCGGGCGGGATGGCGAAGTCTCCGACGTTGATGATTGAATCTCGTTCATGCGACCCTCGCCCGGAAAATGGTGGATGACTGCCGCTCGCGGAGGATTGCCTCGGCCAGGAAGAGATCGCGCAAATGATCGATCTCGACGGTCTCACCCGGCTCGGTGAGGATTCCGCGGCGATCGACTCCGAAAAACGCGTGGGGATCGCGCGGGTTTTCCTTGCCGCGAAGCATGGATTCGCGCGACACGGCGACGACCGCGCCGTCGTGGAGGAACAGGGGCGTCAAATCCTGGCGGCGATGGACGCTGCCCGGGACCAGCGCCTCGGCCCGATCGCCTTCGAGCCGGCACATCCACGCCGGATGCCATTTGCCCACCGGGCAGAACGACCGCACCGAATCGCAATTCGATTTCCCCAGCAGTTCCAGCGCCCGGTCGATCACCCCCTCGCCGCGGATCGGAACGTTGCCGTATAAGACGACCACGGCATCGGCCCGCGGATTGCCTTGTTTCTCCACGGTATCCATGGCATGAATCATCGCATCCTGCACGCTGGCGTCGCTGGTCGCCAGCGCGGCCGGCCGGTCGATGACCCGCAATCCCCGGCCCAGCGCCAGTTGCCGGATTCTCGGACAATCGGTCGAGACGACGGTGCTGCTCAGCAGGCTTGATTGCCGGGCGTGATCGAACGTGTATTCAATCACGGGCTTTCCGCACAAGGGCCGCAAATGTTTGTCCGTCAATCCCTGGCTGCCCGCGCGGGCCAGAATCACTCCAAGTACGTTCATGTTCATCCTCATGGTCGATGCCAATCCTTGCACGCCCGGCAGAGCGCCTGCCGCTGCCAACGGCCACCGGCATGATCGCGGCGCAGTGCCGCCATGCCGGCGGTCCAGATGCCTTCGATCGAGTTCCGGCCGATGCGTCCCAACGCCGCCCGGGCGAGAAAATCCTGTTCGCAGGAAACGACTTGCCCATCGCACAGGACCGTCAATCGGCGCTCGATGCGCAGGCAGCCTCGCCGGCGCGGCGGCTCCATCTGCGCCAGCGAAACGTCCGGGACCTGTCCGGCGAAATCTCCGGGCCCGGCGATGACCGCGCATCCCAGACACCGCAGCCAGCGGTCGTACCACGCTTCCATCTCCGCCAGGTTCTCCGCGGCTTTTACGAAGGTCGGCACGATCAACGGGGCGCCGCGGGCGCCGCTCTGTCGGCGATGGATCAGCCGCGCCACGGCGTCCATCGCCTGCTTCAAGCCGTCCATTCCCATGATGGTTTGATAAGTCTTGGCGGAGATCGCCGGCAGGTTCACCGAGACGACATCCAGCGGCAAATCGGCAAGCCGCTCGATTTGCTCCGGATCGAGACCGAGCAAATCCGACTCGACGGCGATGGCCGCGATGCCCGCCTCATGGGCACACCGAACGATCGCCGAGAATTCCGGATGCAGAACCGGATCGCCAATCCCCGCCAGGACGATCCGGGCGTCATCCGCAGCAGCCATCTCCTCGAACACCGTTTTGGCGATTTCGAGAGTCAGATCGGCCCGTTCGATTTTGGCATGGGAAACCGGCGAAAAGATCGGCCGGCTGACGCGGCGAACGGTCAATTCCAACACCAATTCGCGCGGCAGCGCACACGCCGCGGGGGTCGCGTCGAGCAGCCGCAGCAACTGCTCGGCCTCGGTGCGAATCAGTTGGCCGTTGAGATGAACGGTGGCGCCGGCGATCCGGTCGATTTGACGTTCGCAGTCCAGGGTAAATCGGTGCGGCGTCCGCGCCAACCCCGTCGCCACCGGCGCGCAGCTCGGCGCGGAGATCGGATCGCGCATCGGCAGATCGGGCCGATAGGCCAGAAGCGTCCCGGGATGCGACCCGCCGGCCGCAAGCTGTTCCACCAGCGGCTTGCGTAACAGCACGCCCGAGAGGCCCGGCGCCGCCTGTGAAAAACATAAATCCACTTCAGGATGCGCTTCGGCATGTTCGATCAACGCATCGATCAAATCGGGATCGACCAGGCCGGCCGATGGATCGATCAGCATGACCGCGTCGGCCTCGGATTCGGCGAGGATTTCCTTGGTCCGCGGTCCGTGGAAGCCGCGATCGAACTCGCAGGTTTCAAGCAGCCCGCCGCGCCAGCCGTCCGCCCAGCGCCGGGCCGCGGAAACGCCGTCCAGATGCGGCAGCGGGCATCGCGGCCAGGGCGGCAGACATCGGGCCTTCATCTCATCGACGATCGGCCTGACGGCGTCCGCCTGATCCTCCCAGCAGATCACCACCGATTCGGCGATGCCTCTGGAGCGCCCCAGACGATACAGCGTCCAGGCGAGGGGCGCTTCGCCGCGGAATCGGCGGGTGGCGCTGTCGGGCCGGCCCTGCGGCTCGTGGAGCATCGAAAGCACGGCGGCGATCTTCATGCCGCCTCCTTCCGCCGAGCCGCCTGGCCGGCAAGGTCCCGGGCCACCTCGCTCATCGAATCGGCGAAGGCGCGCGCCGCGGCGGTCACGGCCTTCACGTTCTCCACGTCGCGCTGCAACTGGAACTCCTGCCGTTTGAACCCCTCGAGCCGGGCGGCGGCCAGCAGGCGGTCACGTTCGAAGCGCTTCAATTCGCTCTGCTGGGAAAACTGCATCACCTGGTCGTATGTCCGACCGAACGAGTCCATTTTCGTGCGCAGCTCGTCGATCCGCG
This sequence comes from Tepidisphaeraceae bacterium, assembly GCA_050010915.1. GTDB lineage: Bacteria > Planctomycetota > Phycisphaerae > Tepidisphaerales > Tepidisphaeraceae > PALSA-1353. Next base: position 11,627 of record JBEKKC010000056.1, on the reverse strand, counting down.
CGATCAGCCGATTGACGCGCTTCTGGTCTTGCAGGTGATCGCCAATTTCCTCCAGCAGCGGCAGGGTCTGTTGGCTGATGCGCTCGATCTCCTCCGCTTCTTCTTTTCTGCGCAAAACGCTCCGCCGGCAAGCGTCCAGCAGGTCCCATCGCGGCGGCGGGGCGTCCTGCGGGATTTGGGGCAGAGGGCTGCCGCAGAACCGCGCGATCGCTTCGGATAACGTCATCACCGTCGTGCCGCGCTTCAGGGCGCCCCCCTCGGTGGCGTCGATGATTTTCGACTTGCACTTGCCGAAGTCGCGCTCGAATTGCAGCAGATAGGTGAACAAACGCTCTTCGGTGTACATCGGCCGGCCCCGGTAATCCGGGATTTGCCGCAGGATCGGCCGGTCGCGGACGATCTGCTCCCATTGCTTCATTTCCAGGGTGCAAAACCGCCCCAATTCCGGCCTCCAGACGTCTTCGTAGCTGGTCCCGGGCGTGTAGCACAGGCCGTCGCTGAAGCCCAAATCCTGGCCAACGAATATGATCGGATCGCAGCCCAGATGCTCGGCCAGATAAAAGGCCAGATGCGCGACGGTGGCGCCGCTGGTGAGCGCCGTCTTGCCGAGATTCAATTCGCGGAGCAGCGCCTCGGCGAAATCGTTGCCGATCAGGGTCACGGGCCCGGTCATCATTTCCAAAACCTGGGGCGCGGCTTTGGGCTCGGCAATCAGTTCGGTGGCTATGCCGGACGGCAATTTCTCGAAGAATCGTGTGCAGATTTCGTGATAATCCAGGGAGGTGACGAAATGCGGCCGGCATCCCATTTCCAGAAGCGGCTGGAGCGTCGTCTGCACCGCGATCAAAACGGCGTTGGCATCCAATCCCTTGAGCAGATGCTTGTTCTTCCGCAGCGAGGGCCCGGCGGAAACGATGACCCCGGGGCAGCCGCGAAAACGCCCGGCCAGGCGGTTGATCCCGCCCGACGCCGCGTACCAGCCGATGTTCCGCGCCACGTTCCGGGCTGTTTGCTCGCTGTTCAACAGCAGGGTGTTCATGTTGGTCCGGCAGAACGACGCGAATTCGCCCAGCCACAACTTCACTTGCCGATGAAACGCATCGTGCAGTTGCACGCTGGCGGCGTGCTCGACGGTTTCCGATCCCACGGAGATCAGGGCCGTGTGCGGCGTGAGCCGGCGAAACAGCGCCGATTTATCCAGATCGCTGAACCAGAGCAGCCGATGACTCCCGATCAATCCCGACAGGTCCCGGCTTTCCAGGGCGGCCCGGATGATGCGCACGTCCGGCTCGAAGATGCAGAAGATCGCCTCGTCGCTGGCGCGCTCAAACAGCAGTTCCAGGTGATATCCCAACCCCAACCCCAGTACGTAAAACGCGGTCTTCTGGTCGACGGCGATGGATTCGACGAGGCGCTGGGCCTCGGCCCGCGGCTGATGCCGGCTATGGAGGTAAACGCTTCGGCCGTCGTCGGTCTTCACGGAAACGGTCGGCAGGCCCGATTTGGACCGTTCCAGGACGTGCGGCGGCGCTTCCAACGCGGATTCAACCGCTTCGGCCAGTTTCGGCTCCGTTGCCCACAACGCCGCCAGATTGGATAACAGGGGCGCATCGGAAGGCAGCATGAACCGCCGGGATGGATCGGCCGCGATGGTCATTCGCTGTCGCTTGCGATCCGCCGGCCCAGGCTGTAGCGTGGGCGCCAAGGCGAAATAATGCGGCGGAATCAACCTTTCTTATCGGACCTTTGGCATTGAAATATTGAACTATTGATGAGCGAGCTGCTTTTCCATTTCTCCTGGTGGATTCTGGCCGCGGCGGTGGGGGGGATAGCGGCTTTCATCGTCGGTAATCGGAGACTGGACAAGAAGCTCCAGAAAATCGGCATCGCCGTGGTCGTGGTGGCGGTGGTTCTCGGTCTACTGCGATTTTTCTTTCCGACCGCGCGGGAACAAATGGAAACGCGCACCCGCGCCCTCGTCAGGGCGGTGGATCATAAGGACTGGAACGCCTTGAACTCTCTGCTCGATGCCAACACGGCCGTTTGCAACCGCACGCGCGTGCTCGTCGCCGGGCGGAACAACATCGTTCAAATGACTCGCGACAATTGCGAGCACTTTCGGGTGCAATCGGTCATGGTCCTCGGCATCGAGAGCCAACGGGCCGACACCACTATCACGGTTTCCGTGGAAGTGTATAGCGAGCAGGACCCAACCCTGGCCCGGGCCGAGACCAGCAGTTGGCAACTGGATTACCAGCAATCCGGCGACAATTGGGTCCTGGAAAAGATCACCCTTCTGCGCATCGGCGCCGAGGGAGGCGATTTGCAGAACTTCAATCCGTCGGCGTATTGACGGGCTTTTTCACTTGCCAATCCTTCTGGTTCCACTTTCGCCGCAAGGCGTGATCGGTCAAATCAAATTGAAGGGGGGTAATGGTAATGTACCCGTCGCGGACCGCCGCGACGTCGGTGTCATCGTCGGTTGCGCCCAGGACGAAAACGCTGCTGTTCCAGAAATAATCGCGGCCGCGCGGATCTTTTCGACGCTCATAGGTATCGGTCCAGGGTCGCGTGCATTGCCGAACGATTTTGACTCCGGCCGGCGATTGATGAGGCTCGAGGCAGGGGATGTTGACGTTGGCAACGTAGCCGGGCTTAAGCCCCGCCGCCAGAATCGGCTCGATGGTTTGCCTGGCGAACATTGCGGCCCGTTCAAAATCCGGCGGAATCTCGGCGCGCAGATGCAGTGACACCGCGACGCTGGGAAGGCCCAGAAACGCCGCTTCGATCGCGGCCGCGACCGTGCCGCTGTAAATCACGTTGATTCCCACGTTGGCGCCGCTGTTCATCCCGCTGACGACCAGATCGGCAGGGCGCGGGAGCAGTTGGGCGACGGCCAGCTTCACGCAATCCGCCGGACTGCCGTCCACCGCGATTCCCGTGAACGCGTCCGCCACTTTCACGCGGTTGGTCAGCAGCGGCGCCGAGAGGGTGATGCCGTGGCCCGTCGCGCTCTGCACCGACGCCGGGGCGACGACGTGAACCTCGCCAAGGCTTTTGAGCTGGTGATACAGCGCCACCAATCCCGGCGCGGTGATGCCATCGTCATTGGTCAGGAGGATCAACATAGTCCCCAGAGTATAATGTTTCGGATGGTTCGTCTCACGCGAGCGCAGGTTCGGCAGATCGATCGGCTTGCCGTCGAGCGATACCACGTCCCCGGCGTGGTGCTGATGGAGAATGCGGCGATCGCCGCGGCGAACGCGGCGGCGGCGATGATTCCGCCCGGCGCCGGACCGGTGCTGATCCTGTGCGGCGGCGGAAACAACGGCGGGGATGGCCTGGCCGTCGCCCGGCATCTTCATAATCGCGGATACGGCGTGCGGATTTTGCTCGCGGCCGATCCGGAGAAATATGCCGGCGATGCCAGAATCAACTGGGACATTTGCCAGGCCATGAATCTCCCCTTCGCCAACGCGACGGCCCAAGCCATCGTCCAATGCGGGGCGGCCCTGATCGTCGATGCAATTTTCGGGACCGGATTGACCCAACCGCCCCGCGCGCCGTTTGCGGACCTCGTCGCCGCGGTCGAAAAGACGGCGGCGCCGGTTCTCGCCATCGACATTCCCAGCGGCCTGGATTGCGACATTGGCAGACCGCTGGGTCCGGCCTGCGTCAGGGCGAAACGCACGGTGACCTTCGTCGCCGAGAAGACCGGGTTTGGGGAGCCGGGAGCGAGGGAATATCTGGGTGAGGTGATTGTGGGGGACATTGGATGCCCGCGGGAACTGGTGGAGGAGGAAATTCGAAACTCGAAATTCGAATGACGAATCAAATTCGAAGTCCGAAATTCGAATTTCGAGTTTCGAATTTGATTCGTCATTCGAGTTTCGAATTTCGAGTTTCCGCGCAGCGGCGATTTCCCCCGGCGTCCGTTTTCATTTAGAATTCCCCCCATGCTCGAACTCGGCGTCAACATCGATCACGTGGCCACATTGCGGCAGGCAAGGCGGACGTACGAGCCGGACCCTCTCTGGGCGGCGATCGAGGCGGAACTGGGCGGGGCGGATGCGATCACCGTCCATCTGCGCGAGGATCGCCGGCATATTCACGACGACGACGTTCGCCGGCTTCGCGAAAGCGTGCAGTGCAAATTCAATCTGGAAATGAGCATCGTGCCGGAGATCGCGGAGTTGGCGCTGAAGACTCGGCCGGACCAGGCCACCCTCGTCCCGGAAAAACGGCAGGAAATCACCACCGAAGGCGGAATCGATCTGGGGCAGCAGTCCCAGCGAATCGCCCAGATCGTGCGGAGACTGAAGGACAGCGGAGTTTTCGTCTCCGCGTTCATCGATCCGGAAGAGAAGCAGGTTACGCTGGCGGCGGAGCAGGGTTTCGACGCGGTGGAATTGCACACCGGCGCCTATGCCAACGCCGACGGGCCCGGCGTTGCCGAGCAACTTGAGCGGCTGAATCAGGCGGGGCGGCTGGCGCGGCAGCGAAAGCTTCGGCTCCACGCGGGGCACGGATTGAATTACCGCAACGTCGGTCCCGTCGCCGCCATTGAAGGAATGCGCGAGTTGAATATCGGGCATGCGATCATCAGCCGGGCGATCCTCGTGGGCATCCGGCAGGCGACGGCCGAGATGAAGCGGGCGATGGAAATCGTCCGCGAGTGAATCGATTCTGATTGAAGGGCATTTTCCGGAGCTGCCATGTTCACAGGCGCAATGACCGCGATGATCACGCCCTTTCGCGAAGGGCGGATCGACGAGCAAAGATTGAAGGAGCAGGTTGAATTCCAAATCCGCCAGGGCATCGACGCCCTGGTGCCGGTGGGAACGACGGGCGAATCGCCCACGCTCGACGTCAAGGAGCACGCGCGCGTGATCGAGTTGACGGTCCAGTTCGTGGCGGGGCGGGTGCCGGTGATCGCCGGCACCGGCGCCAACGCCACGACCGAGGCGATCGAGCTTCATCAGATCGCCAAGCGGGCCGGCGCGCCGGGCTGTTTATCCGTGAATCCCTATTACAACAAGCCGACGCAGGAGGGGTTGTACCGGCATTTCATGACGCTGGCGGACCGCGTCGATCTGCCCATCGTTTTGTACAACATCCCCGGCCGGACGGGCGTGACCATGTCGCCGCAAACCGTGGCGAGGCTGGCCAAGCACCGGAACGTCGTGGGCATCAAGGAGGCCACCGGCGATCTGAACATTGCCGGGGAAATCCGCTCCCTGTGCGACATCGTGATCCTCAGCGGCGACGATTCGTTGACCGTGCCGATCATGTCGATCGGCGGGCGCGGCGTGATCAGCGTGATGTCCAACCTCATTCCCGCCCAGATCAAGGCGCTGGTGAAATTCTGCCAGGCCAATCAATACGAGCACGCGGCGGCCTTGCACCGCAAGCTGTTTGGGCTCATGCGCGCGATGTTCCTGGACGGAAATCCGGTGGGAATCAAACACGCGATGAAGGCGGCCGGGATGGATTCCGGCGAGTTGCGGCTCCCGCTTTGGGAGGCCAGCGAAAGCACCAGGAAGCAGATCGAGCGGTGCATGAAGGAAATCGGAACGCTTCCCGGCTGATCGGCAGCGCATCAGAAATCTTTGGCGCATGACTCGTCTTTGCGTTCCCATTTTTGTGACGGACCTGGCCATGGCGCGTCGCGACATGGCCGCGGCAGCCGCCGCCGGCGCGGATTTGGTCGAGCTGCGCATCGACAAATTGGAAGACATGGAGGTTTTGGAAGACCTTCTGGGCGATAAGGTCTGTGCCGCAATCGTCACCTGCCGGCCAACGTCTGAAGGGGGATTCTCCACTCTCGGCGACGAGGCGCGAGCGGCTCGATTGACGGGCGGCGTCGCCGCCGAACGGGCGGATTACGTCGACCTGGAACTGGCAACCGTTCTTCGGCATCCAACCCTGTTGGATCGCAAAATCCCGGCGGGGATCATCCTGAGCGTCCACGATCTTTCCGCCAAGCCGGCGAATCTCGACGATCTGGTTCACCAATTGGATCGCAGGCCGGCAAAGGTGAACAAGATGGTCTGGCAAGCTCAAACCATCCGGGAAAACCTGGACGCGTTGAACCTGCTGAGAAATTCCCGGCGTCCCATGATCGCGCTGTGCATGGGCGACGCGGGCCTCGTCAGCCGCATTCTTGGCAAAAAGTTTGGCGCGTTTTTGACCTTCGCGTCGCTCAATGCCGACTCGGCGACCGCGCCGGGGCAGTTGACGGTTGCGGACATGATAACGCTCTATCGCTGGGATGCGCTGGGGCCGAACACAAAAGTCTACGGCGTCGTCGCCGATCCGGTGCGGCATTCGCTCTCGCCGGCGATTCATAACGCGGCGTTCACGGCGGCCGGATACGACGGGGTTTACCTTCCCATGCTGGTCGAGTCGGATTACCAGAGCTTCAAGTCCTTCCTCGACGGCTTTTTGAAATTTCCGGGGATGGATCTGTCCGGCCTGTCGGTCACGATTCCGCATAAGCAGAACGCGCTGCGCTATCTGAAGGAAACCGGGTCGGCCGTGGAGGAATTGGCCCAGCGGATCGGCGCGGTGAATACGATTGTGATTCGGCGGCCCGATGGGTCCGCGCCGGTGCTGAGCGGTAAAAACACGGATTATGCGGCGATTCTGGACAGCATCACGGCGGAGCTTCAGATCGATCGGGACGGACTGGGCGATCTTCGCGTCGCGGTGCTGGGCGCCGGCGGGACGGGACGGGCGGCCGTCGCGGCCCTGGCCCATTATGGCGCCACGATCCTCGTCTCCAATCGCACCCACGATCGCGCCGTGGCGCTGGCCGATGAATTCAACAATCGTCGAGGCGGGATTTCGGCCGTCTCCTTCGACGAGCTTTGCCGCGGCGACTGGGACGTGTTCATCAACACCACGTCGGTCGGCATGTATCCAAACGTCGACGAAACTCCGTTTTGGGATCGGCCGCCGCCGTTCTCGGCCAAGACCGTTGTTTTCGACACCGTCTACAATCCGATGCAAACGCGGCTGCTGACGCAGGCCCAAGGCCTCGGCGCCCGCACGATCAGCGGGGTGGAGATGTTCGTGCGGCAGGCGGTGGCGCAATTCGAGACCTGGACCGGCCTGCCCGCCCCGCAGGCGGTCATGCGCCGGATCATCGCCGACCGCCTCGGAACGCCGTTGCATCACAAATGATATGGTTTCCAATTGCTTTCACCCGAACGCCCACGGCGCCGGTGTGGGGACGGCCGGATCACGTTCTTACCTCGCCGTCTTGGCCGCGATGGGAATAACCACGATGCTTTTGGGATCGGTTGGGCATTCGAGTTGGCAGACGCCGCAGCCGATGCAGCCGAGGGGAATCACCGCGACGCGACCGGCTTTCAATTCGATGGCGGCGGAGCCGAGCGGGCATTTGTCGATGCAGATGGTGCAGGACTGGCCGGTCGTTCGCAGGCAGGTGGAGCTATGCCAAACTGCCGTGCCCATATCGATGTCGTTGATGGACGTGGGCCTCAGCGCCCCGCTGGGGCAGACGGACATGCATTGCAAACCGCTACAGACGACGCAGGCGGCGGAATCGGCGTCGATGAACGGCACGCCGCCCGCCTTGGCCGGATCGATCCGGATCGCCTGAACGGGACAGGCCCGGACGCAATCGCCGTTGCGCCGGCAAGTTTGCCGGAACTGCGCCTCGGGCAGCGATCCCGGCGGCCGCAGCGGGAGGTCGGGCCGCGCCTGGGGCTGATCGAGTTTCCCGATCTCGTGGATCATCCGCTCCAGCGGCTTGGCGGCCGTGGCCAAAGGCCGCAAAAGTTCGGACAGGCCCATGCGGAAGAATCGGCGGCGAGCCACGGGTTTGTTCTGGTCCGGACTCATCCGCTACTCACCGCGCTCCGCTCAATTCAGCGACGATTTCCGACAGGCCATTCACCGTCCGCGTGAAGCCGTCGATCAGATCGTCGCCGGTTTTGCCGACGCATTCGACGGCGCAAATCCCCTTGAGTCCCTGTTTCTTCAGCTCGCCGAGAACGTCGGCGCCGTCGCGATCGTCGAACTCGCTCAGGCGGACTTCCAGGATATGCCCGGCCAGCTTTTGCGCGCAGTCCACGGGCGACAATCCGGCTTGCCGCCACCCCACGGGATCGGCACACACGCCGATTCGATTGGTGCGCCCGGCCAGCCGGCGGAGCAGGCGATCCGGGTCGTCTCCGCGCCCGGCGGCGTTGACCATCGCGACGTTGATCCGGTATTCGTTCGCCAGCTTGTCGAGCATGTCCAGCGAATCATCCGGCGGATCGGCGAGGATCGTTTTGATCTTGAGCCGCTTGCCCAGATCGAAAACCTTGCGCGTCTCAGCCTCGGTCTTTGCCAGATCGACGGGGCCGAAGCTCACGATGTCCATGTGATGGCTCTTGAGCTTTGCGACCAAGGCGTCAGCCGCGGCGGAATCGTCCCAGCCGGGAATCTGCCCCGTCGAGAGCTCGATGTGGTGAAAATCCAGCGAATGGAGCAGATCGATCATGTCGAACGTGGATCGGTCCCGGAAAGTTGATGAGACGCAGGCGAGTTGCCAGCCGAGTTTCAGCAGCCCGGCATGATCGACGTAAATGGCGGGGCGGCTCGCGGCCGAGCCGTCGGCGCCGGCCGCGGGCCATGCGATTGCCAGCATACAGGTCAGACAGATCAACGCGCGGGTCATCGTTGTCATTGTAGACATCTCACCATGAAAACCGGAACCAATCCACATCCACGAAACCCTTGGACGTCGTGCCGGCGGGGGCGTTACAGAACAGCCCGACCTTGGCGCCGATCCAGAGATCGTTAACGGCCTTGAAAGACGGGCCGAGCGCGGTGAATTGCCGGTTGTCGGCGCTGTAGGCCAACGAACAGTGTGCGCCCGGCTCGACGGTGAGGCGCAGGAATACGGTTTGGCCCGCAAGGGCGGCGGAGTTTTCCTCGACCTCGGGGCCGCTGATGCGCTCTCCCTTCGCGCCGGGAGCGCGGAAACTGACCGACTTGGTCTGGACGATCTTCACGCCCTGGCCGTCTTTCTGAACCTGGAGCGCCATCATCAGCATTCCCGCCACCACCAGCCCGGCGCGGTCGCCCTCCGCCAGGTGGGACAGATCGAGCTCCGCCGTTGCCGTGAACCGCTCCGCCGGAAATTTTTGCAGCAGAAGGTTTGGCCGGTCGAACAGCGTCCGCGGCTCGGCCAGCGCCACGGCATTCAAACGCAGAAAGCCCGGCCGAGCCGTGAGGGAATACCAATCATCTTGATAATTGGCCCACCATTGCCATTGCAGGCCGAGCGTCGGCTGGTCGAACTCATCGGTGGTTTGTGGAACCGCGATGGGCCAGGTCTTGCCGACGTCGGGCTTTTGATATTTCAGTACCGGCTGCCCGGCATCGCCCATGACCGGCCAATCATCCACCCATTTCATCGGCTCCAGATGCACGATCCGGCCGTATGGCAGAAGTTCCTGAAAATGGACGAACCAGTCCTGGCCGGTTTGGGTTTGAACCCAACCGCCTTGGTGCGGGCCGTTCACGGAGGTCTTTCCCTGGGCCAGAACCACCTTGGATTCGTAAGGGCCGTAAATATTTCTGGAGCGGAAGACGATTTGATACCCCGCGCCCACACCGCCGCCGGGGGCCATGACGTAGTAATAGCCGTTGCGCTTGTAGAGCTTGGGGCCTTCCACGGTCGTGTAATTGTTCGCTGCGCCCTCGACGACCCGCTTGCCATCGTCCAGCAATCGCGTGCCGTCGGCGCTCATGCGGTTGACATCCAGGACATTGGGGACCCCCGCACGGGAGCCGGCGAACGCATGGATGAGATAGGCCTGGCCATCGTCGTCCCAGAATGGACAGGTGTCGATCCAACCCTTGGAGTTCTTGACGTGGACGAGCGGTTCCCATGGGCCGGCGGGATTTTTCGTCCGGGCCATGAAAATCCCGTAATCGGGATCGCCGAAGAAAATATAAAACCGGCCGTCGTGGAATCGAATCGCCGGCGCCCAGACCCCGCCGCCATGATGGGGAGCCGCAAAGCGTTCGACCGGATATTTGTCGATCGCGTGACCGATGATCGTCCAGTTGACCAGGTCCTTGGAGCGGAGGATCGGCAAGCCGGGAAAGCAACTGAAGCTGGATGCGGTGAGGTAGAAATCATCCCCGACGCGGATCACGTCGGGGTCGGAATAGTCGGCGAACAGGATGGGATTCTTGTAGGTTCCGTCGCCGTTGTCCGGTCGCCAGGGTCCGGGATTTGGCGCGCCAAGCTCCTGCCCGAACGACGCTTTCCAGGCCACGCACCCCAGCAGCATAACGAGCAAAAGGGGAGCGTTGAGGCGCCCGGCACTATAATGGGTCATGGATCGAAATCTCCGCCGTGCATTTTGCCGTCGAAACGGCCGGTTGTCACGCGGCTAACCCTTCAAAGCCCATGACTCAGACCAACGAAAAACGTGTTGCCCTGGTGACCGGAGCGGCCAGGCGTGTGGGGCGGGCGATTTCGCTGCGCCTGGCCGAGGCGGGATTCGACGTCGCGTTCACTTACTTGAACAGCCATGACCTCGCCGACAGCCTGGTCGCCGAGATTCGCAAGACGGGCGGCCAAGCCCTGGCGATCCGTGCCGATTTGACCGATCCCCAATCCGCGATCCCGGCGATCACCGCGCCGTTTGCGGCAGCGTTTCGCCGGCTCGACGTGCTGGTCAACAACGCCTCTCTCTATGAACCTGACACCGACGCCCCGGATGCCCTTTCCAAAGCGCGGCGGATGTGGGCGATTCACGTGGAATCGCCCATGCTGATTTGCCGCGCCTTTGCCCCCAGTCTGAAAGCGGCGGGGGGGTGCATCGTGAATATGGTCGATCTCCTGGCCGAGCGCCCGATTCCGGGATATCTGGCCTATTGCGTCAGCAAGGCGGCGTTGTGGAACCTCACGCTGGGATTGGCGCGGGAACTCGCCCCCGAGGTTCGCGTCAACGGCATCGCTCCCGGCGTGGTGGAATGGCCGGAGGATTTGCCGTCGCAAGAGCGGGCGCAATATCTTCGCCGCGTTCCGCTGGGCAGGGCCGGCACTCCCGCCGACGTCGCCCAAGCCGTCCTTTTCCTCTGTTCCGGCGCCCAATACGTGACCGGCCAGATTCTCCGACTCGACGGCGGCCGCTCCATCACGTGATTCCGGGACCTATATCGAAAAGATAAACCGCGAAGGCGCCCAGCGCTGGCTACGCCCGCAACCCAATAAAGATCTCACGCAGAGGCGCAAAGGCGCAGAGAAGCAAAAGAAGTCAGGGCCTTTGTTTTCTTTTACTTCTCTGACTTCTCTGCCCCTTTGCGCCTCTGCGTGAGATCTTTCTTCAATGGATTTGAAATCGAATCGAGCCGGAGTGCAAATGAGCGTTGCACCCCGGAAGTTGCGTGCTCTTGAAAAATCTTCGCGTGGCGACAAGATATTGCAGGATATCAACGAAGACGCGAAGTTGCGCGAAGTCAGATTGATATCTATCTTCCTTCGCGCAACTTCGCGTCCTTCGCGCCTTCGCGGTAACCTGTATTTGAGATTTGCTATAGAATCACGCCATGCCCGATTCATCAGCCGAGGTTGCCATTGTCGGTGCCGGGCC
>JBEKKC010000055.1:0-25657 GCA_050010915.1 Tepidisphaeraceae bacterium | reverse complement strand
ACGAACGCCCGCCATGTCGGCGGGCTTGGCCGACCATGTATGGCCTTTACACGAATGGATCACATTTCCGGCCGTTCAATCGGAATAGGCCACTAGGGAAATTCGAATGACGAATCAAATTCGAAATTCAAGTGACCAAAACGGTCTTCGTTTCGAATTTCGAGCTTTGAATTTGATTCGTCATTCGAATTTCGAATTTCGGACTTCCGGAATCGGTTCGCGGCGGCCCACTTTTTCTAACGCCGAATCGCCCCTACAATCGAAATACTTAAATATGCCTCTTCCCCTCGACATCCTGCCCAACTCGCCCGACCAGGGCCGAAAGCCGCCGTGGCTGAAGATGAAGATGCCGACGGGCGAGGGGTATGGGCGGCTGCTGGGCCTGGTCAACCAGCATCATCTGCACACGGTTTGCCAATCGGCCAAGTGTCCGAACATGGGGGAATGCTGGCACGCGGGGACGGCGACGCTGATGATCCTGGGGGACGTCTGCACGCGAAGCTGCGGGTTTTGCCACATCGCCACCGGGCGGCCGCCGACGCTCGATCTCGACGAGCCGCGGCGCGTGGGCGAGGCGGTGAAGATGATGGGACTGAAACACATCGTGATCACCAGCGTCAATCGCGATGAGCTTCCCGACGGCGGCGCGGGCGTGTGGGCCGAGACCCTCCGCCAAATCCGCCGCCAATCCGCCGGGACCAGCGTCGAGGTTCTGATCCCCGATTTCTGCGGCGACTGGGAGTCGCTGCAAAAAGTGCTCGATGAAGATCCCGAAATCCTCAACCATAATCTCGAGACCGTTCCGCGGCTCTATGCCACCGTCCGGCCACAGGCCAAATATCATCGCTCACTGAAGCTGCTCCAGATTTCAAAGCAGCAGGGGTTCATCACCAAAACCGGGATGATGTTGGGGCTGGGCGAAGGCGAAGACGAGATCGACTCGGTGCTGGACGATCTGGTGGCCATCGGATGCGACATCCTCACGCTGGGGCAATATCTTCGGCCGACCCCGCAGCATCTGCCGGTGGTCCGCTGGGTGCATCCCGATGAATTTGCCCAGTGGAAGAAGCGGGGAGAAGACAAAGGCATCCGGCACGTCGAATCGGGGCCGATGGTGCGCAGCAGCTATCACGCGGAGAAGCAGGTGAATGCGCACGCCCGGACCTGACGTGCGTATTGGGGATTTGACAAGAACCCATGTAAGATACTATCTTACTCTCCATGAAGACGAGAGTTTCCAGCAAGGGCCAGATCGTATTGCCCGCGGAAATCAGGCAGAGGGACGGCATCAGGCCGGGCGAGCAGTTCGAGGTCAAGCGGATCGATCGCGGTGAATATCGCTTGTCGAGAAAGGAACCGCCGCCCAATCAGGGCATGGTCGATTGGCTGCTCGCCTGCCCCGCAAAGGGATACTTCGTGCCGATCCAATCTGAATCGACCGACACACTTTGAAATACCTCGTCGATGCCAACGTCCTGAGCGAAGCCACCAAACCTCAACCCGTGGGGAGGGTGATTAATTGGCTTCGCGCGCATGAACGACAGATCGTCGTGGATCCGATTGTTCTGGGCGAGATACGCTTCGGCATTCATCTTGTGGCGGCGGGTGCGCGGCGAAAGCAATTGGAGCGATGGTTTGCCGAAGGGGTTGAGAAAATCCATTGTTTGTCATGGCAGGCCGTCACGGGCTTGCGCTGGGCCAAACTATTGGCGGACCTTCGCGGTTCGGGTAAGTCGATGCCGATCAAAGATAGTTTGATCGCCGCGACGGCGCTGGTTCATGGCTTGCCGGTCGTCACGCGCAACGCGCGGGACTTCATGCACGCGGGTGTGAGAGTTGTCAATCCATTCGCCATCGCATAGGGCTTGCATTTGCAGGTTGATTGGCACGCACTCTGGTGTGCCCGAACTTTCGGTTGCCGAAGACCGGCCGGAGGACCGGCCGGCTCCCTTTTCCCTTTCCCCGCAACCGTCCAACGGCGGAAAAATGCGCGATGATGGCGGGGCTGGCCTATCAGGTTTGGAAGATCGAAGGCTTATTGACGCTGATCGACTGGTGCGCGGTAGAATTGTCCATGACCCCGGCAGGACGACATTAAATGGCATTGTATTGGCGGCTCAAATCCGTGCCCGAATTGAAGGGCCTCGAAAAGACCGAGCGCGAGTGGAGAATGATACAAGCAGGGAAACATCTGACCTCAACCTGGATTGCCTGGGCGATCGTCTTCGGCGTAATTAACGGCGGGAGCCCTATAGTGGACATCTTGTATCATTGGCGGCGAGTCCCATGGTATCTCCGTTTTGGACTTCCAGGAGCAGCGGATTTGTTTTGGCTGATTCTGTTGTCCCCCTTGGTGATATCCCGCGCCCGGCCGTACTTTCGACAGATGAATGGATGTTGTTTTACCTGCGGCTACGACCTCCGCGCCACGCCCGGCCGATGCCCGGAATGCGGTACGATCCCGCCGAAAAAAAAGGAAACACCTTCAAACTGACCCAATACCCGGGAAAGGGCCGCCGTGACCCGAACACGAATCCGAACTATTATGGAAGGGCGTGCCGATCATAATTGATACAACCGTGGTGATCGCGTGCGTGGTGAACGAGCCACACCGTGAAGCGCTTTTGGCGGCGACGACGGATCAGGAATTGATCGCGCCGCAGTCGCTGCCGTGGGAAGTTGGCAACGCTTTGTCGGCGATGTTCAAGCGCCGTCGGATTGGCTTGGAGGATGCGCTCCGAGCGATTGACCTTTTCCGACGCATGCCCGTGGAACTTCGCGTAGTGGACCTTGAATCCGCGGTGCGATTATCAAATCAACTCCATATTTATGCATATGATGCGTATGTCATCCAAAGCGCGGTAGAATCGAGGGGCGAGATTTTGACACTCGACGCCGGCCTTGCGGCGGCCGCGAGGGCGGCGAAGGTCCCTGTTCGCGAGATAAAACCATGACCACTTTTTCCACAGCCGAAGCGGAGAAGCAATTATCAAAGCTCCTGGAGCAGGCTCGTACTCAAGGTGAGGTGCGGATCAAAGGAGTTGACGGCCAGGAATTCATGGTTCGACCAGTCAACCGTTCGCCGTTGGATGTGGGAAAGGTGGAGTTGAATCCGCCGTTGACGGCGGATGAAATTGTTCGCGCCGTCCGCGAGGGACGTGAGCGGGGATGACTTCATCCCGGCGAATCCGGTTTTGATCAGGGAGGATCAACATGTCTTTTCGAAATTTATTCGGGCTTTTTATTCTATTCGGCGCCGTCGCCATCATCGGCTGCAAGCAGGAAGCTCCGCAGCCGGCTCCGAGGCACATTGATTTTCGCAAGCCGCTGCCGGAGGGAATGGTGGCGCTGCGGAAAATCGATCCGAGCGAATATCCGGATTTCGCGGCGCAGCCGATCGATCCCGTTCGCCTGAGCCGGTCCATCGACAGCAGCCTGAAATATCTGTCCGCCCCCAGCAGCCGCACGTTTTTCCCGTATCTGGACATCGACCACCAGCGTGCCGTCGCGACGCTGCATCGCCTGCACGATATCTGCAACGAATTGATGGCCATGGGCCGATGGGATTCGACCTGGTTCAATCAGCAGATTCGCGCGAATTTCGAGGTATATAAAAGCTACGGCGCTCCGTCGCCGGATGGATCGGGATATACCGATACGGTGCTGTTCACGGGATATTGCACGCCGATATACGATGCCAGCCTGAAACCGACGGCCGAGTTTCAGTGGCCGCTGTACAAGTTGCCGGCGGATTTGGTTCGAGATGAGATGTCGGGGCAGGTGCAGGGGCGGAGAACGCCCGATGGCCGGATCGTGCCGTATTACACGCGCGGCGAAATCGAAACGGGACACAAGCTGGCTGGGGACGAACTGGTCTGGCTCAGGAGCCGGTGGGAAGCATACGTGGTGACGATTCAGGGATCGGCGCGGCTTCACCTGGTTGACACGGGACAGGTTTACGAAATCGGATTCGCCGGGATCAACGGGTATGCCTATACCAGCCCAGGCCGGCAAATGGTCGCCGACGGGGTGATTCCCGAAGACCAGCTCAGCCTGCGCGGCCTGACGGCGTATTTCGCGGCCCATCCGGAGATGATGGACAAATATCTGCCGCTGGATCAGCGGTACGTTTTCTTCACCGAGCGCCCGGGCGGTCCGTTCGGCAGCCTGAACGTCCGGGTGACCCCGTTTGCAACGATCGCAACGGACAAGGAACAGAAAGATATTTATCCCCGCGCGATGCCGGCTTTCGTGGTGACGTCGATCCCCGACTATCCCGGCGCGGGAATGCGGCCGTTTGACGGATTCCTGCTGGATCAGGACACCGGCGGCGCCATTCGCGCCAGCGGACGATGCGACATCTACATGGGTATCGGACCAACCGCCGAGGCAATGGCCGGTCACGAATTGCAGGAGGGGCAATTGTATTATCTGGCGCTGAAACCAGAGCTTATGCCGCGTCCGGCGGATCTTTCCCCTTCTCCCCCGCAGTAGACGCCGATTTTAACAGGAATCCCTGCAACTTTGCTGATATGCTAAGGTTAAACCTCTGGTACACATGGATGGGTTCATGGGATTGGCTATGAATAGGATTTGGACAGCCATACTGTTGCTGACGCTGGGGATTTCCGTCGGGGCATGGGCGGATGCTTCGCCGACTTCGCAGCCGTCCAACGCGACGCTGGCCGGCGAGTTGCAGCTTCAGGCCAACGAGGACATGGGCCGCAGCGACTATGCGGCGGCGCTGCCGCTGTTGCAGAAGGTTTCGGAGATGCTGGCGGACCAGCCGGACCAGCTTGGACCGATCCTGGAGCAAATCCGGGTTTGCCGGCACCAGATGCTCAACGCCGCCGCCAAGCCGGTGGTTTCCACGCCGACGCAGTCGGTGGCCGTCCTGGTGGATGGCGGGCCGCGTCACATCCATCCCGCCCCTGCCGGCGGTGACACCGTTGAGATGCCCATCAAGGAGCTTGGGAATTTCGATTATGACGCCACCGTCGGTGGAAACATCCCCGGCGACGTCGTTCGGCTCGATGGATGTCATTTCAAAACCATGGGTTACATGATCCCGCTGGATCAGGCGGAAAGCATTTCCGAATTTGCCCTGGTTCCCAGCCTGTTCGCCTGTTGTTTTGGCCAGCCGCCGCAGATTCAGCATACAATTATCGTGCATTGTCCCAAATCGAAGGCGTTGAATTATTTCCCCGATGAACTGGTCGTCGAGGGAACGCTTCACGTGAAAGAGGTTCGGGACGGTGGATTTATCGTGAGCATCTTTCAGATGGACGCCACCAGCGTCCGCGCCGCCCCGCAGTAAACTTCGCGGCCCGGTAATTTTGGAACGTCGTCGATGAGCACCGCCACCCCGCCATCCGTAAGTCCGAGCGGAATGTCCTATCAGCCCCGGCCGCCGCCGGGCGAAAAAATCCCCTGGTCACAGCGCCTGAACTGGCGAATCCTGGTTTTCGTTTCCGTGGTCGTTTTGCCGATCCTGCTGCTGTTTTTCTGGTGGCTCAACGAGTTCCTCAGCGGCGGCATTCACGATTACGGCGCCTACAAGGAAGTCGATCTGAAAGCCATGAGCACGTTCGACATGGACCAGATGAACGCCACCATGCAGGACGTTCCGTCCAAGTGGCGAGCCCTGGAAGGGCAGAAGGTCATGGCGATCGGCGAAATGTGGGCGCCGCATTCAGCGGCCGACAGCGCCCGGCTCGACTACTTCCAACTCGTCTATTCCAAGACCAAATGCTGCTTCAACGGCCCCCCGCTGGCCCAGCACTTCGTTGACGGCAACGTTGTCAGGGGGAAGCGCTGCTACTATTACGACGTTCCCGTGAAAGTCTGGGGCACGATTCACACGTTCATCCGCAAAGACCCCCAGAGCGGAGTCATCAAGAGCATCTATCACGTCGACGTGGACAAAGTCGAACCGATTGAAAACTAGGCTCCGACGATGACGGCTCCCAATCGGTCCCGCTCCGCATTATGTTTCGACCGCGGATTGCCCAGCGCGGAATAGTCGCAACCAAAATGGAATGCAAACGCAGGCATTTTCTTGAACCCGAAGCGCGACCGCGAGCCGGGAAACGGGGATTTACCGCCCGCTTCGCTAGAGTTCGCAGAGAGCGCCGAGAAAAGAGGGAGAATATTTGCCACAGATGAAAAATCAGATGGACACGGATAAATCAAGACAAAATCCTTTGCATTTCATCAGTGCCCATCGGTCTTCATCTGTGGCAAACATGCCTTTCTCCGCGCCCTCGGCGATCTCTAGCGAAGCGGGCGGTTAATAATCCGATCTGGAAATTTGCGCGGCGCGCGAAGATTTAGATGGATGGCGGCACCGATGACGCGGATAAGATTTGAATTTATCCGCGATATCCGTGCAATCCGCGGTTGGATCGACTTTCCGGGACCAGAATGACGGAGTTCGCCCTAATTCTCATGCCCGGCCTCGACGGAAGCGGCGTGATGTTCCGCCCGCTCGTCGCCCATCTCCCGCCGCACATTCGTCCGATCGTTTTGTCCTATCCGCCGGACAAAATGCTCGGATACGATGATTTGCTCCCGCTTGTTCTGGCCGCCCTTCCAACTAAATCCCCGTTCATACTTCTCGGAGAATCCTTCGCCGGCCCGCTGGCGCTGATGGCCGCCGCAACCCGCCCCCCAAACCTGCGCGCCGTAATTCTGTGTGCGACCTTCGTGCGCAATCCCGCGTGGTTGCGCGCGCGGTGGCTCCGGCATTTGGTGCGTCCCTTTATGTTTCGTCTCTTCTGGCCAGTGAAACGCGTGAAGGCAACGCTCGGCGGCTACTCAACCCCCGAGCTTGCATTGCTCGAGGCCGAAGCCCTCTCGGAAGTTCGGCCCGACGTGCTGGCCCATCGTGTTCACGCCGCAATGCAGGTCAACGTCCTGGAGGAACTGATTTCCTGCCCCGTGCCCGTTCTTTACATTCGCGGGGACCGCGATCAGGTTGTGCCCAAACATAACCTGACGGAAATTGTCGCAGCTCGTCCCTCCGTACAGGTCGCGCACATTCCATCGCCCCATCTCGTTCTTCAAACCCAACCCGCCGCCGCGGCGAACGCGATATCAGAATTCGTTGCGAGTTCCGTATCGACCTGTTGAAATAGGAGCCGCCATGATGATCAAGGTCACCGACGTCAAGGCATTGGACAATTACCAGTTGGAGCTTTCATTCAACACCGGAGAAACTCGTGTGTTTGATGTCGGCCCTTATCTGAACAAGGGCATTTTTACCGAGCTGCGCGATCCGTCCTATTTCCGATCCGTTCGGCTGGCCTTCGGGAGCGTTGCCTGGCCCAACGAACAGGACTTCGGCCCCGAATCGCTGTATGTTGAGTCGCGTCCGGTGGGTGGGCGAATGGCCGAGCGGACAGCCTAGTGGCGCCAATTCAAACCATAACATCTTCCAAGCAAATCGCGCACAAATACTCGGACGCCAAGACGTTCGGGTACAACTTGAGATCGTCTGCGGCCATTGGATTTAAGCAGTTCGCCGACGGCGCAGAGCAATTCGTCCGGCCAAACAAAGAAGGCAGAAGCCCGATGGCTCGGGCACTACGACGAAGCCGCTACCAGTCAACTCATAGATCGAGCCTTCCTCAAATTCGCTGAAGGCTGTGGTTCCGAAGAGATCGCCGTTGCTGTCGGCGTATAATTCGCTATTTGGCCAGGACCCGTCTTGCCCGCCAGTAAACGAATAAAGTGTGTCGATCGTGTCGGAGCCCCTAGCAAGTTCAAAGACAGTCCCGTGGTCAGTTGCACCACCTTGTAAAGTGGTACCGAATAAGTTTCCTGCAGCATCCACAATCAACCCTGCTGGATCCCACCCATCCGTACCATTAAACGATGCCACAGTGGCAATGGTGCCCGTGTTGAGATCAAGGGCAAAGATAGCTCCATCACCATAGGCTCCGCCTCCGTTTGCGGTCCCATATATATAACCCGGCGCGTAAGGAACGATGTCGGTAGGATACTGCAGACTCGACCCAATGCTGAAGGAAGCCAGCACGGTGGATTTCCCGGTACTCTCCGAGAGTTTGAAGATCGTGCCGTAGTTGTTTAACTGATCTCCGCTCGTTGTCCCATACAGATTGCCACCTTGGTCGTTAAACTTAAGAGATGGTCCGATCCCGTTCACGCCATTAAATGATACCAGAGTCGTCAGCGTGCCAGTGCCGAGGTTCAGCTTGAAGATAGTACCACCCACACCCGGCCCTCCCTGACTGGTCGTGCCATACAGATTGCCCGCTGCGTCGGCCATCAGGCGTCCGCGGGGATATTCACCGGTGTTTGGACCGCCGATATTGTCGTTGAACGATGCCAGCGGGACGATCGTATCGGTGCTGCGATTCAGCTCGTAGACTGTTCCTTCGTTACATGGACCGCCTTCAAGTGCTGCGCCGTAGAGGTTCCCTGCAGCATCCGAAATCACGCCGCCTTGCGGTGAGGATCCGTCGCCGTAATATTCGAATCCGCCGGCGGTGTATTGGAACGTTGCCAGAGTGGTAATCGTCTCGGTATTTGGATCGAACTCGTACAGGCCACCGGCTTCGACGCCATACAAATTGCCTTGCGCGTCTGCGATAAAATCGCCGGTGGGGTTACCGCCATTTGGGCCGTCAAATGTCAGTACCGTCGAAAACGTTGCGGCGCGCACTCCCGCCCCGACGAATCCGAGGGTAACCGCTGTTACGGAAACTATCGGTAGCTTCAGTGCCCTCTTCGCGAATTTCATACCCTCTGCCGATCTTTGGCCCAATTTGTAAGAAGAATAAAAACTCAACTCTATCAACTCTATTTGTCTATTTCAAGCCCCATTTTACGACACATATTTCTCGCTTTGATATTACTAGCATTTTGCAGAGGAAAGCCTTAGCCCTCGCCTCTCGTAGACATGCTATTGCGCAACACACTCAAAACGAACTTACCTAGCCCTTTGGCATTTCGCTTCTTTTGCTTGCACGACTGCTTGGCTTAATGTGCGGTCATTGACGCAGGGATTTCCGAGGTGAGGGTAGTCTAAACGTGAGTGTCATAGGTCGGAGACGCCGAATTGGAACTCGGCCTAATGAAAAATACCAAACGCATCGACGGCGCTAGTCATGAATTGTCGGCGGGTTCTGATTGTAATTCGACCTTCTTCCTCTCCATCATCCCAGGCACCTGGCTGGCGATGGCGGCGAGGATGATCAGGCCCGCGCCGATGAAGCCGCGGAGGGGGAGGCGTTCGCCGAGGACGATGAAGCCGAGGACGGCCGCGAAGACGGGTTCCAGGGTGAAGATCACGGCGGCTTGCGGGGCGGGGACGACACGCTGGGCGACGGTTTGCAGCCAAGTCGTGGCGGCGGTCGCGGCTAGGCCGAGGTAGATCAGGGATGGCCAGTGAAAATCCGTCACCACTGGCCGGGAAGCGGCGGTCCATATTCCGCAGAAAACGGCGACGGGAACAATCTGTGCCATGGCCAGCGGAAGGGGCGGGAATTTGGCGGCGATGGATTCCAGGCGGAAGATGTACATGGCCCAGGTGATGGCGGTGCCGAGGGACCAGAGATCGCCGATGTTCGGGCCGTGGCCGTCGCCGCATAGAAGGCTGCAGCCGACGAGCGCGGTGATGGCCGCGGCCCATACGATCGGGCGAACGCGATGGCCGAAGATCGCCGCCAGGATCGGCACGAAGATCACGTTCATGGCCGTGATGAAGGCGCAGCGGTTGACGGTGGTGTAGCGCAGTCCGATGGTTTGGGTGGCGAATCCAGCGAAGAGCCAGACGGCCATTTCCAGGCCGCATAGCCAGGTTTGCCGGTCGAAGCGGATGAAGGGCGACAGGGCGACGGCGGCGATTACGAACCGCGCCAGGTTGATCGGGGCGGCGGGGATACCCGGAATAATCTGCTTGATGACGACGAAGCTGGAACCCCAGAACGCCGTGACCAGCACGAGGATCGCCGCGCCGGATAATGGGGAAAGTCGCCGCACGGAGCGCATCATTCATCCACCGCGAAACCCTGGCGCTGATATTCGCTGAGTTTGTATTGCAAGGTTCGTCGGCTGATGCCCAGTTCCAGGGCGGTGGCGGTGCGGTTGCCGTCATTGCGGTGAAGGGCCGAGATGATGTGTTCGCGCTCGACGTCTTCGAGGGTTTGCACGGGCTCGTCCGGCTCCGGCTCGGGGGCGGCCGGCTCGATGGCTTGGGACAACGGGCGCGCCAGGCGCAGGGTTGCGCGGTGGAGCGATTTTTCAAGCTCGCCCAGCGGGCAGGGTTTCTCGAGGAAATCGACGACGTCCAGGCGGATGGCCGCGCGGGCCGACTCCAGGTTGCCGAAGCCGGTCAGCACGATGACCTGATGCTCGGGTTGGATGGCGCGAAGTTTTTCGAACAATTCGATGCCGCTGATTCCGGGCAGATTGAGGTCCACGATGGAAATGTCGAATTTGGACGCCTGCATGAGCCGCAGGGCTTCCTCGGCGGATCGAGCGCCGGCGACCTGGAACCCCCAGGAGGCGATGGCGCGGGTGAGCACGTCGCGGAGCCGGCCTTCATCATCGACGACCAGGACGCGCACGTCGGAGGGCGTCGGTGGTTTGGGAAGATTCATTGATCCAACTCCTCGGCCACGTCGAAGGACGCGACGGGAAGAACGACGGTGAACCTGCTTCCGCGGCCGGGTCCGTCGCTGTGTGCGCGGATTTCTCCGCCGTGACGCAGGACGATGGCATGGGCGATGCTCAGTCCCAGCCCGGTGCCGCGGCGGGTTTGGGTCTCCGCCGTCGCCGCCGAAGGCTTCGCCTCCGCCGCGGAAGGCTTCGCCTCCGCCTTGCCGCGAGAATCCGTATAAAACGGCTCGAAGATCTGGTCAAGCACGGCATCTGGCATTCCGCGTCCGGAATCGGTGACGCTCAGTTCGACCTCTTTCCGGTCGGCCGCGATGTTGACTCGCACCGACCCGCCCGCCGCCGTGGCTTCCAGCGCGTTGAATACCAGGTTCAGCACGACCTGCTTGATTTCATCGCTGCGGCCGCGGATGCGGTCGTCGATGCCGTTGGCGGGCGTTACGGTGAGGATGCGGTCGTGATATTCGGGCATCGCCGACACGGACGCCACCGCCTCGCGCACCAGGCTGCCGAGGGAAAAGATGGAGGGCGCCTCTTGCTGCCCGCGGCCGAGGGTGAGCAGCTTCTCGACGATCCGCTTGCAGCGGAAGGCCTCTTCGCAAATGACCTGGAGCGACCGGGCGGATTCGTCCTGGGCCGTTTCATCGCCGCGCTCGATGGCCCCCAGCGACAGTTCGGCATGTGCGGTCATGATGCTCAGCGGATTGTTGATCTCATGCGCCACGCCCGCCGCCAGCAGGCCCACGCTGGCCAGCCGCTCGTTGCGGACAAGCTGTCGGCTCTTGGCCTCGACCTGTTGCTGGAGATTGTGATACAGGTCTTCCAATCGCGCGGCCATGCGGTTGAAGTTCATCGCCAATTCCGCGAATTCGCGGGTTCCCTGGGTATCCACCCGGCCGTTGAATCGCCCGGAGGCGATCCGCTCCACGGCCAGCTTCATCCGCGCCAGCGGCCAGAGGATCGAGCGGTATTGCGCGATGCCGATCACCATGGCGATCAGCGCCACGCCGGCCAGCAGGCCGCTGATCCCGAACATCAGCAGCCTGAGATGGTGGTTGGCCTGATCGTATGCGGATTGGATGGCGTCGCGGCTCTCGCGGTCGAGATCGAACATGGGATTGAGCGCCGCGTCGAGCGTGGCGGGGCGGGCATGCTCGGCGTCGAGATCGGCGTTGGCCACCGCGGCGAGGGAGGCGCGGACCCGCCCCTCCAGCGCGGCATCCAGCGACGGGGCGTCCGGCGGAAATTGCTTGTTAAAGAAATCCAGGCCCGCGACCAGTTCCAGATGAGCGCTTTTTCGATCGGGATACGCCGCGCTGAGATAAAGCTTCGCCGCCGCGACGTGGGTGCCGACCTGGCTCAAATTCCGAAGCCGTTGATAGCCGACCAGCGCGGCATCGAAATCGGACTGCATCGCGTTGATCTGCCAGATTGACGCCGCTCCCGCCGCCAGCAGGCTCACGATGAGCGTGGTAATCTGGTACGCAAGCTTTCGCCCCAGCGTCATCATGCCGATATATCATCTCATAAAACAGCCCCGAAGCGGTATATGACGCTTGGCGCGCAAATTTTTCCCTTCCAACGTCGCCCTAATCCCAACGATGCGATAAACTTAAGTGTCTGTCAAAATGGGAGGTTGTGCATGAGACGGTTGGTGATTCTGCTGGCGACGGTGGCGATGCTCTGCCCGTTGCGCCCGGCGGCGGCCGATGCGGACAATCCGCCCCAGCTTGCCCAGGCGACCGTCGACAAGGCCCTGGCATATCTGAAATCTCAGCAGAAGCCGGATTTCGGCTGGCAGGACGAGGCCGATCCGCCCGCCATCACCGCACTGGTTCTCCGGGCGTTCATCTCCGACGATCAAAACGACGCCGGCCAGCCGTTTCTCGAAAAAGGATACGAAAAGCTCTTGTCCTACCAGGTGAACGGCGGCGGAATCTACAAAGATACGCTGGCGTGCTACAACACGGCCATCGCCATCAGCGCGCTGGCCGAATCCAAAAAGGACGCCTATCGCGCCGTGATGCTCAAGGCGCTGGATTACCTCCGCACCCTGCAATGGTCGGACAAGATTTCCGGCGTGCCGGAGCAACTGCGGACGCAGGGCAATCAGGACGTGAAAACCGGCGGGTTCGGATATGGCAGGGGCTCGCGCCCGGACTTGAGCAATACGCAGATGGCAATGGATGCGCTGCACGATGCCGGCCTGAAGCCGGGCGATCCCGCCTTCGCCGCCGCGCTCCAGTTCGTCAGCCGATGCCAGAACTTTTCCGAAACCAACAACCAGCCCTGGGCCGGCGACGACGGGGGATTCATCTACACTCCGGCCAACGGCGGCTCCTCTCCGGCCGGGGAATTCGTCGGCATCGGTGGAAGGCGCATGCTCCGCAGCTACGGCTCGATGACCTATGCGGGGCTTAAGAGCATGATCTACGCCGGGCTGTCCCACGATGATTCCCGCGTCAAGGCCGCCTGGGATTGGATCGGCAAAAATTTCACCGTGGACGAAAACCCCGGCATGGAAGCGCTCGGCCCGGAAAACGCGCAGGGCGGTTTGTATTACTATTTCTACACCATGGCCAGGGCGCTGGCCGCTTACGGACAGCCGGTGATCGTCGATCCGCAGGGCGGCCGGCACGACTGGCGATTGGCGCTGATCCGGAAATTGGCGACACTTCAGCGGCCGGACGGCAGCTTCGTCGGTCAGCGCAAATGGATGGAGGACAATCCCGTCCTGGTGACCGCTTATACCGTGATGGTGCTCGAGACAGCGAAAAAGGATTTGGCCGCCAATCCGGCGAAATGAATCGCCCGGAAGGCGCAAACAGCGAAGGAGCGTTTCGTGGACAAATTCATCGTTCCGAACTTTCACGTGATCCTGGTTCACTTCCCCATGGGATTGCTGGCGATCGGCGTGACGATCGAGTTGTTCAGCTTTTTTTGGCGCCGCAGCTCCTTCCGCCAGGCGGGACGATGGATGATTCTCCTCGGCACGCTCATGGCCGTGCCGGCCCTGACCAGCGGCCTGTATGCCCTGCGCAACGTCGTCGGGCACGGCGCCGACTTGGATTCATGGTCGGAATACAAGGCGGCCAGCAACTTCAACCTGCGCGATTGGCAGTTCGTGCGCTATCACATCCTGCTCAACGCCGCGGCCACGGGGCTGGCGCTTTTCGCCACGGTGATGTGGCTCGGCGCCAGCGATATGTGGCGAAAAATTCTCCGCATCCCGGCGCTGCTGATGCTCATCGTCGCGGTCGGCCTGATGGTCGACGGCGGTTGGCACGGGGGAGAAATGGTCTATCGGCTTGGATTTGCCGTTCAGGGAAAGCTGAACGTGCTGCCTGATTCCCCGGACCGGCCCCAGGATTTGCAGGACAAAATCGAGTTCTACGCCCCCGAGGGCGAAGTGCATCTGCTGATGGCGGGGTTTGTGTTTGCGCTGGCGGCGGCGGCGCTGGGGCTGTCGATCCGCCGCTCCGTCACCGCCGACACCGTCCTCGTTCAGCGGATTCCGCGAACGAACGTTCCCGCCTCCGGCGGACGTGAAGACGCCATCAAGCCCATCTCCCTGCTCCAGGCCCTGAACGATCCCGGCGACGAGATTCACGTCGGACCGCGCATCCCGGCGGCGCGGTTCTGGCTCCTGACGGCTCTCGTGGCCATCGCCGCGATCGCCAGCGGGTTGTGGTTCGGCGACTATTTCGCCCCGTGGCCGAAAATCATCGACCGCGCCCACGTTCAGCGGGCCATCCAACACATCCAGGATTCCAAGGATGCCCGCGAAGGACTCCACATCGTTTTCGGCGCCTCCATTCTCGTGCTGACGCTCTTGCTCGCCCTGCTCACGCGCTTCGCCCCAAAGAGCCGGGTCTTCCTGTCCGGCCTGGCCTTTCTGCTGGTGTTGGTGATGGCCGTGCAAATCTGGCTCGGCGTGTTGCTCACGTTCGACGGCGGACGCGGCCCGCTGGCGAGATTCAAGACCGATGCCGAAGCCAACGCCCCGGAACAGGAAACCCCGTCGCCCACGACCGTTCCCGCGACGGCGCCAAGCGGCGCTCCGCCGCCGGCGACGCAGCCGATCGCGGTGGGGCAATAATCGGCATTGCTTTGGTGTAAATCGTCGTTCGCGGGACATACGCGGCCTGGCGGTTCAATCTCCGCTCCTCGCGAAATACTCCTGCTCCAACTGCTTCAGCTTTTTGCCCAGGGCGGCGTAATCGTCGTTCAGCTTTCTCCTCCGCTGGATGTCCCTCGCCAGTTCGGCATCGGCGAAACGATCCTGAAATTCGGAAATCGCTATTTCCGTCTCCGTGATCTGCCGCTCCAAATCCTCGACCGACAGCCGGCCGAACGGCCGGTTCCAGGGATTATCCGGCTTCTTCTTCGCCGTGGTTGCCGGACGTGATTTCGACGCTTTCGTCTTCTTCGATTCCCTCGCTTGCCTGGCTTCGGCGGCCCGCTCGGCCTGGCGCTTGGCCCAGGCGGTGTAGTTGCCGGAAAAATCCTGAATCTCCGGCGGATTCAATATCAGCAGCCGCGATACGATCTTGTCCAGAAAATACCGGTCGTGGCTGACGCAGAGAATCGTCCCGGCGAAATCCGCCAGGGCCGTCTCCAGCGCTTCGCACGATTGAATGTCCAGGTGATTCGTCGGCTCGTCGAGAACGAGAACGTTTGGCCGATCGACCAGCAATTGAGCCATGGCCACGCGCGCCCGCTCGCCGCCGCTGAGATTGCGCATCGGCTTGTCGACGTCGTCGCCGCGGAAGAGCATCAGGGCCAGCGCCGCGCGCAGATCGCCGGGCGAAATCCTTCGGTCGCCGCGCACTTCCTCGGCGACGGTGTTGTCGGGATCGAAATCGTCCAGGCGCTGATCGTAATATCCGACGTTGAGATTGGCGCCCCAGCGGATCACGCCTTCATCGGCGTCGCGGCGGGCGAGGAGAACCTCCAGAAGCGTCGTTTTCCCCGATCCGTTGGGGCCGATGATGCCGATCCGCTCGGCGCGGCGGACCTCCAGCGCGACGTTCTTCCACAGCGGCTTTTGATCGTAGGATTTGGAAAGTTCCTTGACGCTCAGGACGCGGTCGCCGGCGCGCTGATCGGTGGAAATGGAGACGCGAATCTGGCGGCTGGCGGCGACGTTCTGAATCATCGCGTCGCTGCGGAGAAGCCGGTTGAGCCTTTTTTCGCGGCCCTTGGCCTCGCGGGCGCGCTGGCCGGCGCCGAATCGCCGGATGAATTCCGCCTGCTTCTCGATATCCGCGCGCTGCTGTTCGTAAGCGCGCTGCTGGGTCAGTTCCTGCAATTGACGCTGAGCCACGAATGCGGAGTAGTTTCCGGGATAACTTTTCACTTTCGCCTCGGTCAGCCAGGCGATCCGCGTGGCCAGGCGGTCGAGCAGGTAGCGGTCGTGGCTGATGATGAGCACGGCGCCGCTGAAATCGGCGAGATATTCCTCGAGCCAGGCGATGGCGGTCAGATCGAGATGATTCGTCGGCTCATCGAGGAGGAGAAGATCGCCGGGGCTGGTGAGAAGCTTGGCCAGCGCCAGGCGGGAGCGCTGGCCGCCGGAGAGCGTGCCGACGTTTTGCTCCCAGGTGGTCCGGTCAAGTCCGACGCCGAGGAGCGTCGCTTCCAGCCGGTGCCGCCAGGCGTATCCACCGGCCAGCTCAAATTCGTGCTGGACGCGTTGATACTTGTGCAGCAGCTTGTCGAGTTCGTCGCCGGCGAGATGGGCCATCTGATGTTCGATTTCGCGCAGGTCATGCGAGAGCTTGTGCAACGCCGCGAACGCCAGTTCCGCCTCGTCGATGACCGTATTGGCGGGGTCGAAGACCGGGTCCTGGGCGAGATGGCCGATGCGAAGGCCCTTGGTCACGGCGGCCGATCCGAAGTCGATCGGCATCTGGCCGAGAATCACCTTCAGCAGCGTGCTCTTTCCGCTGCCGTTGTCGCCGATCAACCCGATGCGTTCGCCACGATCGATGGCGAAATCCAGCTTGTCGAAGATGACGCGCCGGCCGAAGGTTTTCTCGACGTTGTTCAGGGTGACGATGGCCATGTTGGAAAACGGCTGGGGATATTTCGACCGGAGGCCATCGGCCATAAGATTACCGCAATGGCGATGAGGGTTGCAATCATGTTCAGCGTTCTTCTGGCCGGCTGCGCGCAGATCGAATTCGACGCGGAACCGGCGGGATCGAGCCAGCCGATCCGCGTGGGGAATGACCGGGACGTTCGATTTAGCGGCCCTCCGCTGCAATACCGCATGCGCGCAGACGAGGGGCATTTGATCGTCTGGATCGAGAATCCGGCGGACAATCCCGTCGATCTGATCCGCGACAAGAGCCAGGTGGTGGACCCCGAAGGCATCGCGCATCCGCTTCGGGGCGAAATGATTGCGGCGGGCTCGTCGATCAAGGAAATCTTTCCGCCGCTGGCGGAGCCGTCGGAATCGGCGTCCCACGGCCAGCCGGAGCAGATCGATCCCTACGACCGGCCGGGATTCATTTCCATTCCCGATACCGGCGCGGATTCCGAGGCGGCCCATGCGTCCTGGCAATGGGACGATGGAATGGAAATCCGTTTGGATTTGGCGTTTGAGCGGGGCGAGCATCAGTTCGAGCAGCACTTCGTTTTCCGCCGCGTGCGCAAATGAGTGAGAAAGGGGACATTCATGTTTTTGAAAAGGGACATTCATGATTTGGTGGTTCGTCGTGTTTTTGGCGATCCTGCTCATCGGCGTGACCAAGAGCGGTTTCGGCTCGGGCGTGGGACTCATGATCGTTCCCATGACCGCCATCGCCATGGGACACATTCCCGGCCGCACCTCGGAAGCGGCGCTGGGTTTGCTGTTGCCGCTGCTGATCGCCGGCGACCTCATCGCGGTCTGGCAGTATTTCGATCTGTTTTTTCCGAAATCCCGCGGCGACTCGCCCCAGGACGATTCATTTCAGGCCCGCGCGGTGATTCGCCGGCTTTTGCCCGGAACGGTGGCCGGGGTCGTTCTGGGGGGCGCGATTCTGGCGCTCATCCACACGCGGGCCGATCTCGTCGGCGCCCTGATCCGCATTGAGATCGGTTGCGAATCGATCCTGCTGGTCGCGATCCATTGGTGGCGAATTTACCGCGGCGTTCAGCAGCATCTGATGCCCGAGCCGTGGCGCAGCCATCTCACCGGAGGATTTGCGGCAGTCAGTTCGACGCTGGCCCACGCCGCCGGGCCGATCATCGCGATGTATCTGCTGCCGCTGCGGCTGGATCGCCAGCTTTACGTCGGGACGTGCGCCGTCTATTTCTTCATCCTCAACACCGCCAAGCTGCCGGCGTATTACGCCAGCGGCCAGTTCGCGCACGCACAACTTTCATTCACGTTCCGCCTGCTGCCGCTGGTCGTTGCCGGCGCGGTCCTGGGCCGCTGGCTGAACAAACGCCTGAGCGATCTGCTTTTCACGACGATCGTGTACATCGTCACGTTCGCGTTGGGATGGTACATTCTGGCGGATGGAATCCTTAGGCTCTTCGGGAGGCATATCGGCTGATGTCACGGTTCTGGGCATCCTCAGCGACACGCACGATCGCGTCGCCGCCGCCGCCGCGGGCATCGCCACGCTCCGCGCCGCCGGGGCGCAATTCCTGATTCACTGCGGCGACGTCGGCGGGGAAAGCATCCTCGATCTCCTGGCCGGCATCCCGTCCGTCTGCGTCTGGGGAAACTGCGATTTCGACCGTGCCGGGTTGGTCCAATATGCGGGCGAACTCGGCATCCAATGTGCCGGCGATTTCGCCGAGTTGCGGTGCTCCGGAAAGCAAATCGCCGTCACCCATGGCGACAACCCCAGGCTGCTGCGGCAACTCATCGAGCGCGATCCCCCCTACGACTATCTTTTCCACGGCCACACCCACGTCGCCGACGACGAGCGGCTCGGCCGGCTGCGGATCGTCAATCCCGGCGCCCTTCATCGCGCCGCCCAGAAAACCGTGGCGCTGGTCGATCTGAATACGGATACCGTCCGGCATCTGACGGTCCACGCTTGAGGCTGTCGTCTTATTTGCGCTGACTGGCCGCCGTGCCGGTGCTACAATGACATAACATGGAAGCGCACTCCCCTCCATGGAAGATCCGCAGTTTTCGGCCGGCGGACCTGGCGGCGTGCCGGAAACTCTACGTCGAGGGGCTTCTGGGCGGAAAACTCGCCGAGAACGATACCGGCCTGGACATCGACGACATCGACTCGGTTTACATGCACACCGACGGCAACCACTTCTGGGTGGCGGAGGTTCCCGCGGGGGAGATCGTCGGCATGATCGGGGTGCAGCATCACGATCAGGGCATCGGTCAGGTGCGCCGGCTGCGAGTCGCCCGGGAGCATCGCCGGCGCGGGATTGGTTCGGCCCTGCTGGAAACCGCCATCACGTTCTGCCGTGAAAACCAATGCCTGAAAGTGGCGCTCGACACTTTCGCCGAACGCGGAACGGTCGTTGAAATGTTCCAAAAGCTGGGCTTTCGCCATGGCGATACCCGTCTGGTCGCGGGCAAGGAACTGATGTATTTCTATTACGATCTGTATGCCGGGACGCCCAGGCCCCGGCCGCAGGACGAAGGATTTGCCCCGTTCAGCCAGACGTAACCGCCGCGCAACAGAATCCCATTCCGAAATTCGAGTTGAATTCAATCCAGATTGACCTTGGGCGGCGCTTCTTCCTCGTCGGGATGGTAATCGTGGAACAGTCTGCCGATGTCCTGGGCCATCTGGTCGGCCATCCTGGCGCGCAGGTCGGCGTCGGTGGTGCCGGAGCTGTCGGGAATCCAATCGGTCGTGATCTGCACGGTTTCGCTGGTGGAGTCGGTGGGCCAGCGCGTATCGCCGGTGGCCGTATCCACGATCTTGACGATGGCTTCGAGGTGGCCGCGCATCTGGCCGCTTCCCGGCGGCTTGACGATCTCGTCCCGCCCGATGTGCACGTAGAGCACCTGCCGGGCGCCCACCCGCCGGCCGATCTCGGAAATGGTCATCTTGCGGTATTGGTCGGGATCGGCGTCGCGCAGCCGTTCCAGATTCTGCTGATCGACCGTGGTGGCGATTTTGTCGTCTCGAAGCGACCGGCCGAGAGTCAACGCCATGTGCTGCGATTCGATTCCCGAATCCAGCGACAGGTTATAGCTTTCCACCAGAACCAGCATCGAATCCTTTTGATTCGGGACGTACTTGGCGTTGACGGTCGGGGGGACGGCTCGATCGGAGACGGCGCCGGCCAATTGGCAGCCCGCCAGGGCGCTCAGCGCGCCGGCCAGCATTACCGGACGAAACCGTCTTGCGAAAATTCTAGAGATTCTGTCGATCATTGCTCGTCCGCCTGGTGTGTGATGAACAGCTTGGCCAGTTCGCTGGTCAGTGAATCGATGGATTTGTGGTAGACCACTTCGTCGCTGAGTCCGGGCATTCCTTCGGGCGGGGCCTGTTTCGGATAGACGCCGCCGACGTTGTCGATTTGATATGCCAACTTGGCCTGTCCGTTGGCGACCTCCACGGCCTTGACGCCGGCCATGACCTGGCCGCGCGACAGATCGACCGAATCGCTCGGATGGAGCGACAAGCTTTCGACCTCGACGTAGATGAGCCGGGTCGCAGCCGGGAACCGCAACGCGATCTGCTCGGCGGAATCGGCCTGGACTTCGGGATGGGCGTCCTG
Organism: Tepidisphaeraceae bacterium; assembly: GCA_050010915.1. Lineage (GTDB taxonomy): Bacteria > Planctomycetota > Phycisphaerae > Tepidisphaerales > Tepidisphaeraceae > PALSA-1353. The sequence continues at coordinate 5,317 of JBEKKC010000055.1, read as the reverse complement.
AAAGCGCAAGATCTGGCTGGTGCTCAGGAACGTCGTGTTTTTCAGGTCGTCAAGTTTGGAATCGATGCACTGCTGGAGCTTGGCGTGCAACCCGCCGGCGACGTCGGCGCGGATGCTGGGATGATCCATGGCAACGCCCTCGTCGACCCAGACCATGATGGCGACGCGCTGGCCCTTGAGCCCGGAATAGGCCGGCGCGATGTCCTGTTCCCCTTGCAGCGTCGTCGCCGCCACGCCCGCCAGTTCGCAGCCCGCGCACGTCAGCAACGCCACGCACGCCAGCATCGCCAGGACCCGTGGAACAACCCAACCGCGCTGCCACCGATTGCAATACATCGTTCGGCTCCTCAGTTCAGCCCCCCAATTCACAATCGCCATCCATCGATTCCGTGCAGATGGATGAAAATCTTCCAGGCCCAGGCGATCACGGCCAGAGCCATAATCGCCGGGACATAGTATCGGCTTGGGCCAAGCGCGATCAACCGATACACCGACCGGCCCGTCGCGGCGATGTACAACCCCGCCCAGAACGTGACGACGGTGAGCAGGGCGAGCACCGCTCCCATCGGCTGAACATAGAAGCTGGCGGGAAAGTTCCCGCGGGCAAGCCACGAAAAGCTTGTCGTCATGCCGCAACTCGGGCAGGGCAATCCGGTCCGCAGGGCAAACTGGCACTGGTCCAATCCGAGTTGAGTGTGCGTTCCCATCCCGGTTGGGCTTGGAGTGAGCCGCGCCGCGGTGATCATGATCGCCAGACACGCCAGGCTGGTTCCCAACGCCAGAATTCTCCCGCCGGCTCCCACGATCACCGGCTCTATGCGCGGCGAGAATATGGCTGGAACGTCTTGCATGTCGGCTGCGACAAAATACCGCAGGCGTCTGGGCATTGCCAATGCTTGTCCTGCCTATTCACTGGGCAATTGCCGCTTCCATAAAAATTCTTGAAATTTCAGAGACGTGAAAGCGTGTGGCGCCTAAGATTCCATTGGTATTCTCTTTTGCCAAATAGTGTTGCGCAGTATTATCATTTTGCGTGGCTGCGCCGATAACCGACCGTCGTGCTGACGGTATTGAATTTGCGGTTTCGGCGGCTTGGGATGTCGCGGCTGCGGTTTATGTAAATTGGGTTAGATATATCTCGATAGTTGACATTCCGTATCCGATAGAGGTACTAATAGAATCGCGCCAAAGTGACCGCCGGTACGAGTAGTTTAATAAAATTGCGGAAGCCCTGCCTGATTCTGGCGAGTGTGTCGCATCGAAAAACGATTCTGGAACTCTGGCGGCCGGGTAGGGCGCGAGACCGGTACAAGCTCCACGCCTTTATATTGAAGGGCGTGGATGAGTTCTTTTTGCAATTGAAAGTGTGCGCGGACTATGCGCGTCTTCATGCTCGGTTGGGAGTTTCCACCATTCATCAGCGGTGGTTTGGGTACAGCCTGTTATGGCCTGACCAAGGCCATGAGCGCGTTGGGTACGGACATCATGTTCGTGCTTCCGCGGCCGGTGTCCACGCCGTTCTCCACCCACGTTCGACTGGTCAGCCCGCGCGCCGGTTCGCCGCTGGCGTCGCCAACGACCGAATTTCGTCTCGATGAATTCGAGAACGTGACCTTCCGTACGGTTGATGCGCAAATGGTCAATCCGTATCAGACTCCCGCCCAATTTTCAGCCGCGCGCGAAAAGGAAAAAGAAAAGGAAGCGATCCGCACGCTCGCCTTGAAGGCCACGCAGGTGGAGCTGACTCCGCCGCCGCTCGAGGCGCCGCCGCCGAGACCGTCGGGAACGATGGCGAGTTTCATCGGCAACACGCCGGCCGGCTCGCAATACAACGGCGATCTCTTCGCCGAAATCCAGCGTTACGCCGCCCTGGCGGGCGAAATCGCCCGGCAGGAATCCATCGACGTCGTTCACGCTCATGACTGGATGACTTTCCCCGCGGGCATGGCCGTCGCCGGGCTCAAGGGAGTCCCTCTCATCATTCACGTCCACAGCACGGAATTCGACCGTTCGGGACTGCACGTCGATCAGCGAATTTACGAAATCGAACGCCGCGGAATGCACAGCGCGATGCGAATCATCGCCGTCAGCTATCTGACCAAGAACCTGATCACCCACCATTACGGCATCGATCCGGCAAAGGTGGAGGTCGTCTACAACGCCATCGAGTCCAACGGCAACGGGATGGAAGTGGAGAAATACAACATCCACAAGGACGAGAAGATCGTGCTGTTCCTGGGCCGGATCACCATGCAGAAGGGCCCGGAGTATTTTCTCGCCGCCGCCAAGAAGGTCCTGGAGGTCATGGACAACGTGAAGTTCGTCATGGCCGGTTCGGGGGACATGATCCGCCGCACCATCGAAATGGCCGCCGGCATGGGAATCGGGCACAAGGTGTTGTTCACCGGATTCCTCCGCGGCAACGACGTCGAAAAAGTGTTCAAGATGGCCGACCTGTACGTCATGCCCAGCGTCTCCGAGCCGTTCGGCATCGCGCCGCTCGAGGCCATGAGCCACGACGTGCCGGTCATTATTTCCAAGCAATCCGGCGTGTCGGAAGTCCTCTCCCACGCGCTGAAAGTCGATTTCTGGGACATCAACGAGATGGCCAACAAGATCATCGCCGTCTTGAAACATCCCCCGCTGGCAACGACGCTGCGCGAGCACGGCAGCTTCGAGGTCCGCCGGCTCAGTTGGAACGACGCGGCCAAAGCCTGCCTCAGCATTTATGACGAAGCCCGCCAAGCCGTCATCGGCCGGGTTTAACATTCCTTCAGGCGGGCAAAAACCGTGGATCGCCGATATAAATCTCCGGCGATGATCGATTCCCCTCCATCCCGCGTACCTTCCCGCCGGCCGGGAGCGGTTCTGCTGCGGCTGATCGGCGGCATCAAAATTCTCAAGGGCGTCGCCCTCATCGCCGCCGCCATCTCGGTTTTTCACCTCATTCACAAAGATATTGCCGACGTCATCCTGACTTGGTCCCACCGCCTGCACATCGCGCCGGGATATTTCCTCGTCGAACGCCTGGTCAAGAGAGTCCAGTCCGTCACCGAGCGCCAGCTTGTGGTCCTGGCGGTTGTGCTGCTGATTTACTCCGCGATGTTTCTGATCGAAGGCACGGGACTGCTGCTGATGAAGCACTGGGCGGAATGGATGACCGTGATCACCACGTCGGGACTGATTCCGTTTGAACTTTACGAGATGATTCACCGCCCGAGCCGGTTCAAGGCCATCACCATGCTGGTGAACGTCGCCATCGCCGTTTACCTGGCCGAGCGCGTGCGGCGCGAAGCCGCCGAGCGCCGCCGGCGCACCGCTCAGGCCCATTGAAAGTTGATCGGCGTCTGCACGTCGGGGTGCAGGCTTTTGTGAACGGGGCAGCTCAACGCGGCGTTCTGGAGTTTTTGACGCTGCTCCTCCGTGAGCCGGGCCGGGACGCGCACCGTCACCGCCAGCCGGGCGATTCGGCGAATCGGCGCCGCCGACATCTCCTTGGTCACCACCACCGTCGCTCCGGACAAATCCACGTCCATCCGCTTGGCCCAGCGCGGTGGCGACCAGGTCCGTGGGCGAAAACGATTCGCCGTTGCCCATGTTGTCCTTGGGCGCATCGGTCAGCAGCGTCGCGCCGGAATCGACGTGGCGGGCGCTGCATCGCAAGTTGCCCTGATACGCGATTTGTATTTCGACCATCCGATTCTCCTTTTTGGCTGGCGGCGCTACTGAAACGCCGCGATTCGATTGTCTCGGAAATTCCCCTACAGGCAAATGGTGCGAATTCCCTAGGAAAATCCGGGCGAACCCGAAGTAAAAAATTTTGATTTTTCGCCTGTTTTCGGCTTGCGATCAAATCGGCATTGTTCTATTTGGTGAGTGTGATTTGGGAATCGGTCCGGGCTGGACCGAATGTGTTCCCGAGTTTAATTGGGTTTTTACTCTCCATTAAGGAGAAAAATGGCACGTGAAAATCGTACCGGGGGATTCTGCGCCTCCTCGTCTGACCGTCCTTTGCCGGACATTCAGCGAAAAACCATTCGCAGGAATCGTCGCCGCCAAAGACGTGCCATCCCCGCTGCGGCTTTTGTGGGGCTGGAAATCCTGGAATCCAGGCTCCTGCTCACCGTCAGTCCCAGTCTCGCGGATGGCATCCTCACGTGCACCGGCACGGCCGGGCAAGTCAATACCATCGACGTCGCCCTGACCGACAATGGAGCGTCCATCGTCGCCACCGTTGATGGCGTAGACATGACCTGCTCAACGTCCAGCGTGCAATCGCTTGTCATCAACGCCGGAACACGAAGCGACATAATCAACGTCGATCCCGGCATCCGAGTGGATGAAACACTCGCCGAAGGCAACGGCGCGCCTCCATCGCCCACCGGCAATACGGAATCATCCAGTGTGTCTTCGAGCGGCACTTCCGGATCCAGTTCCAGCGCCGGATCGGCCAGCAGCGATCTCTCCAGCAGCATCGATCTCTCCAGCATCAGCGGTTCATCCAGTTCGGGCACTGGATCCTCCATTTCCGGCAGCGGCTCTTCCAATTCCGCCAGCGGCTCATCGAGTACGGGCATCGGTTCGTCTAGCACCGGCACCGGTTCGTCCGGCATTGGCACAGGTTCATCCGTCATCGGCAGCGGCTCATCCAGCACCGGTAGCGGTTCATCCAGCACCGGCACAAGTTCATCCGGCACCGGCAGCGGTTCATCGAGTTCCGGTAGCGGCTCATCCAGCACCGGTACAGGTTCATCCAGCACCGGCAGTGGCTCATTCAGCACCGGCAGCGTTTCATCCAGCACCGGCAGCGGTTCATCCAGCACCGGAACAGGTTCATCCGGTACCGGCAGCGGTTCATCGAGTTCCGGTAGCGGCTCATCCAGCACCGGTAGCGGTTCATCCAGCACCGGTACAGGTTCATCCAGCACCGGCACAGGTTCATCCGGTGCCGGCAGCGGTTCGTCCAGCACCGGCACAGGCTCATCCAGCACCGGCATAGGTTCATCCGGCATCGGCCGCGGTTCATCGTATTCCGGCACCGGCTCGTCCAGCGCTGGCACAGGTTCATCCGGCACCGGCAGCGGCTCATCGAGTTCCGGTGGCGGTTCCTACGGTACCGGCTTCGGCTCATCCAGCACCGGTAGGGGTTCATCCAGCACCGGCAGCGGTTCATCCAGTACCGGCTCCGGCTCATCGAGTTCCGGAAGCGGTTCATCCAGCACCGGCAGCGGGTCCTCCAGCACCGGCAGCGGTTCATCGAGTTCCGGCAGCGGCTCATCCAGCACCGGCAGCGGCTCATCCAGCACCGGCAGCGGTT
>JBEKKC010000054.1:0-24384 GCA_050010915.1 Tepidisphaeraceae bacterium | reverse complement strand
ATTGCCAAATTGCGCGAGCAGATCGCCCGGATCAACGCCATCGTTCAGCAGATGCGTTCGCTGATTCATCCCGCCGAGGGCCAGCCGCAACGCCTGCCGCTCAACGACGTCGTCTCCCAATCCATCGAGATGGTCCGCATCGATTCCCGCGCCAAGCGTCTTGGCATCCAGGCCAATTTGGCCCCCAACGTCGGCGCGGTCCTGATCCGCCCCCAGGCTCTTCAACAGGTGCTGGTGAATCTTCTGCTCAATTCCCTGGATGCCCTGGCCGACGTTCGCCAGCCAACGCTCGTCGTGCAAACCAGCCGCAGCGACCGATGGTACGTCATCGAGGTCATCGACAACGGCATCGGCATCAAGCCCGAACATTTGAATCGCGTCTTCGAGCCGTTCTTCACCACCAAGCCGGTAGGCAAGGGCACCGGCCTGGGATTGTCGATCAGCTACAATCTCATTCAGCGCTTGGGCGGAATGATCGACGTCACCAGCCAACTAGGCGTCGGCACAACGCTGACCATTCACCTTCCGGTTCCGGAAGCGGAACCGGCGGCGGCGCCGGCGCAATCGAGCGAACGGCGTTGATAACGATTGCCTGCGTGACAAAATCGGCGGCCTCTTGAGTCACGCCAATTGATTTGGTCGTCGGCGCATCAGTATTCCGGCGCTGGCGATCAGCAGCAGCGATCCCCTCCCCGTGTCCCGCCCGTGTCCCGTTCAGTTTGCCGGAGGCTCGACGACCTTGAGCGCCAGCTTCTTACGCAACTTTTGCGCGACGCGGTTGGCCTGTTTCGCCAGCTTGGCGATGTCGCCGCCTGCCTCGCGGGTCAGCCGCTCGCGGACGCGTCGGACATCATCGACGGGTGTCGGCTCGTGCTTGGTGGATAGAGCTTCACTCATGGTCGCTCTCCTGAAGAAGGTCGGGCGTGACAAACATCGGAGCGGCCATACCCAAGCGCATGCAGATCACGCCAAAGTGCGTCCGCTTGTTCGGGTTGGCCATGTGCTGGACGTTCCAGGTCAGGACGTAATCCATCCGGTGCAGCGTCGCCGTCGCCACGTGCAACGCATCCCCCGCGTCCGCCGGCCCCGGCATGACGCGCTCCTTGACGAACAGCGCCGCCAGGGCGATCACTTCCGGCGGCTGGCTCAGCAGCGGCAGGCCCTTAAGCATCGCCAGGGCTTTTTCACTGCCGGGAAAATCGGGCGAGGCCAACTCGTTTACCACGGTCGCCGAGATGAACAACTCAAATCGCCGGGCTTGTGTCTGCCACCATTCGTTGCTCGACGCCCGCCAGCCGATGCTCTTGTCACCGGTGCGGCGGCTTACACAGGCGCTGAAGAAGCTGGTTTCAAGATACACCTTTTGCACCAACAAATTCTATTCCGAAAACATTGTCGAAGCGAGGCGCAGAGGAGGGCGGTCTGGACGGAAACGGGGTCTGATCGAAATATTACCACCCCATGAGGGACTGACGATTCGTGCAGGCTGAGTTATTCTCCAAAATCGCCTTGTTCTGTCTCGCCGCCCAAATGCCCAGGGCGTCAACAGACCGGCAATATTCGCTATCGGGCGATGGGCGATGCCCCTGACGGCTGCGTCGCCGCCGCGCGGCGGATGCGCAGCGTCCGCTGGATGTCCAGCCAGCGGCCGCTGGGGTGGCAATCGCCGCAGGCGTAGATCGCGTTGTTGGCCGTCCATCCGATGGCGCCCAGGCCGCCGTCGTGGCAATCGGTGCACAGCATTCCCTCGTGCGGGCCTAAGCCCTTCCAGGATTCGTTGATCTTCAATGGATGATCGAATGTGCGCTCGACGATCACCTTCGGATCGGGCTGCCGATATTGGAACACGTGGCAGGTCTGGCAATCGGATGAAATCCGCTTGCCGCCGGCGGCGATGTGCAAGCCGTCGTGGCAGCGGAAGCAGCCGGGGGATTCCATGTGGCCGAGATGGTTCGGGTAGGTACGCCAATCCACCTTCATCTCGGGGAAGAACTCGGTTCGATAGATGTCCTTCACGATCTGAATGGCCCGATCCACCGCGTCGCGGCGATTAGACCAGGTCTGGGGATAGCTGCTTCTGTAGAAAGAGTCCAATCCTTGCTCGATCGCATCCAGCGCCTGGGGCTTGGTCGAGTAGTTTTGCGAGAGGAGTGCAACCGCCTGGCGCTTGATGAACGGCAGCGACACGTCGAGTTGTCCAACGGCCAGGGCATGATCCACCGACTGTTCGGGCGACACAAACTTGTGGCCGGCGACGTTGTGGCAGTCGATGCAGTCGAGCAGGCGTTGCTTTCCGGCCGGCGGAGTTTCATCGCCAATCTTGCCATCGGAGCGGAAGACGATCTTCGTGCCGTCCGGATAGGTGTAGCGCACCCAGGGAATATGATCGAGCTTGGCGTCGTCCGCGACGTATTCGACCCGGTCGAGCATGTGCATGTGAATGCCCTCGGCCACGCCGAGGCTGTTGTTCAACCCGCCCACCTTGACCATGATTTCGTATTCATGGCGCGTGTTGTTTTCGTCCGGAGCGAAGTGAACGGTTCTTCGCAGCAGCGAGCCGAAGAATTGCGAGGGCCAATGGCATTGCTCGCACGTTTCCCGAGCGGGGCGAAGTTCCGTGATGGCCGGCGGAATCGGCCTGGGAAACGCGTCCAGCGCGGTGAAGTAAACTTGCCGCAAGCCCGAGACCTTGGCCTTCACGAACGCGCCGGGGCCCGGACCGATATGACATCCCGCGCAGGTCACGCGCGCATGCGGCGACTGCTGATACCGCGTGTATTGCGGGTCCATGTTGTGGCAGATCGTCCCGCAAAACTCCGCCGAGTCGGTGAATTCAATTCCGCGAAAGCTGGCGACGCCCAGGATCGGCAGAATCAGGAAAAACGTGATCGCCAGGAACTGATATGCGTGCCGGGTTGAAATCTCCCAGACCGGGCTTTTGTTCCGCAGCCGGCGCCGGCGCAGCAGCATTCCCACCGGGCACAGGATCAGCCCGTTGACCAGGACTCCCGGCAAAAACATGAATCCAACCACGCCCAGATACTGGTTGTTTTCAGCGCTGGATGACACGAACATCAACAGCCAGAAGCTGAGCAGCGACACCAATCCCACGGCCACAAACAATAGCCCGGCGATGGTGATTGGATTTGTCCAAAGCACTGCCGATTCCGGTTTGCCTGCTTCAGTGGTCGACATAGAGTTCCTGCCTTATGGATATCTCACCCCCGAGTGGTCCTTGCCGTGGCACAGCAGGTAACACAGCCCGCTGCGCGGTCCGGCGCTTTGATACTCCAATCGCTTGGTAATGGGATCGGGGAAGACCACCGTGGTGTCGAAGTTGATGAGGTGCGCGTTGTCCGTGAAGGTTCCTTGCGCCGAACTGATGCCGTGGGCGTCGTGGCACACCGAGCATGGCGTTCGATCGTTGACAATGTGATTACGGTGCCCGCTGTAAGAATCGTTGTTCAGGATGCTCGACCGCTCATGGCAGCGGTAGCACAGGGCGTAGGCGACGGAGCTTTCGCTGGCGCCGTCAATCGTGTCGTAATTGGCGATGAGCAGAGGCGGGATGTTCGAGCCATGCGGCCCGTCCGGCCCGGCGCCGCCTGATTTGCGGCCCGTATCCGAGTTGTGGCAGTCCGTGCAATAAATGAGGCTGGCCGTGGTCAACCCGGGAATCAGGCTGGGAACGTCCCGCCCGCGTCCGGGCGCCGTGACCGGATGGAACGACACCGCCGTGGGCGCGAATTCCATGCGGATATTGGTCTGCACGGCCTTTCGCGTGATAAATGGCTGGTCGGAACTGTCGTTGCCGTGACATTTGAAGCAGACCTCATACTCGTATTTCGCCCTGACCGTGATGGCTCCGGCAACGGTAAGCCCGCTCGCCTTGCCCAGCGCGGGCGCAATGTTCGGCGCCGATGCCACGCCGCTTTTCATCGTGTGCGGTTCGTGGCAATCGGCGCAGTTGACCAGGTTGGTTTTGCCTTGGCCTTGGATCGCCGTCTTCGGCATCAGATTGCCGAACGCCGGCCGCACGTCCGCATTGTGCCGGCTCAACTTGTTCAATTCGTTGGTCACGTTGGCGCCCATGTTCACGGGGCTGGGCAGGCCGAGGTCGGGGGCGTCGATCACGCCGCCGCCGAACACCGGCGTGACGCCGGGGGTCAGCGGGGCGACGGATGCCGTGCCGGATGGAATCGAATTCCCGTGACAAACCGCGCACGTCGCCGTGATCGTCGCCTGGTTCAGCAGCAATGCCCCGCTCGGCGCATTGTGTAGCTGGTGACAGTCGAAGCATTGGCTGTGTCCGGATACCGTCGCCTCTCCGGAGAGCAGGTGGCAACTCGTGCACAACTGCGAATTGCTGTTGCTCATCACCAGAAAATTCCCCAGGCTATCGTTGTGCGCATCGTGGCAACTGGCGCATTGGAGTTGGCCGCTTTCCAGTTTCACCTGCGTCGGCAGCCCGCTCGGGTCGACCAGATTTCCGTTCTTGACCGCCAGGTTGGAATCGTAGGTGAACGAGATCGGGTGATCTCCGGAGAGATCGGTGCCAAGGTTGGTTGCCCCCGGCGGAAGCGTGATCACGCCGTTGGCCATCGTTAGCGGTTGGTTGCTCGACAGCACGCTGCCGAGCGCGATGGTGCCGTCATGGCAGGAGAGGCACAGCTTGCTCGATCCCGTCGGCTGGCCCGGAGTCGCGACCAGCGATGAACTGGAGTACACCTTGTACGCATTGACCGGCAGGTTCCGGTTCCACAGGGGCTGGACCGGAGCGGCGTTGTGCGGCGTATGGCAGAAAATGCAGACCTCCTGCTCGTTTGTCGCCTTGATCTTTCCGGGACCGGACGCGGAAAGATTGTGCGGACTGTTGACGACGCTCGTCGGCCCAACCTGGGCCCGCGCCGCCGGTGGACCGGACAACGTGATTGACACGGCCAGGATTGCCAACATCGCCATTGGGAAAGTGGGTTTCATGGCTTGCGCTCCGGCAGGTAATCAAATGCCTGCACACGATGGTTGTAGGAATCCGCCACCCAGATGCGGCCGCGGCCGTCGATGAAAATGCCCGAGGGGAGCCAGAACTCGCCGGCTCCGCGGCCTTCCTCGCCGAAATCCAGCAGCAGATTTCCCGCGTCGTTGAAGATTTCCACCGCCTCAAACTGCGAATCGACGACATAAACGTGCCCATCGGGGTCGATCGCCAGGCCCTTGGGCTCGGCGAAATAGCCGGGCATGTCGCCATGACGCCCCATTTGCCGAATCGGTTCCAGGTCGGCGCTGAATTGCTGGATTCGAAAGTTCAGCGAATCGCTGACGTAGAGCCGGCCTTGGGTGTCGATCGCGACGTTCGTCGGATAATTGAACTGTCCCAGGGCGTCGCCGCGGGCGCCGAGGCGCTCGATCACCTGGCCGGAGGGGGACAGGACGAGGACTTGATGCGCCGCCACGTCGGCGACGAAAACCCGCCCGCTGCGCGGATCGACCGCCAATCCGCACGGCTGCTTCAATTGTCCCGAGGCCAATTCCCCGATGAATTGGCCATCGAGCGAGAAGACGAAGATGGCCGCCGCGCCGGAATCCGACACGAGAAGGCGCCGGCCGCTGCCGTCGTACGCCAGACCGACGGGCGTCAATAATTTCCGGCCGGTTGGCGTCCAACGCTGGTACGTCCGGGTCTTCAGGTCCAGCACGTGGATGACGTGGTCGCCGGAGTCGGCGACGAATACGCGATCGGCGCCGTCCGTGCACACCGCCATCGGGGTCTGAAACGAACGGGCCGTTGACGTATCTCCAAACACCACGCTGCTCAGCACCTGCATCGAGGTCACGGCGGGCTTGAGGTCCTGGCTCCCCGTCAACTGACCGACGTAACGAATCCGCGGCTCCGCCGGCGCGCCGGGCCATTGCGGAGCGTTTGGCACGTTCGGGAAGATCACCCCCGCGTCGTGGCCGCAGCCGCCCAGCAACATCAGGCCCACCAGCGCAAACCGTCGAAACAGTCCGCTTCCGCTCGCTCGGAGGATTTTGGATTTTCGCGTTCGCATTCGGATGCTCCGTCCTTTGTGCTAAAAACGTCGGGCCACGCCGATCTCAAAAACCTGAAAAGTGCTTTCCACGTTGCTGGTCCTCAGCGTGGCGTTGCGAATCCGGCCATAGACGTCGGTCTCGTTGTGCCGCCATCGCAGCTCCAGTTGCTCTTCCAATCCCTCGGTATTGCCAAACAGTTCGTCCCGGTCGTTCAACCAGATGGCCCGCGCCGAGATCGACCAGGCGTCGCCGATCCTGTGGTCCAGGACGGCGCTGACGGATGCGTCGTTGACGTAGTCCTGCTCCCCGTAGTAGTCCATGTAGGCATAGTTGCCGCTGATGGAGGCGGTGGTGGCGCGGTCCAACCGCTCGTCGAATCGCGCCGACGCGCGCGAGGCGTTGAAGGGGACCAGCGTGCTGTCGTGCCACTGCTGTTCGGCGTTGAACGTGAACTTCCAGATGCGGTAATCCATGCCCGCCACCACGTCCGTGTAGCTGTCGGGGATGATCTGCGTGGGCTCCTCGGTGTCGATCGTCTGGCTCTGAACGCCGTAGCGGACGTACGGCGCAAGACCCTTGAACGGGCCTTTTTCGATCTCGTACCGGCTGCCGATGCCGAAGTTGCCCGTATTCGTCGTGTTCGCCGGCTGCGGAAGCAGGTCGTAATCGAGCAGCACGCTGCCGTCGGCGGGAATCAGACCGCTGACAATCCTCTGGATCTGAACCAGATTCCCGATCGAAGTGACGTTGAAGTCGGTTCCCCTGAGATACGGCACGCCCGACGAACTCAGCACGACGATCGAAGCCGGGTCGATGTTCGGCTGGGTCAGAACGATCGGCTGCGTGTTGTTGAAAGTCTCGGCCTGATTGATGATGGGAGTTTCCGCGGTCCCTTCGGGGGAGTACAGCCATTGCCATCCAAAATCGAGGTTCGACATCAACAGTCCGTAAGGAACCGTCTTTCGATAGTTGAAATCCAACTTGCCGTAAATCTGTTCGACCTCGTACCCGCCGGTTTCATTGAGCAGCGACCCGCCGACGTCGCCCGTGGTGGTCAAGCTCTGGAACAAGTGATGAACGAACCCCACGTCGAGTTCGTTGTCGAGTTGATTGATGCCGCTGATGTTCGATTGATCCAGCGTGTAATCGTAATGGGTCTGAAAGTCGCTGGAGTGCTGCACGCGCAGGTTTTCATCCAGCCGGATTTGGCTGTAGGCGAGATTGCCGATCTGGTCGGACACCGACGCCGACGACGACAGCGAACTGGCGTTTTGCGTTCCGAAATAAATCGCGTCGTTCAGGGAGGCGTTGTGATTTTCATATCGGATGGCGGGGGAGTCCGCCTCCTGTTCGCTGGTGTTCTGATAGGTGTAGTCCCACGCCAGGGTCTGATTTTTCAGATCGATCACGTCCGTGTGCCAGTGAACGACGTCCTCGGTCAACTGATAATTGGTCACGCCGCCAAACTGCGTTTGCTGGTCGTTCTCTTGATAGGCCTGAAGTTGGGTCGGCACCGAGTCGGAGCGAACGTCGAGGGCGCCGCCGAAGGAGGTATCGGTGGAATCCAGCGATGGAGAAAAGTCTGGCGTAATGAATTGCTCGGTCCTCCGCGTATACAGCGTCAGGGGAGCGCCTTCGTCGCGGAGGAAGGTGCTTGAAACGTCCCAGCCGTCGAGCAGGCCGGTGGTGTATTGTTTCCCCCCGGGCCCGTCGAAGGATTCCTGCTGAAGTCCAACGGTGCCTCCGAGGTTGATGTCGGCCAGATTGGGGCTCAGGACGTACGCATGGGTCAGCAGATTGACGGTTTCCTGGAATCGGTTGTCGGTGGTTCCGGCCGTGATGCCCTGCTGCTGGTTGGTATCGTGCTCGTACAGATAATCGAAGTTGAAGACTGCGTTGGGCATGTCGAGATGGAAGGGAGGCGCCGATTCATTGTTGCCGACGACGATCGGCCCGCCTTGGTCGTCCGCCAAGCCCGTGGCCGCGGAACCAACGACCGTGATCGCCAGCGCCAGCGCGGCCAACTTCGCGCCGCATGTCCGACGGCCGGCGGTCACGGCGGGCCTCCCCCCGGCGATGCCTGCGTCGTGGGATTCAGCCGTGCCGTGATCGGCGCCACCGTCGGATTGTCCGCCAGCAGCAGCGACGGCTTGGCCCCGCCATGGCCCGTGTGGCAATCAAGGCAGTTGGCCTGATCCGCGAGCTGATGCGATTTGACGTCCGATGACAGCAGGTTCTGATCGTGGCATTGCAGGCACAATTCCGGCGCCGTCGTCTTCAGCAGTTTCGGCGAATCGGATTCGTGCGGCTCGTGGCACCAGAGGCATTGCCCGATCGCCACCGGCGCGTGCATGACCGGATACTGCTTGACCGCCGGCGCGTGGCACTTGACGCACAACTCCGCCTTCACCGTCACCAGGTGCTTTTTGTCGGCGGCGTGGCATTCGGCGCATTTGCCTTCCGCAAAGGGCTTGTGCCGGTACATCTTCACCGGCGCCAACTCGCCGTTGGGCCCGGCGACGCTCATGGATACCGGCGTCGCAACCGGGGCATTCGGATCGGGAACCCCGTCGAAAAAGAAACTGAGGGTCTTGTAGTTCTTGGCAACGGAGCACCCGACCGCCAGCATCGACAGGATTGCCAAGATCGCCATCGCATAAACCGGCCGCCGCCCAAACCGAAAATGTCTCGTCGTGGCAGCCATCGAGCACTCGGCATGAAACGTCGCCTATTGTTGCTGGTCCGGCAGCGGAGCGCCGACGCCCGTCGCCGGTTGCGTCGTCGTCCCCTCCGACACCACTCCTTTGCTCCCGGCAATGTCGTTGATCGTTCGGCCCGGCTTGAGATGCCCGAATGCGTAGACGCTCACCTTGTGATTGCTTGCCTGATTATTCGTCACCAGGACGAGGTACTGGGCTTGAAAGGCGTCGGGGATCCGATCGGCGAACAGGTCCAGGTCTCCGTCGTGGAGGCAGATGCCCGCGGGCAGGTCCATCGAGCCGGGGTACGCGCCGGGGTTGCCGAAAAACAGCAACGGCCTGAACTGGCTGTCGAACATCTGGACGTTCTGGAAGGCGGCATCGACGACGTAGATCACGCCGTCGTGGTCCACCGCGATGTGCTTGGGGCGGGTGAACGTGCCGGGGTGGTCTCCCAGCGAGCCGAACGCGCCCAGGAGTTTTCCCTCTGGCGTGAATTTCTGCACCCGGCAATTGATGATGTCGTCAACGTAAACATTGCCCTGGTCATCCGTCGCGATGCCCAACGGGCCGACCATCTGGCCCGGTTTTACGCCCAGGCTGCCGATCGTCCGCAACGATTGGCCGCCGAATCGGTCGAAAACCTCGACGTGGTTCGCCTTGTAGTCCGTGACGTATAACTCATTGCCGTGCACCGCCAGCGCCGCCGGGCTGAAATTTTCGTGGCCGATCTGCCGCACGAAATGATCCGAATCGTCAAAAACCGCGATCGCGCCGAGTTGGATGTCCGCGACGTACTTGGTCCCATCCGGGGCGATGACGATCGCCACCGGTTTGATCAGCTTGCCCGCTTCCCCCGGGCTCATCAGTTGCATCTCGTGTTTGCGCAGATCGAGGATTTCGACCGCCGGGTTCTTGGTATCGCAAACGTAGATTCGCCCTTTCCACATCGCTATCCCATACGGACTGCTGATCAGCACTTGCGATTGCGGGTCTTTTCCATAAATGATTTCGTCCAGCTTGGTCTTCGGCGGCTCGATGTCGGTGTTCGCCGAATAGCTGGCAAGGAAAAGAATCCGCGGCTCCTGTGGAAACGGCGGCCAGAATGAGTACGGCTTCTGCGGCGCGGCAACCTGCTGAGCGCATCCGTTGAGAGCCAGCAGAACGAAAAAGGAAGCCGCCAGCGTGGCCCGCGCCGCGGCGAAAGGATTGTCAAAAATAGACGGTTTCATTTCACACCGAAGCCTTCCACAGCGGTTCAATTGCCGGTTCGTTTCGCGTAGAGTGACCAGACGGACGCAAGCGGAGCGAACCGATTGTTTGTAAGGCCCCTGGCGAGGCCGGTCCTTCGGGCCGGCCCGCCAGGTGGCTGCGCGATCAAAACGCCGACGCGCCGCGGCGTTGCCGCTACTTGTTGTGGCACTTCAGGCACAGAGCGCTGCTGGAATTGTTCATGCGCACGAACAACTGCGTGAAGTCGTGCGGCTCATGACAGGTCCCGCACCCGACACCCACCAGCCCGTTGGGCAGCGGTACCAGGTTCACCGCCGGCAGGCCATCGACGCCTCCCGCGGTGAAAGTGCTTTGGGTCGGATCGTTCCATCCGGCCACGGGGCTCCAGGATTCGGACGTGACGTATCCGCCGCTCACCGTCGCCGTGAGGCCGGGATACCCGACGCCGACCGGATGGTCGGCCGACAGGTCGCTGCCGGCAACCGGGGTGGCGCTGGTTCCACCGGCGATCGCGTCCTGGCCCGTTCCGTACTTCGTGCTGATGTTCTGCATGAAGACGGTGCCGGTGGTCGCTCCGCCGTAGCTATCGACGGCGATCAGACCATCGTGGCAAGAAAGGCACAGACGGCTGGTGCTGTCCAACTGCGGGTTGGCGCTGCTGCCGCCCGGGCCGCTGTTTGCCGTCACGTGAACGGACGTGTACATGGTGTACGACTGGCTCATGTTCACGTCGTGGTTCCACAGCAAAGAGCCGCTGTTGTAAATCGACTTGTGGGGGGTATGACACGGCCGGCAGATTTCGCCGGTCGTTCGCGGGCCGGTGATCGATATAAACCCGGTGCCCGCCGCATTGGGGATCGTGTTCAGATTGTGGGGACTTGTCGAAATGCTCTGTGCCATGGTTTGAGCCACGAAGCAGAGGCTTAGTGCGACAGTCCCCAGCGTAAGCTTGGGATGTCTCATAAGGGTTCTCCTTTGCAAAGGTGAGTGGACAAATGTCGATCGGCACACGCCGATCACGCCCGTCTGGTCGAGACTCCGCGCGCCATTGACCGGGGCAAGATGCGTACCACGGTGATCAAACTTCCAATCGCCGCCGTTTCGTGCCCGGTGCGATCCAAACGCGGGAAACGCTCGCCGTCCAAACGCTTTGGCTTCCCGCCCGGTGGATTTGCGGGCGCCCCCGCCTCCCAACTTTGAGAGCCGCCCGCCGCCGAACCGATCGCGTGCCCTTTCATTCCCCCCGGTAACTCGCTGCCTGTACGGTTCTTGGATGCGTCCGCCCTTTGTTTGCGTTCCTTCTTGGCCATGGCACCGGGATTGTGACTTGCCCGGCAGTCTTTGACCGGGAAGTCAATGAACTCAATGCGCATCAAGCTGGCCGTCGGCGCCTGCGTGCTTCTTGGGGCAATTACCTATCTTGCCTTTGCGGGCGCGCGGCAAGCCCACGTTTACCATCTCACCGTCGATCAATTTCTCTCCGATGGTCAATACCGCTCGCAGCGAGTTCGCCTCTGCGGAACGGTTGAAGACAAAAATTTCTCCTCCAGCCCCGCCTCCCTGACCGCCAGCTTCGTGCTCAAGGGCGCCAGGGTCGAATTGCCCGTCCAGTATCACGGCGTCATTCCCGGCCTGTTTCAGGCCGGCCGCGACGTCGTGGTCGAGGGCCAGTTGAATGGTCAGGGCGTTTTTGCCGCCGACGTGATGATGACCAAATGCGCCAGCAAGTACGAATCCTCCGGTCAAGCCCCCATGGATAAGGCGAACGCCTCATGAACACCCTTGGTGAAATGGCCTTGAGCATTGCCGTGCTGGCGTCCGCCGTCGCCATTTTGGCTTCGATGATTTCAGCCCGATTCCAGTCGCACCGCGCCCTGGCCGTGGCGCGCTGGTCCATCGCCGCGCTGGCCGTCATGCTGTGCGCATCGGCGGCCGTGCTCTTCATCGCCCTCCTCGGCGGTGAGTTTTCATTCGATTACGTCGCAAGATTCACCGACCGGGCATTGCCGACGGGATACAAGCTCGCGGCGTTCTGGGCGGGCCAGGAAGGCAGCCTGCTCTTGTGGGCCGTCCTCCTCGCCGTACTCAGCACCATCGCGGTTTTCACCCTGAACCGGCAGCAGCCCATCTCGCAATCCGCCGCCACCATCGCGACCCTTTCCGTTGTCTGCGCGTTCTTCGCCCTGCTCATCCTCTTCGCGGCCAATCCTTTCGCCGCCTCCCCCGAAATTCCCGACGACGGAAATGGGCTGAATCCCATGCTTCAGGATTGGGCCATGATCGCCCATCCGCCGCTGTTGTTCCTCGGCTATGCCGGCTTCACGATCCCCTTCGCACTGATGGCCGGCGCACTGCTCGCCCGGCGCCAGGACGACGCCTGGATCGACGCCACGCGGCGGTGGGTGCTATTCGCCTGGCTTTTCCTCACCGTCGGCATCGTCCTGGGCGCGAAGTGGGCCTACGTTGAACTCGGCTGGGGTGGTTACTGGGCCTGGGACCCCGTCGAAAACGCCTCGCTGCTGCCCTGGCTGACCGGCACGGCGTTCATTCACTCGCTCATGGTGCAGCAGCACCGCGGCATGTTCCGAATCTGGAACGCCGCCCTGCTCGCCGTCACATTTGTCCTTTGCATTTTCGGCACCTATCTCACCCGCAGCGGCATCGTGGATTCGGTCCACGGTTTCGGTGAATCTCTCATCGGCACCTTCTTCCTGGCCTTCCTTCTGGCCGCGGTTGTCTTCTCCGTCGGCCTGATTATCTGGCGGATGCGCCGGCTGCGGTCGCAACGGAAATTGGAAGGCCTGATCGGCCGCGACGGCGCGTTCCTGGCCACCAACGTTCTGCTGGGTGGGATGACGCTGGTTGTGCTGATCGGCACCGTTTTCCCAGTTATCAGCCGTGCTTTCACCGGCACCAGCACCACCCTGGGTCCTCCGTTCTATAACAAGGTGGTTGCACCCGCCGGATTGTTGCTCGTCGCCCTGATGGCGATCGGGCCGCTGCTCACTTACGGCAAGGACGCGGCCCGGCGGCTGGCCCGCGGAAGTCTCATCCCGGGCGTGGCGGCAATCGTCGCCGGCGCCGCCGTTTGGGTCCGCGGATTTCACAGCGGTTGGGCCGTTGCGTGTGCCGCCATTGCCGCCGCCGCGGTGACCGCCGCACTGATCGACTTCGCCCGCATGCTCTTCGCCCGCTGCCGCGACGAAAATCCCCTGCTGGCGCTGGTCCGATTGATCGACGGCAATCATCGCCGCTACGGCGGACAACTCGTCCACATGGGCATTCTCTTGGTGGTGATCGGCGTGACCGGCTCCAGCGTGTTCAGCTCCAATCAGACGTTCCAACTGAATCCCGGCCATTCGACCGCGTTTGCCGGATTCAAGCTGACGCTGAATTCCATCGCGCAAGCGCGCGGCGTGAATTACCAGATGACCGAAGCCGACGTTACGGCGACCGATGCCGACGGCCGCTCCATCACGCTCAAGCCGCAGCGCCGCGTCTATGACAAATGGGAAGAACAAACCAGCAGCGTCGTCGCCATCGGCTCGAACTGGAAGCGAGACTTGTATCTGAACCTCGCCGGCTGGGACGAGGATGGCCGTAGCGTCGCGATCCAGGCCATCGTCAATCCGCTGGTGAACTGGATCTGGGCAGGCGGATGGGTGCTGACGATCGGCGTCTTGATCTGCCTGATTCCCCGCATCGAAACTCTGTTCGCCAAAGCCCCGGTTCCCGAGTTGACGCCGCCCGTGCGGCAACAGGCTGCCAAGGCCCCAAGGCCGAGCGGGCGGCGATCGCGCAACCCCGGACCCGCGGTGGCGGTCCGATGACGAAACGAAAAAATCATGACCGAATCCTGGAGACTTTTATGAAATCAATCAAACTAGCTTTCGCAGCCACGGTTATCGCGGGCATTTGCATGCTCGCCGGTTGCGCCGCGGCCGTTCAGCCGGCGTCGCGGGTTCGCCCGATCTTCGCATCCGACGCCACGCCCGCACCCGCCTGCCCAGCCTCCGCTGCGCCGAATCTTCCGGCCGGCGATATGTCGAATCCTCCGCCCGGTTGTCCGGCGAGTAATTCCGGCGGCCCCATGGCCTCGGCCAGCACTCAGCCTTCGGAGGTCGGAACCCTTAATATCCACGCGGTCCAGTGCACGCCGAAAGGCCCTTCAATCGGCGCCGATCCGGTGAACGTCGAATTCGTCGTCAAGGGCCAACTGCTCGATCACATGGATACCCATCTCAACGCTGCCGGCACGCTCCAGATCAGCGGGCTTCCCGTCCGATTTGGAATCCAGCCCATCGTCAGAATCACTCACGCCGGCGTCGTTTTCACCACCGCCGGCGATCTCATGGATCCGGATCATTCCATCCTCAAGCTGGACGTTCCCATCTTCGAATCGACCGATCAGACGCCCCCTTGGTCCGTCACGATGCGCCATGTCATCATTCATCCATCGGCCGCCGGCATCGACGTCACCGAAATGCTCTCCGTTCAGTCAACCGGCGATCGCGCCTGGATCGGCAAGACGGACGCACGCGGGCTGCGGATCACTTTCGCCCTGACCCTGCCGGCCGACGCCAAGGACCTGAAAGTCGGCGGGGCCTTGGACGGCGCCGCGGTGTTCCTCGCCGATGGCAAACTCTTCAGCAAACAACCCCTGATTCCCGGCGAGGACCGATACGAACTTGAGTACCACATTCCCGCCGTGGATAACAAAGCCGTTCTGTCGGTCACGGCGCCGGCCAGCGTCGGACATCTCCTGGTCTTCGTCCCGGAAGATGGAACCACCATTGACGCGCCCGCCTTGCAAGCCATGGGCGCTCAGCAACTGGATGAAAAAGGGCCGAAGACCCGCTGCTATTTCGCCAAATCCCTCAGCGAAGGCCAGACGATCGCGTTGACCATCGGCGGTCTGAAGTCCGCCGGGTCGGCATTGCCCGTCTCTTCCATCGAGACGCCCAAACCCCTGGCCGACAATTCCATCGCGTCAAAGGCGATTGCCGTCGGCGGGGCCATCGCGATCCTGCTCGTGGGAACGACGATCACTCTCCTCAAGCATCCCAAATCGGTTGAGGTGCAGAAAAAGAGATGAGTCAGATTTATGGTTGCCGCACGTTCTTCATCCTTCTTCACCGAAACAAATCCCGCGCCGCTGGCGCTGCGCGCCGCCGGCCTGGGAAAAACGATCGATGAACGATCGGTATTGCGCTCAATCGAGCTTTCCGTCGCTGCCGGCGAATTCGTCGCGATCCTGGGGATCAACGGGGCCGGCAAGACGACGTTGCTGAAAATCCTCGCCACCCTGATGCCGCCAAGCTCGGGACAGCTTCAATTGTTCGGACTGGACGTCCCGCGGCATGCCGCGCAGGCGCGGGCGCGTCTGGGCTTGATCGGGCATCAATCCATGCTTTATCGCGATCTGACCGCTCGGGAAAATCTCGAATTGTTCGCACGATTGTACGGCGTTCAGGCTCCCCGGCGACGAGCCGAGGAACTGCTGTCGATCGTCGGCATGATCGATCGGGCGGATGATGCGGTCAAAACCTTCAGCCGCGGAATGTGCCAGCGCGTCTCGATTGCCCGGGCATTGGTCCACCAGCCGGACCTGGTGCTGGCCGACGAACCCTTCGCCGGGCTGGACGTGCCCGGCGCCGCGGCGGTGGAGCGGCTCCTCAGCGATCTGCACGCCGCCGGTAAGACGATTGTCATGGTCAATCACGATGTCCTGCAAAGCCTGCGGCTGGCCGAGCGCGTCATCGTCCTCGGCGCTGGAACGGTCGCCATCGATCGCCCGGCCCGGGTCGCCGATGCGCCCGGAATTCTCGCCGAGCTGGCTGGAAGCGATGCGCGATTTCAACCCGGAGAAATGGTCGTTCGCTGATTGAAGAACTTTTATGCCGCTGGTTGCCCAACAATTTCTTCTCCTGGTCGGCAAGGACCTCAAGATCGAGGCGCGCAGCCGGCAAACCATCGGCTTGGTGATGGTGTTGGGGTTGCTGATCGTGGTGGTTCTGGGTCTGGGCCTGGGTGGTGGGGCGGCGGGGGGGTTTGGCGCAACCGTAGTGCTTTGGGTCGCTTACCTTTTCAGTGGGGTTCTCTGTTTTGAGAAAACCATGGCCGTCGAGCGCTCCGAAAGTGCGCTGGCCGCCCTCATGCTGACCCCCATCAGCCATGGAACCCTTTTTCTGGCCAAGCTCACGAGCAATCTTGCCCTGATGGCCGCTGTCGCGCTAGTCATTACCCCAGCGGGAGTTCTGTTCTTTTCCTTCGATCTTTCCGCCGCCCCCTTCACCTTCGCCGCCGTCATGTCGCTGGGAATCATCGGCTTCGCCGCCATCGGCACGTTGTTCGCTGCCGTGGTCTCTTCGACGAGGCTTCAAGGCGGGCTGTTGGCGATGATGATCTTTCCCGTCGCCCTGCCCCTGGTAATCGCCTCCACGCAACTGTTGATCCACCAGTTCCGCGATCAGTTGCCGGTCGGTGGAATGGGCTTGGGAGTCCTGGTTGCGTTCGACGCGATTTTTCTGACCGCCAGTTGGCTGATGTTCGAGTTGGTCCTGGAGCCTTGAACGATGGAGTTGATCTCATGAGCGGCACGCAATCCAAACTTGTTCGCAATTTCTGGATCGCCCTGGCGCTGCTCTTCGCCGCCGACCTGGTCCTGATCGTCCACTACACGCCGGATGAACGGTCGATGGGCGCAATTCAGAAAATCTTCTATCTGCATTTGCCGGTCGCCATTAACACGTTTCTCGCCTGCCTGACCGCCTTCGTGGCCAGCATCGCATATCTGTGGCAGCGCAAGAGTTGGTGGGACGACCTGGCGGCCGCCGCCGCTCGCGTGGCGGTTCAATTGTGCGCCGTGGTCCTTGCCACCGGGATGATCTGGGGCCGCGCCGCCTGGGGAGTCTGGTGGACCTGGAGCCCCCGCCTGACGTTCAGCCTCATCCTCTTTCTCCTCTACGTCGTTTATCTGGTGGTTCGTTCTTCCGTCGAAGGCCGCGAACGCCGCGCCGTCATCGGCTCGGTCTATGCGATCATCGCATTTCTCGACGTTCCCCTCGTCTGGCTGTCCGCCCGATTATTGCCGGATATCCATCCCGGCTCCGTTCAACTTGAACCGGCCATGAAACTGACCCTGGCGGCGTCGTTCGTGCCGGTGACGCTCCTGGCCGCTGGTTTGGTCTTCACCCGATTCGTTCTCAACCGGACGGATTCGGTCCCACGGAATTCCGCGCAGGCCAATCCTCCGCGGGACATCCCGACGATGCCGCTTATCGCCGGCGTCAAGGCGATCAGATACACGGACGGTGCGTTATGAACGACTATGTCATCGCGGCCTATGCGATCGGATTACTGCTGCTTTGGGGCTATG
Organism: Tepidisphaeraceae bacterium; assembly: GCA_050010915.1. Taxonomy (GTDB): domain Bacteria; phylum Planctomycetota; class Phycisphaerae; order Tepidisphaerales; family Tepidisphaeraceae; genus PALSA-1353. The sequence continues at coordinate 7,041 of JBEKKC010000054.1, read as the reverse complement.
CCGCTTCGATGTGGCTCGAATGCCGCGCCGTCGCCCGCCGTCACGTGCACGTTCGCAAGACCGAGGGAGGCCAGCCGTGAGCATTGTTCTTGTCGGCCTCAACCACCGCACCGCGCCCGTGGAGATTCGCGAGCAATTGGCTTTCAGCCGCGAGGGCGTCTCCACGGCGTTGATGTTCTTCCGCAAGCAATTCCCCGGCTGCGAAGCGGCGATCCTCAGCACCTGCAACCGCGTCGAGGTCCTCGTCGCCGCCGAGGGCGACCGGCCCAACGCCGCCGACATCGTGAGCTTCCTCGCCGAGGCCCGCGATCTTCCCGCCGCATCGTTCAAACAATATTTGTATCAATTCTCCGACGAACAGGCTTGCCGACATTTCTTCCGCGTCGTCAGCGGGTTGGACTCGATGGTCCTTGGCGAATGCCAAATCGTCAACCAGATCAAGCAAGCCTACACCCTGGCCTGTGAGCAGGGCACGACCGGCCGGGTGCTGAATCGCCTGTTTCATCATGCCTTTGAAGTGGGCAAGCGGGCCCGTGCCGGGACCGCCATCGCCGAAGGAAGGCTCTCCGTCCCCTCCGTCGCGGTCGACGTCGCCAGGAGCATCTTTTCCGATTTCACCGACAAACAAACGCTGGTGGTGGGCGCCGGCGAAGTGGCCCGGCTGGTCTGCCAGCATCTGGCCGCCGGCGCCCAGACGCGCCGATTTGTCGTCATGTCCCGAACGCTGAGCAACGCGCGCTCTCTTGCCGAGGCCTGCCACGCCGCCGCCGCGCCGTTCGAGCAGTTTGAGCGGCAATTGATCGACGCGGACATCGTCCTCATGACCATGGGCTGCACCCAACACGTTCTCACCCTCCAGCGCATGCGCGAGATACAAAAACAGCGGCAAAACAGGCTGATCTACATCGTCGACCTGGCCGTGCCCCGCAACGTCGATCCCGAGATCGCGCGCCTGGAAGGCGTCTATCTCTACGACATCGACGATCTCGGCCGCATCGTCACCAAAAACCAGAATCACCGCGCCGCGGCGCTCGAGCAATGCGAACGGATTCTCGATGAGGAAGTGACCGCCTTCATCCAATGGCTGAACGACGTCCGCCTCAACCCGATCATCGCGCAGATGTATCGCGATGCCAAGAGCGTTCGCGACGATGAGTTGGATCGGCTGCTGCGAAAGTGCCCCGGCCTGACCGACTCGCAAAAACAGGCGATCGCGCAAGGGGTCGACCGGCTCGTCGGAAAATTCATGCATCCCTGCGTCCATAGCCTGCGCCATAGCCCGACCCCGGCGATGCTGGCGCTGGCCGGCGCTCTGCATGCGGCCAATGGGCGCCGTGAGGACCGGGATTCATCCCCCGGCAACGAATATGTACAATGAGCCGTCAACAATGTTCGCCCCTCCCGCGCCTGACGTCGACGAGCAATTGCTTGCCGCCGTGCAGGAAGAGGTTCCCCTGTCCCCTCGACCGTTTGCGGACATCGCCCGCAACCTGGATTTGCCGGAATCGCAGGTGCTCGATCGGCTCCGCGAGCTCAGGAACGGCCCGCACCAGGTGATCCGCCAGATCGGAGCGATTTTCGACAGCGGGTCTCTGGGATATCAATCCACTCTGGTGGCCGCCATGGTGCCGGAACATCGCCTGACCGCCGCCGTGGCGGCAATCAACGTACATCCCGGCGTGTCGCACAATTATCGCCGGGATCACGACTACAACTTGTGGTACACCCTGGCCGTCCCCCCCGACACCCGCCTGGGCCTCGAATCCACCGCGCAAGTCCTTCACCAGCGCAGCGGCGCCGTCGCCACCCGGCTGCTGCCGACGCTCAAGATGTACAAGATCGGCGTCAAGCTGGATTTGGACCGCGGCGCATCGGATACCCCTCATTCCCCAGCCCGGGAAGTCGCCGCGGGATCCGTGGCCCATCGTCCGGCCGTCGCTCTGTTGCAGCGCGAAATCGAATTCGTGCGCGTGCTCCAACGCGATCTTCCCATCGTCCATCGCCCGTTTGACGGCTGGGCCCGGGAACTTGGCGTGACGGTCGATGAACTTCTCGACGCAGCCGAGCAATTTCGCCTCCGCCGAATCATGCGGCGGTTCAGCGCGGTCCTTCGCCATCGCGAGCTTGGGTTTGACGCCAACGCCATGGGCGTGTGGATCGTTCCGCCACAGCGGCAGGATGCGTTCGGGGCGGTCGCCGCCGGGTTTTCCCAAGTCAGCCACTGCTACCTTCGCCCCGCCTATCCGGACTGGCCTTACAACCTCTACACCATGATTCACGCGCGCCGGCGCATCGAGGGCGCAACCCTCCTGAAGGCAATTGCCTCGGCTACGGGCATTGAACGCTACGCCGCGCTCTATTCAACCCACGAATACAAGAAGGTTCGAATCCGGTATTTCGAGAGCGACATCGCGGCCTGGGAACGAAAAGTGCAATAGCAAATTGGTTGCGTGCCGCAGCCTTCAGTTCTCTCCGTTCCCGACCCACGAAAATGCGCGTCGTCTTTTGATTGCCTAATTCTCCCTCCATAAGTATGGTCATTGTGGGAATGGCTAAATCTTTCACCCCATTTCCCATCTTTGCCGTCTGCACCTCAGCATTTCTGGCGCTGTGCGGACTTTGGATGATTCTCAGACCTTCGCGCCGACGGGTTGGTATCGAACCTCGCTGCCACCATTGCGATTATATTTTGATCGGCATCACGAGCGAGCGTTGTCCGGAATGCGGAACGGTAATTGATCCTCGTCACGCCGCGCGCGGTCACCGGCGTAGTCGGCGTATCAGGGTTATCACTGGGCTTGTTCTTCTCAGCGTCGCTCTGGCGGTTTCTTGGAGTCCGGTAGAGAACTGGTCGCAATCGATTTATTGGTACCAATACCGACCGACTTTTTTGGTCATGCAGGATTTAGAGCACGGCAACGGCCGGCCGGCGCCGGCGAATAATCCGCTCGAAAGAGCGTGGGGCCATGGCTGGCTGAGCGAGCGGGTTGATTTGGCGCGTGTCGCGCTGGACGAGCTACTTCGTAGGGACAAATTGGGGAAATTATCACCGGAATATCGTCATCAAATTGATGAAATGGCTTTGGCGGACCTGTCGGTTCCAATCACAGCGCCGGTTCAATACTATTTGAACGACGAACTCGGTGACCGCTTAATTGCCGGAAAACTAACGGCCGATGAGCAGGCAACGATCTATCGACGTGCCATCGCCATGACCCTTTCAGCGCGGCCGATTGTAATGCAATGGGACGATGTACCGATCCGAGTCAGATTTCAAACATGTCTTCCCAGCAGCTCCAGGAACGATTTGGGAATCGAGGCCCGTTATAAGTCGGTCCGGATCGACGGCGAGGAAGTTGAATGGTCGCGATACGCTCGATGGGGACAACCCAATTCCACATACCTGGGTGGCGGAGAAGATGTGGACGATTGCCGCCAGATTTCTTACTCGACCCTCGGTCAACACCGCATCGACGTCGATATGCAAATTGACGTTGTTTGTGAATCCACCAATTATTATCCGAGGCAGAGATCAACTGTTCACAGTGAACTGCACAGGCTCAGCACGTCGTTCGTTGAAACAAAGCCCACCCTCCTCGTCAAGATCATCCGATTCGTGCTGGATCCCGAACACGAGCTTGGTCATTACCTGCCGGTTCGATGGCTGAACTGTGAAATCGCCTCTGGGCCGGTTTTTCTGAGGGATTTGGGGATTATCGAAATGATTCGCCGCGGCGGTCTTGGCGAATTGACTACCGATGAAAACGATTACTTCGTCGATCAAATCCTGGCTGTTCAGAAAGATCGCGCCCAACCCTGGAACCGCGCCTGTGGCGACTACATCGAAAGCCAACGAGCCGCGAATAAGCTCCCGGAGGCGGAATGGCGGCAATACGGAAATCAGCAGTTGGGGTTTTACATGCGGGCTCGGCCCGAAATCCGCCAGGGCGATCCCTTACCATTTGACGTGGTAACCGTTGCCCGAAGAGGTAATTCGAAAGTCGGGTTATTCTCCACGTCGCAATGGACCGTTGCATGTACGTTTTCGCAAGATATTCCCCGTCCCTGGGAGTTGGATTATTGGAATGGAATTAATGTGATATGCACACCGCAGGATCGTTCCGATTACATGACGCGATATGTCGCGAAATTCCCGGAGAGCCCGTTGGGTCTGCACACTGTGCGGGCGAAGCTCAAATACAACCTGGCCTGGACGGAGCGTCCCCAGAATATGCAAATTCCCACGGAATATGACTTGGGCGAAGTTGCCTTCACGATCGTGCCACGCACGACCGACACGATAGCGCAGGTGGACGCCCCAAGCCTCCGAAAGCAGATTGAACAATGCATCGTGATCTCTGATGTCCTGCGATGGAAGGACGGAAGGTTGACCTTCTTTATTGATATGCATCGCCCGCCGGTTGATCTGGCATTTCACGTTTCGGTCGAGGCGGGCAACCGCGAATGGAAGGCCGGTGATATCTTTGCAGAACAGGATTCCGAAGTGGATTCCGCATATGCCAGCTTTAATATCAGCGACGCCAAGCAGATGCCCGCGAAAGGCCTGATCCTCAAGTTCACAGCGGATTCCGCTATCGCCCGCCAATTAGTCGGTCACAAGATGTATTGGAAAGGAGACATCGCAATTGGCGGGGTCTCAATCGGAGACGATGAATACCTCAAATCGCAACAATAGAATGCCAATTGAAGGCTCTGAATAACCCCACGGTGAGATCAGCAAACCCTCGATTCTTTCGCGGCCTGCCCACTTCAGCAACTTTTTCGATCTATCTATGCGATAAGCCCTTGTCACAAAAGACAGTTCGCCTCAAACCCGCCATGGTGTTCAAGCCGTAGCCGTAGGGTGGGCGTACTCGCCCGCGGTTCCGCTGTCCTGAGCTTGTCAAGGGGGTCTGATCATGCGAGCAAACGGTGGGCGAGTACGCCCTCCCTACGCGTCTTCGCGTCCGCAGAAACAAAAAACGTGCAGCAAAGGTCGAAAAAGTTGCTGAGTACAAGGAAAGGGGGGAAATTCTCTGCGGCAAGTAACACGCACCCCGGCAAAGCGCCTGGTTGAGCGATGGTTGCCCGTCCGCCGCCGCACGGTACAATTGCCGGACATTCACACAGAGGTTTACCCAGTGTCATCCAATCAATCGCATAAAATCTACGAAGGGGACGGCGACCGGCTCATGGTCATCGAACGGGCGGCGCCCGGGGAACACATCGTCATGATCCCCGATGCGGTGCCCGGCAAGGTTCCAGACACCCGCCCGCATATCCGCATCATGTGGGGCCAGCATCTCCTGGACGACCTGGTTCTGGGGCGATACCGTTCGCTGGTGTGCGCCGTCAACACCCACGACAACAGCCGAGGCATCATCGGACAGGTCGCCGCCCTGTTGCCGACCACCCAATGGAACGAACAATCCGTCACGGCGCACGCCCTGCGTTTCAGCGCCGGACCCGAGCGGGTCAAGATCATCAAATATGAAATGGACATGCTGGAGGTGCTGGCGATCCTTCGACCCCCGGGGGCCGAACAGCTAACGGTCGAACACCTCGCCTCCGCCTTCCGGATCATTTCCGAGATGATTCATCATCGCTCCACCCGGCTCCCCGTCGCTTCCGTCAGCTTCCTGGGCGCCCGCGCCAACGCCCTGGTGGACGAGCATCGCGCCGAACCCCCCTTCGAAACCGTGCTGCGCGTCATGTACGAAGCCGGCTTCTACGGCGACGTCTATCCCGCGCCGGCCATGTGGTCCAATTCGGATTTGGGCGTTTATCCCCGCTATCCATTCCCGGCGGCGCTGGACCAGATGCGCGCCGGCGGATCATGACCACCGCAGCATGACCAGCGCGAACAAACCGAAAATGATGCAATACCATCCGAACGGACCAAGCCGATGGTGTTGGAAATAGCGCATGAGGAACTTGGTGCTGAGATAGGCGAAAATCCCCGCCACCAGCGCTGACGCCGCCGTCATCACCAGCATTTCGTGCGATTCGTGCTTGAACAGAGTCGGCACTTTCAAAACCGCCGCCAGCCCGATGACCGGAGTCGCCAGCATGAACGAGAACCGGGTGGCCTGTTCGTAGCTGAGCCCCGCGAGCAGCCCGGCGGCGATGGTGACGCCGCTGCGCGAAACTCCCGGCACCAGCGCCAACGTCTGCGTCGCCCCGATGGCCGCTCCTTCGATCATCGTCAGGTCCTCCGCGTTTCGGCGCTGGCTGGGCGCATCGGTCGCGGGATCGTTCGTCGCCGTTGGCGCCGGCGCCGCGAGTTTTTCCTGCTCGCTGGCCCGCCGCTTCAGCACGTCCGCCATCAGCATCATGAATCCGTTGGCCACCAGCACGGCGGCCACGATCCACGTCTTCTTCGGATCATCAAACAATTGCCGGAGCTTCTTTTCAAACACCAGCCCGAAGAAGCCGACGACAACGGTTCCGGCAACCAACAGCCACGCGAACTTGCTGGCCTCGTCGTAGATCAACCTCCCGCGTTTGGCGCTGCCGACGAAGGCGAAAACGACCACCCTCCAATCCTTCCAGAAATAGATGAACAGCGCAGTGGCCGTCGCCAGATGCAGGGCCACCAGGAACGTCAGATAATCCGTTCCTTCCGCTTGAATGTTCCACCCCAGCAGCGTCCGCAGCAAAATCGACTGCGCCAGGCTGCTGACTGGAAAAAGCTCCGAAACCCCCTGCAACGCGCCGAGAAACAAGGCCTGCCAGATATTCATGCCCCAGAGACTACGAAACGAACCGCCGATTGCCAAATGTGGGGGAAGTGCAAGTTACAAGTGCAAGTGGCAAGCCGGGAAAGACTTTAACTTGCCACTTGCACTTGCAACTTGTACTTATTGGCTTCTATCATGTCCCTCTGGAGGCTCACGGGCGCCCCATGGTCCTTCTGATTCTCAGAGCGCTGTTCGTCCTGCTGATGGCCGCCATCGGCTATTACTTCGTCGAGAAGGACGTCGGCCTCCTCCAGATTCCTTCCTGGCTGATGCTCGGCATCATGTTGAGCGTCGGCGTCCT
>JBEKKC010000053.1:0-24403 GCA_050010915.1 Tepidisphaeraceae bacterium | reverse complement strand
ACCACCGAAGCGCTATATAAGGTTCACACCGCTCGCCCGTTTGTACCGTTTTATCTTCGGCTGGGTGACGGTCAGAAGCTCCCCGTGATGCACCCCGAAATGCTCTCTTATTCCCCGAAGAATCGCTTGGCTATCGTGTTTCTCGACGATGGCTCCTTTGAAATCGTCGATTTGCTCTTGGTTACCGGCTTGGAAGTGACGTCGAATGGCCGCAAGCGCACGCGGCGATAGCCCTCATCCTCTTGGATGAAATTTCCGATGCACCGCCTTTAACCGGTCCTGATCGACGTGCGTATAAATCTGCGTCGTGCTGATGTCGCTGTGTCCGAGCAGTTCCTGTACCACGCGTAAATCCGCTCCGCCGCCGATCAGGTGCGTTGCGAAGCAATGCCGCAGGGTGTGCGGTGAAACTTCCCGCAGAATCCCGCTCGACCGGCCGTATTTCTCGACCAGCATCCATAACGAAATGCGATCCAACGGCTTTCCGGTCCGCGACAAAAACATGTGCTCGTCGTCGTTCCTGGCTAGGCTGGGCCGGCATTCGGAAAGATACCGCTCGATCGCCCCGCACGCCGCGCCACCCACCGGCACGATCCGTTCCTTCGCTCCCTTGCCCAGAACGCGCACGACGCCGACCGAGAGATTCAGATCTTTCAGTTTCACCGAGCACAATTCGCTCGCCCGCAGCCCGCTGGCATAGAGCAGTTCGAGGATTGCCACGTCGCGGAAGTACAGGGGTGATTTTGGATTGGGCGCGGCGATCAATTGGTTCACCTGCGCCCGGCTCAGGATTCTCGGAAGTGATTGCTCCGGCTTGGGCCGGTCGAGCTGCTGGAGGATCTTCGCCGATTTGCCGTCGTCGCCGGAGAAAAACCGCAGCATGACTCGGATCGCCGCCAGCCGCCGCGCGACCGTTCGCGTGGATTTTCCTCCCCGGCTCTGGGCATGCAGATATTCCCGGTAATCCCGTTCGTCCGCCGTTTGCAGGTTTCGGTTTCGATCGGACAAAAAATCGGAGAGATTTTCCAGGTCCCGGCGATAGGCGTGCAGCGAATTTTCCGCCAGCCCGCGCTCAGCCGCGAGATGTCCCAGGAGTTGGCGGAGGCGCGGCTCGGCGACGCGCGTTTCCAGCGGAGATCGAGCATTGAACGAATCGGCGTTCGGCATGAGGGGCCGTTTTTTCAATTCCGCGCATCCGGCCTTCAACCTGCAATTCCAGGTACGTCGGGCAGGCCTTGTATCTGCCGAAGCAGAACTTGAAGGCGTGTTTCAGATGATCGAGCCGGAAACAATTAGAACATCGTTTGTCGCCTCCATCCAGGAATGGGCAATGCGGGATGGGCTTGGACATAGCGACTTTCCGACGAAACCGACCGGAAATTCATCGGCGTTATGGCGCGCTTCGCGTGAGATGGCAGCTTATCGGACGGGTGTGTTCACGCCGCCGCGGCCGGGCCGCTGCTCGGGCCGTGGGGCATTCGCTGCGATTGCAGGCAGACCGCCACAAACAGGTGCCGCAGCCGCTCCAGCGGCTGGCGGTCCAGGAAATCCGGCGTGAAATCGACGGGAAACGAAGAGGGATACTCGTGGAACTGCCGCAGCAACGTGGCCTTGTCCAGGCTCGAAACCAGCGTCATCAACTCTTCAACCTGCTGCATTTGCAACATGGTACAGCCTCCCGCACGCCTACAAAAAGAGATCGAGCAAGTTTCCCTTCGTCACAATATCGGGCGGGCGCATTATTATCTTTATTACGTTTGGCGCCGCCGCCGGTTCCTGCCAAGGCAGGATCTTCCACGGCGGCTGCGGCCCGGCCGTGATATGCGGCACGCTGGACTTGGGACACGGCGGTGAAGAGCAGGGCGGCTCAACTCGCGGCTGGGGATGGATCACCGGCCGCGGCAAATACCGCGGTGTCGGATGAAGCACCGGACGGGGCAAGTACCGCGGCTGGGGATGGATCACCGGCCGCCGGCAATAGCTGTCGATCGGACTGACGGCCACCGGCAACTGCCCGGCGCCGTGCCGGTCGGCGGCGCGGATGGCACCCAGCAGGGATTGCACCATCTGGAGGTCCAGCGATGCGACCAGGAGGTTGACGTTGGAGACCGCCGCCACGCGATGCCATCTGAGCAAACGCCGCGACAGCCGCACGCCGCTTTTGCGCCAGCGATAAAAAACCCCCGGAATATTGCGGGAAACAAAGTTTTATGCGATCAATGCCCGCGACGTGAACGTGGTCCGTTTATGACGGATGATGCGGCAATGCCACGTGAAGCGTGGCACGACCGCACGAAGGCGCGAAGGTTTTAACGGGGGAAATTTCCCGACGGCGATGCGAACCGACGAATTGGATTTTGATCTCCCGCCCGATTTGATCGCCCAGGCCCCGCCGCCGCGCCGATCCGATTCCCGACTTCTGCACTACGTTCGCGCCGGCCGCGACATCCATCACCGCACGTTCTCGGACCTTCCGGATCTATTGCGGCCGTCGGACGTGCTGGTCTTCAACGATTCCAAGGTCATCCCCGCGCGATTCACGCTGAGAAAACCCACCGGCGGACGAATCGAGGGATTATTCCTTTCCGAGCCGGCCGCCGGGCAATGGTTGTCGCTTCTGCGCGATCTCGGCCCCGCCACGGAAGGGACGCCGCTTCTTTTCGATGCCGATCCCAACCTCCGGGCCACGATCCGATCCAATCGCGGCCAGGGTGAATTCCTGCTCGACGTTTCCGGGGAAGTCCCCGCATTAGCTCTGCTCGAACGGCTCGGCAGGATGCCGTTGCCGCCGTATATCAAGCGCGACAAGCGGCGGGACGATCGCGACGATCTGGATCGCCAGCGGTATCAGACCGTCTACGCCGACTCCCCCGGCGCCGTCGCGGCTCCCACCGCCGGGCTGCATTTCACCCCGGAGCTTCTGAATCGCTTGGACGAAGCTGGAATCCGGCGCGTGATGGTGACGCTTCACGTTGGCGCCGGCACGTTCAAGCCGATCGCGTCCCAAACCCTCGAAGCGCATCCAATGCACCCGGAAGGTTATTCGATCCCTTCCGCCGCCGCCGAAACGCTTAACCGCGCCAAAAGGGACAATCAGCGGATCGTCGCGGTGGGCACGACGTCCGCGCGGGTTTTGGAAAGCCATCCGGCCGATCGGCCGTTCGTCGCCGGTTCGGGAAACACGTCGATCTTCATTTATCCACCCTATGCGTGGAAGCACGTCGGCGCGCTGATCACGAACTTCCATCTTCCGCGCAGCACGCTGATCGCGCTGGTCGCGGCCATGACCGGCTTGGAAGAACAACGGCGTATTTATCGGGAAGCGATCGCCCAGCGGTATCGGTTCTTCAGCTATGGCGACGCAACGTTCGTGGACTAGCTCCGCATGGATATGCGGGGCTACGGGTTTGCCGCCGCTTCGGCGGTCGAGTCTTGCGTTTCCTTCATCGCCCCGACGTTGCGGTCGGTGTACGCCTTCTCGGAATAATCCCAGAGCACGCTGGCGACCCGCGGGGGCGGCAACGGGAGATCGGGCGAGGACGGCACTTCCATGTACGTCAGAGCGCGCTCGATGAATTTCATCGCCGCCGGGGCGGCGACCTTGCCACCGTAGTGCGCGATCGTCCGGTCCGGATCGTGGATCACGCAGACAACGACCAGCCGGGGGGTTTCGTACGGGGCGCAGCACATGAAACTGCTGTTGAAACGCGTGGCGCTGTATCCGTGTCCTTCGGCGATGCGGGCAGTGCCGGTCTTCCCCGCGACGTTCCAAATTTTGCTGCGCATTCCCTCGGCGGTCCCGCGAATCACCACGTCGCACAGAATTCGCCGCATTTCCGCTGCCGTCTCAGGGTCGATCACTTGCGGCAGCGAATCGAAACTCACCGGCCGCCGCCGCGAAAGCACGTTGCCGTTCGGATCGACCGTCCCCAGCAAAAGGTGCGGCGTCACCAGCTTGCCCCCGTTGGCGTAAACGCCGAACGCCCGCGCCAGTTGCAGCGGCGTCACCAGCACCTCGTACCCCTGCGCCACCGATTCCGTGCTCTTTCGCGTCCATTTGTGAAGATCGTAAACCACGCCCGAATCCTCGCGCGGCAAGTCGATTCCCGTCCGGCTTCCGAATCCGAAACCCGTCATTGCCCGATGCAGCCGGGCGTTGCCCATGCGCTCGCTCAATTGCGACATGAGGATGTTGCTCGATTTTACCAGCCCGTCCCAGGTGCACAAATTGCCGTAATGCTCGACGTCCGTTATGGCCCGGCCATAGGGCGTGTGCCACGTCAGGGCGGGGATCGTCCAGACCTCCCACGGGGTCGTCACGTTCCACATAAACGCCGGCCCCGCGATGAACGGCTTGAACGTCGAACCCGGTTCGTACGGAGCCACCACCGCGCTGTTGCGCCGCAAATCCGGCGTGGATTCGCTGAGCGTCTGCGGATTGAACGTCGGATAGTTCGCCAGCGCCAGGATCTCTCCCGTTCGCGGGTCCATCGCGACGAATTCGCCGCGCGGGGCCTTCACGTGCTCCACCGCGTCGCGCAGCTCTTCCTCGGCGATCATCTGTAGATTGGCGTCGATGGTCAGGACCAAATGCTGGCCGTGGCAGGGGGCGAGATAATCCTGCGCGTCCACCCCGATCGGACGCCGCTGCGCGTCCTTCGTCTCGCGCGCGAATCCCGGCTGGCCGCACAGCAGCGCGTTGTATTCCAATTCCAATCCGTCCAACCCCGTGCCGTCTGTGCCGCACCCGCCCAGAACCTGCGCCCCCAGCGAGCCCATCGGATAACACCGCGCGCTGCCCGATTCGATTCCCAGTCCGGGCAGATTCAACGCCTCGATCTGCTTGACGGTGTCATCGTCCAGGTTGGCCGCCACTTTGACGAACCGGCTCGTGGCGCGGTCCCCAAGCAGCTTGGCCAACTCAAATGGGTCCTGGTCGATGATCGCGCCGAGCTTGCTCAGACCCTCGTCCATTTCCGCCAGGCTGTGTCCATCCTCCTGAAAACTGTCCTGCATGAACTTCGGATCGATGAACAGATCGTGGGTCTGCACCGACCCGGCCATGACCAAACCGTTCCGGTCGTAAATATCCCCGCGCCGGGCCGGCAGGGTCATGATGAGATGCTGCTGGCGGTCGGCCCGCGAAATCGTCGCTTCGCGCCCATAGGTTTGCAGATACGCCACCCGTCCCACCAGCGCCGCAAACAACGCCACGATCACGACGATCATCGCCTTGGCGCGGATGGGGGAGAATCTGGGCATGGAGAGAACTCCTGGTCCGATAATTCATCGGCCCGATCGCCCTCCAATCAACAATAATGCCGTAGCTCCGGATGCACATCCGGAGCCTAAATCAACATCGTCGCAAGGATAACGTGTGCTTCCTGGCCCCATTTCCGGTTGTTTTAACAGCGGAGACTGAATGGGACACGACCAACATTAAGGTCGCGTCCCATTCAGACATTCCCCTTCCATTACCTTCCCGCATGAATCGCGGGTTTGCTTGGTAAAGCGTTCGCTTTCCGATTCCATTCTTTAATTTATTGCGGTCATGGACCCGGAGAATCGCGTCTTTCTTGTGAGGGGGGGGCGACGGCCTGCGCACAGTAGCCGGGCCGAGGAGATCAGTCATGAGGGGAACAAAATCACGCGTGACGATGTTAGCGGCCTCGATGGCCGTGACCCTATTTATGACGTTGGGCGGTTGCGCCGCTGGCTATTATGACGATGGACGTCCCCATTGGGACGGCAACGTCTTTTACCACGAAATATCCGAGCGGGTTTCCGGCCGCGATGCGTTTCACGACTACGGCGATGGACGTTCCCATTGGGACGGCAACGTGTTTCACCACGAAGGACACGAAACGGATTACGGCCGATGGAGCGCAGGCGAGCGTAGCGCAGGGGAAACAGCATGGACGGGGCCGCGGGCGAACGGACATGAGTCGTCGGGCGGCGGTCATAAGTGATGGCCGGATTGGTCGCAGCGGAGTCTGGATTCGGGCGATTTCGTTCGCCAGGTAAAGTGCTCGTGTCCCGGCGCCATCCTTACGCTATTTCCGCGCATCCGGATCGTCCACCCACGATCGCTTCACGGCGGCGTTTCCCGCGGCCAGCTTCAGGTCTTTGCCCTTGGCGGCTGCCGCCAGGGCATTCGGCGCCGTCGCCACCGCGATCGACAATTGCTGGTTCCAGAGCTGCATCTGGCTGGCCTCGATCTGGTTGTGCAGCTTGTTGGTCTGAAACGTGAGGTCCAGGCGCTGCTGGCGAAGCTCCAGCAGCGCCACCGCCGTCGCCGAGCCGCACAGCAGGCATAAAAGCATCTTGAGCATGGACGCTTCTAGTTGGTCGTGGCCACGGGCTTGGCCGGCAGCCGCAGCTTCATGCCGGGGATCACCACGTCGTGATCGTCGCCGCGGAGGAGGGTTTCGTTCAGGGCCTTGATCGCCTCCACGGTCGAAGGGTCGCCCAGTTCGTCATTGGCGATTCGCCACAGGCTGTCGCCTTCCTTCACCGTGTAGAAATATTCCGGGGCGCCGATGGCCGGTGAATTCCGTGCGGTCGATTCGGCGTTTGAACCCGAAGCGCCGCCCGACGTCGGAATCGCGTAGGCCTTTCCAACAATCACCCTGTCCGGATCATCCTGCAACGATGGATTGGCATCGATGATCGCCTGGCGATTGGTCCGGGTGTTGCCCCCGAGGAACCGTGACGCCATTCGCGAAACCGTGTCTCCCTCCTGCGCCCGGTATTGCCGGGGTCCGGCAATCGCGGGAACCGGCGCGGGCGCGGGTGACATCCCGTCATCGGTCTGGTTTGTTCCATCGACGTTCGCCGGCACCAACGCCTCGCCGTTCCGCGCCGCCACGCTGGACAGCGCTCTATCCGGCGACGGCGCATCGGCCCCGTGAACTTCCGCCGGCGGGGTGGAATTATCGATCCGTGGATTGTCGTTTCCCGGCTGATTCAAAGGATTCGGCGACGGAATTACCGGGTTTGGCGGGCGCGTGAGCTCTTCATGCGTCGGCACGGATTCGTTCGGCGAAGTCTCCGATGGCGAGACAAAATTAATCGGCGGATTGGCCGTCCCCGGCGCGTTCGTCGCTCGCCGGGCCGTGGCGCCCACGTCCGCCAGCACGGCCTGCGGCACCTCCTGCGTCGCGCGGAAATGATCCGACAGCAGAATCCCGATCACAATGATAAATGCCAGCCCCACCAGCAGGCTGATCTTCGTCTCACGCGTCATGACGATCTCCAAGAGAAGTTGCGAGTTGCGCGTTGCGAGTTGCGAGTTGGAACTCAGCTTGAACTCGCAACTCGCAACTCGCAACCCGCAACTCGAATCCCAACACGCATTTTCGCCGACCGTGCCCGCGGATTACGGGCGCATTCTTCGTCGCAGGGCGAGAGAGGCCTTTTCGTCATCACCTTCATTACCCCGGTCTGCTCCAACGACCGAAACGCTTGTTTCACCGACCGATCCTCCATCGACTGGAAGCTGATCACTGCCATCCGGCCCCCGGTCCCCAGCGCCGCGGGACCTTGCTTCAGCAACTCGCGGAGATTTTCCATCTCCCGGTTGACCGCCATCCGCAAGGCCAGGAACGTCCTCGTGGCCGGATCAATTCGCTCCGGCGGTCCACCCCGGCGCGGTATTGCCGAGCGAACAAGCTCGGCCAATGCTTCCGTGTCTCTGATCGGCGATATCTTCCGCGTTTCGACAATCTTTCTCGCAATTTGCCGCGAATAACGCTCCTGCGCCAATTGATATAGGACGTTGGCCAGCGATTCTTCAGGCAATTTCTTGACGAGGTCCGCCGCATTTTCAGGCAATTCCGGGTCCAGACGCATATCCAGCGGCATCGCCCTGTCAAAGCTCAATCCATAGGCCGGATCAAAAAGCTGATTCGTGCTGACCCCCAGGTCCGCCAGGATGCCGCCGACCGCCGGATTTCCCACTTCCTCCATCACACTCGACAGTTTCGCGAAATTCGCATGAAACAGCCGGACCCGGCAGGGCAAGCTCTTGAGTTGCCCGGCGGCAAACTCCAGGTTCCTCGGATCGGCATCCAGGCCGATCAGCAGACCATCGCTTCCCAGCCGTTGCCCGATGGCCAGCGCATGCCCGCCCCGCCCGACGGTGCAATCCACCACGGTTTGTCCGGAGGACGGCGCGAGAAGCTCCAGAACCTCTCGCAGCATGACGGGTTCGTGGCCGGTGGGAGGGAGATCCATGGACTTCCTGTCAGAGTGATGCCGAAACCAGCATGGGAAGCCCGAAATCCGAAATCCGAATGACGAATCAAATCCGAATGACGAAGTCCGAAACTTTCTTTATTGGGTCATTCGGATTTCGGATTTCGGGCTTCCCCCATCCTTCATGTTATAACTATCGTCCAATCGCCATCCGCATGCTGCAATCCGCGCACATTTTCCTGATGTCGCTCTACTTCGCCCTGCCACCGGTCGTGCTGATCGCCTTGTTCGCCGTTGCCCACCGGCGTGGGATTCCGGCGGCCCAAGTCTGGCCCAAGGTCACCGTCGCCATCGCCACGTCGCTTTTGCTGGGCATCGCCGCCTCGATGATTTACGGCCTCTGGCTCGGCGGGATCGTCCCGCCGCTGCAAATGGCGCTCACCTGCTACTGGGCGGCCGGGCTGATCTGCATTCTCAAGGGTCTGGATTTCCTGCTCGATCGCCTGGCGCGTCTGGTGTTCGCCACCGGCGCCGGCGCCTGGAAGCGGCGGCAACGCCGATCCGCCGCCCAGGTGTTTCGCGTGCTTCTTTTGTTCGTCATCGGCTTGCCCTACATGATCGCCGCTGCCGCCACCTACCGGCCAAACACGGTTCAGAAAGATGAATCCGCCTGGTTGGACGCCGGCGCAACCCGCGTATGGTTTGAATCGACCGACGGCCTGCTCATCGCCGGGTTCTGGACGGCCGCCCCGGCGCCCTTGCCCGGAGATATCCCCAATCCTCGTTGGGGCCGAAAGACCCTGCTGATCTGCCCCGGTTCGCGCGGCGGGAAGTCCAGCTATCTCGCCCTGGCAAGCCGATTCCTCGATGACGGATACAATGTCCTCACCTTTGATTTTCGCGCCCACGGCCAAAGCGGAGGACAACTCGTCACCTTCGGCGACCGTGAACGTCGGGATGTCCTGGGAGCCGTGCGCTGGCTTCGGCAAAATCACCCCATGGAAAGCCGGCGCATCGTGGCCATCGGCGTGGACACCGGCGGCGCGGCGCTTCTCGCCGCCGCCGCCGATCCCTCCAATCAAGGCCGCGCGCTCGACGCACTGGCCGTCATTGGATGCTACGACCGATTCGACCAATTCGCCGCCTCTGCCGCCAGGGTTTCGTTTCCGCCGCCCCTGCAATGGTTCATCGTGCCCGTCGCCGTTCCGCTGGCCTGCGTCCAGACCGGCGCGGATTTGTGCCATTTCTCTCCCGCCGCCGACGCTGCCGCCGTCTCGCCACGCCCGATTCTTTTTATCAGCGGCCAGCGCGATTCCGTCATCACCTTTGACCGTGGCCAAAGCCTCTTCGACGCCGCCAACGCACCCAAAAGCTATCTCTGGCTGGAGGATTTAACCAATGACCAGGCCACCGGCGACCGGCGCGTGGCCAACCGCGCCCTGCATTTCCTCAACACCGCCGTTCCCATGCTATGAAGCTGCTCGATCTCCTTGCCAAGAGATTTCCCGCCGCCAAGCGCCAAACGCTCAAGCGCATGGTGCATGACGGCCGCGTGCTCATCAACGGCATCACCGCGGCCAGGCTCGATCAATTGGTGAACGCCGACGACCATCTCGCGGTGAATTCGCCGAGGAAGGCGCTTCCCCGCCCGCCCTTTCCTATCATCCACGAAGATCGAGACATTCTCGTGATCGACAAACCCGCCGGATTGCTCACCAGCACCGTTCCCCGCGAACCCCGGCCCACCGCCCTCGCCGCCCTGCGCCAATATCTCAGCCTGACCGATCCGCCCGCGCGCCTGGGCCCGATTCATCGTCTCGATCGCGACGCATCGGGATTGCTCGTCTTTTCCAAAAACAATCGGGCCTACGATTCCCTCAAACGCCAATTCTTTTATCACACCGTTGCGCGCGTCTATCACGCCGTCGTCTCTCCGCCGCCTAAATCCGCCGGGCGAATCGAATCTTTCCTGGTCGAACGCGCCGACGGCTCGGTCCATTCCACTCGCGTCCCCGGGCGCGGCCAGCGGGCCGTCACCGAATTCGCCGTGGAAAATCGCCGCGGCGATTTGGCCCTGCTTCGCGTCACCCTCCACACCGGCCGCAAGCATCAGATTCGCGTTCACCTGGCCCAATCCGGCTCTCCAATCCTCGGCGACGGCCAATACGGCGGAAAACCGCACCGAAACGGCCTGATGCTCGCCGCCATCGAGCTCGCATTCGATCATCCGCGCACGGGCAAACGAATGGCCTTTGCCCTTCTCCACGATGCCGACCGCGCCGCCGCGGGTTTTCTTGCCATTGTTGGCAAGCGGCATTCCGCATAGAATAGTCGAACTCAAAACTTCATGACCCCCGATTCTTCCTCGATCTCTTCGTCTCTTTTTCTGCCCGCCGTTTCGCTCTGCTGGCGCGAGCTTATCCGCTTCGTCCGCCAGCGCAGCCGGATTATCGGCGCCCTGGCGACGCCGATCCTCTTCTGGATCGTCATCGGCGCCGGCATGGGGCACAGCTTCCGCTCCGATATGCCCGGCGGCGGCAATTTCATCGAATATTTCTTTCCCGGCACCCTTGTCATGATCCTCCTTTTCACCGCCATCTTTTCGGAAATCTCCGTCATCGAGGACCGCCGCGAGGGATTTCTCCAATCCGTACTCGTCGCTCCCGTCTCGCGCATGGCGATCGTCCTCGGCAAGGTGCTCGGCGGAACAATCCTGGCAACCGCGCAAGGAGTCCTGTTTCTGCTCCTGGCCCCCCTGGTCGGGATCCAACTTGGCCCGATCTCATTCCTCGCCGCCGTCGCCGTGACGTTCATCGTCAGCTTCGCGCTGGCCGGGCTGGGGTTTTGCATCGCCTGGCGCATGAGTTCCACCCAGGGCTTTCACGTCATCATGAATCTCTTTCTCATCCCCATGTGGTTCCTGTCCGGGGCGATGTTCCCCGCCGACGGCGCCCACGGCGCCATGCGCTGGCTGATGAGCGTCAATCCCCTCACCTACGGCGTGTCCGCCCTGCGCCGTGCGCTTTACTGGACCAACTCCACTAACCTTCGGCTTCCGTCGTGGTCTGTTTGTCTTGGCATCAGTCTCGCGTTCGCCGCGGCCATGTTTCTGGCTTCGAGCATCATGGCCGGCCGGCGCGTGGCGGCGGATTTGCAATAGCCCTTTTATGAGCAAACCTCAAAAGATCATCACCGTCATTCTCTGGATCGTCGCCGTGGGCGGCATGGTCGGCGTTGTTGCCATGAAAACCCTGCCGGTGAACTCAAACCCCAACTCCCAAGCGGCAGGCTTTGCCTCCGGAGCCGCAGGCTTTACCTACGTTCCGTCCACGGATACGCCGTCCTCCCCGCCGCCGATTCTCGATCCCGTCCCATCCTTCACTCTCACCGATCAGTACGGCAACCCAGCCACCAACGCCCAACTCCTTGGCCATCCCTGGATCGCCGATTTCATCTTCACCACTTGCGCATCCCTGTGCCCCACGATGTCGGCACACATGTCCGAATTGCAGGACCGATTGCCCGCGGACGTGTTGCTCGTTTCCTTCTCCGTCGATCCGGCCCACGATACCCCACCCGTCCTGAAAGAATATGCCGCCAAATATCACGCGCAACCCAACCGCTGGATTTTCCTGACTGGCGACGAAAAAACCCAGGAGCGCGTCATCCGCGCCATGAAACTCGGCTTCTCTCCCGCCGTCGGCAACACGCCCATTCAGCACGATGAGCATTTCGTCCTGATCGACGCCCAGGGAAAACTCCGCGGCTATTACGATTCCTTCGTCCCCCAGCGGATGGACGCCCTCGTTCATGACGCCGAAATGCTCAGCGCGCATCCGACCGGAGCCGGAAAATGACCGTCCTGCCCGCGGTCGACGCCACGCTCAACGCCGCCAGTTGCATCCTGCTTTGCCTGGGCTTCTTCTTCATCAAGACCGGCCGCTGGCGAGCCCACGGATTCACCATGGTCACCGCCACCGCCGTCTCCACTGCATTCCTGGTCTGCTATCTCGCCAATCACTATCTTCACGGCGTGCACACGACCGTCCATTCCCATGCCCCGCATTGGCTGCGATACACCTACCTGGCGATTCTCTTCCCCCATTTGTTTTTAGCGATGGTGATGCTTCCGATGATTTACCTGACTCTTCTCCGAGCCTATCGCCGCGATTGGATCAACCATCGGCGGATCGCCATTCCGACGTTCTGCATCTGGCTGTACGTTTCGGTGACGGGGGTGATCATCTATTTCATGCTCTACCATTCGCGCCTGGCGACATGAAAATCACGGAAGGGCCCGCTAATCCCCCACTTTTGTCTGTAAATCCCACAGATTCAGCCCGGCGGCATTCTGTGTTGAAAACGCCGGAGATGTTTTCGACTCGATCTGAACGTGCTTGAACGTCACGTCTTTCGCTTCGGAGATCACCGCGCCCCTGTCGCCGGCCAGGCGCACGTTTTCAAAACAAAGATTGTAGACCGGCAATTCGGAAAGGCCGTTAATCCAGAGCGACTGCCCGGCGCTTTGGCAGGTGACGTTGCGGATGTCGAAGTCGCGGAAGCACGGCGTACGCTCGCTGTGCGGCTCGGGCTTGGAATCGGCCTTTTCGTAAAACAGGTCGAATAGAATCGCTTGTGTTGCGATGTGGGACATGGTGACCCGGTCAACGTGAATGTCTTCGACCACTCCGCCGCGGCCGCGAACGCTTTTGAATCGCAGGCCCACGTCCGTGCCATCGCAGACGCAGTCGGTAATGTACACGTGGCGGATATCGCCGGAGGTTTCGCTCCCGAGGACGAACCCGCCGTGGCCCCACATGCTGGTGCATCGGCGGATGGTCACGTTTTCGGTGGGCAGATGGTATTTGCGGCCTTCCTCGTCCTTGCCGCTCTTGAGGACGACGTTGTCGTCGCCGGCGTAAACCGTCGAATCTTCCATGAGGACGTCCCGGCTGGAATCGAAGCCGATTCCGTCGCCATTTTGCGCCCAGATTTCATTGTAAATAGTGCAATTGCGCACGACCACGTCGTGACACCGCAAAACCTGCACGGCCCGAAACGGCGAGTTGCGAAACGTCGGGCCGTCCAGCAGCAGATGATCGCAGTGGATCAGGGCGACCATGTCCGGGCGAAGCAGGTCGCGAAATTTGACGTAATCTTCCATCCGCGGCGGCTCGTTGGATTCCCGCAGCGCGGCCAGGGCTTGCTGGTTTTCCATGGCCGAGCGCGACGGCCACCATTGGTCCCCCGTCGCGTTGACCACGCCCCCGGATTGGACGATCTTCTCCCATTGCTCCGGCGTGAGCTTGGATTTCTTGATCGTTCGCCAGGCCTCGCCCTGCCCGTCGATCACGCCCGGCCCGGTGATCGAAACGTCGTGCAGATTCCTCGCCGTGATCCCAGAGGCGCATTGCACCGTGTCCTTGCCGAGAAAACTGGCGTAGACGAGCGGGTAGTCGTCAAAATTGCGGCTGCAAAGCAGCTTCGCGTCCTTTTCCAAATGGAAATCCATGTTGCTGGCCAGATTGATCGGGCCGATGAGAAATGTCCCGCTCGGAACCACAACCTGCCCGCCGCCGGTCGAGGCGCAGACGTCGATCGCCTTTTGGATCGCGGCCGTGCAGTTGGTCCTGCCGTCGCCGACGGCGCCGTAATCTGAAATATTGAACCTGCGTCCGCTGAATGACACGGAGTGAAAATCAGGGATTGTCGAACACCCGGTCAGGCTCAGAAACACAATCGCCCACGTCGCGCCCCACCGTCCGATTGCCGCCATATCTCGCCATCCTCTCGGAATGGTTTCGTGCCCGTCACATTCCCGCGAAATTCGCCAGAATTTTCAGCCCGGCCTTCTGGCTCTTTTCAGGGTGGAATTGCGTGGCCATGATGTTTTCACGGCGAATGCTGCTGACGAACGGGCGGCCGTAGTCGGTTTCGGTGGCGATCACCGATGGGTCGTCCGGAACGACGTGATAGCCGTGCACGAAATATACGCCGCATCCCGGCGCCAAATCCGTCAGCAGGGGCGAGGGATTGCGGACGATGAGCTGGTTCCAGCCCATGTGCGGGACTTTCAATCCCAGGGTCGTATCCACGTCAAATCGCACGCATTTTCCGCGGAGGACCGCCAGGCCCCGGTGCTCGCCGTCCTCGTATCCGATGTCGAACAGCATCTGTAGTCCCAAACAAATGCCCAGGAACAGTTTTCCCTTTTCGATGTGCCGGACGATCGCCTCGGCGAGTTTTCTTTCGCGGAGCGTGGCGACGGCATCCTTGAATGCCCCGACGCCGGGCAGCACCAGTTTGTCGGCCGCGTCGATCTCTTCGGGCCGGGAAATGATCTTCGCCTCCGCCCCGACCTGCGCAAAAGCCTTTTGCACCGAACGCAGATTGGCCATTCCGAAATCGACGATCGCGATGGACATGGGGTGGAGTATAGCATGCCGAAATTCGAATTTCGCATTTGATTCGTCATTCGAGTTTCGAATTTCGAGTTTCCGCCTCGCCGCTCACGGCGAGGCGCTCGTATCCGATTGGGTTTGCGGCTTGGTTTGCAGCATCGCGGCCTTCGCCTTGATGTCCGCGACGTCCTTGTGCATCTTGGCGGTTGCGTTTTTTTGTTTGAGTTCGCGGATCTGCCTCACCGCATGATATGCCATCCGCACCAGAAAGGTGCCCAGGACGCCGCCGAGAAGCACGATGAGCATCGCCGCCAGCGCCGAGACGTGGTGAAACGTATGGCCGAAAAAAACCCAGATGGTGAGTTCCTCATCCCAGTTGTTGTAGGTGAACATCAGCAGGTAGGCCACGACAGCCAGGAAGATCGTGATCTTGGTCCAGATTTTGATCTTGAGCCAAAGGTTTTCCATAAGATCCTCGCAGGTTAAGTGCCCGGCAACATCTGGCGAATCAGGGCGATCATGGCTTGCAATCCGGGCTGCAGGTACGCGGCGATCGGGGGATAAAATAGCATGACGAAGCCCGCCGCCAAACTCAAATAGGGACCGAATGGAAGCTGGCGGCGCGAATGGGCGATGAGCAGATAAATTCCGACGGCGATGGCGGCGAAGGGAGCGATGAAGAAGGTGATCGTTGCGGCTGAGCCGCCGAGCACCGCCCCGATGCCGAACATCAGGTGCATGTCTCCCAATCCCATGGCTTCTTTCCCCATGACGTAGGAGCCGAGAATCCGAGTCAGCCACACCACGAACGCGCCGACCATACCGCCCAACAGCGATCCCATTCCCGCGTTGAGCCAGTCGATCCTGGCGGCGGCGTACCACATCTGGCGCACGGCCGGCGCGTGCAGGTGCAGCAGCACGGAGACTCCCCCCAGAACCAGCGGGGGCATCAGAAACAACATCTCCTTGCGAATCTCCCGGCGAATCTCCGCGGCGGTGAATTCCGGCGGAACGTCCGGGCCTTGCTCGCCCGCATCGGCCGCCTTCCTGGCCTTCTCTTCCAACTCCGCCCGTTCCACTTCCAGCAAATCTCCCGTCGGAAAGCTCAGGGGCAAAATCCGCAATTGGAGCATCGCCACGCTGATGGCCAGCCCAATCGCCGATCCGCCGCACAGCGCCAACGCCGATGGCCACTGCATCAGAGAACCGGCCGATCCCGGCTGATCGGCCACGGCATGCACGATGATCCCGCCGGCCGCGATCCACCAGGGGATTCCCGCGGGGATGATGAACAACTCCGCGTCGATCACGCTGGCCGCCAGCAGCCCGCTGATGAGCATCGTGTACAACCCGTAAATCGGCCAGCTCATTTCCCCCGTGGGCCCGAAGTGCAAAATGAAAAACATGATGTAATAGAAGACGAACAAACAGCCGGTGACCGCCTCGACAATCGGATAGCGCGGCGAAATCGGCTTGCGGCAATACCGGCACTTTCCACGCAGGTAAATCCACCCGAAAACGGGAACGTTGTCATACCACGCCAGGGGCGTTTCGCATTCGGGGCAGCGCGATGGCGGCCTGATCAGCGACATCCCCCGCGGCATTCGATACACCACCACGTTCAAAAAGCTTCCAACGCACGCTCCGATCGCGAACAAAAACGGAATGTAGAAGAAGTGCGGCATGCCCGGGTGCTTTAAAGAGGATATCCGGCGGGTGCGGTCATTGCGAACACCCCGCTCCGCGCGGGTCCGCGTCAAGCAACTCGAAAAAGAACTCCGCGTACTTCGGCGCCAACACCGACCAGGCGAACCGGCGCTGGACCAGCGCCCGGCGGGCCGCGACGTCAGCGCTTTCGCGGCGGGGGATCGCGCGCCAAATGCCGTTGGCGACCGCGGCCAGATCGGCCGTGTCCACCAAAACGCCGGTCTCCTCCAGCGTCCAGCGCGTCACCTCCCAATCGTGCGCCACCACCGGCAAGCCCGTCGCCAACGCTTCCAAATATGCATTGGCGGAGGGTTCCTCGCGGCTCATGTGAAGGAACACGTCGGCGCAACGGTACAGCCCGGGCATCCGTTCACGAGGCAATTGCAATCGCCGATATCTTCCCGCCATGAGGCGGCGGCCTTCGCGGTCCACGTCGTCGCGGCATTGGCCGTCGCCCGCGATGACCAGAAATATTCCGGGCACTTTGGCCACGGCGCGCACGCCTTCGACGACTCGCTTCGAGGGAATGAGCGCGCTGACCATCAGCGCCACCGGCCCGTCGGCGGGCAAACCGTATGCGGATCGGTCGCCCTCGCCCGGCTTGAAAACGTCCGGCTCCACGCCGTTGGGGATCAGGGCGCAGCGGAATCGATCCTTATGCCGCTCAAAATACTGCCCGTTCGTGCAGACCAAACCGTCGCAGCCGAAGAGCCGGTATTCCGCGTCGTTCGACCGCACCATCCAATCGCCGTTCTGCGTGACGAAGACGTGTTTCACCGGCTTGCGGCAGGCGGAGCCTCCGTGGCGGCGCAGAATCCAGTTCGAATACGGATAAGAGCAGGCGACGGATACGTCGAAATCGCGGGCTTGGAATTGGCGCAGCAGTCCCGGCGCAAACGTCAGTTCCTCCCAGGCATAATGGGAGCGGAGAAACGGGAATTTAGGCCAATTCTCGAACCTTTCTCGGGGAACGCAGGGCACGTGGGAAAAGCGATAAGGCTCGCCGGCCCTGGGCAAGCCGGATCCGAAAACAGTGACTTGATGCCCCAGGCGCGCCAGATGCCGTGCGATCTGCTCGAAGGCCGTCTCCGCCCCGCGCACGACCCTGTGCAGGCCCGGCAGGGCAAAGGCGACGCGGAGTCGTCGCGGCATGAGTGGTCACCTCTTGTTTGCCGCCGCCGAGGCTTCGCCTGCCGCGACGGAGGCTTCGCCTGCCGCCGGCCAATGCAGCAGCATGGTCAGCACGTCCTTCTGCGCCGCGAACTCCGGTGAATGGCTGCGCCGCATAAACAGCAGCTTCAAGAACCGCAGTCCAAAGCTGGCGATATCCACCGCGCGCAGAAGGATCTCCGCGGCCAACCCGTAGCAGCGCCGCTGCATCAGATATCTCGCCTGCCATTTCAACGCATTGCGTTCCTTGGGATCGAGGCGGCTCGGATCGCTGGACGCTCCGGCAACGTGGACCACCGAAACCGCGGGGTCGTACCAGATGATCCAGTCGTGTTTCCTGGCCCGGCGGCAGAATTCGACGTCCTCGCCGTAGAAGAAAAACCGCGTATCCAGCCCGCCGAGCTTGTCGATCACTTTTCGCCGGATGAACATGAACGCGCCGCCCACCCACTCCACCTCGCGGGATTCGGTTCGGCGGTCCCAACCGGGATCGTCCAGGTCCGCCCAGGCAAATCCCCTGGGCCAAATCCACGGCAGCCCAAAGCTGATCGCCGCCATCCGCCATGGCGTGGGCAACCGACGCGCGGCGTTCTGCACACTGTGGTCGGGATTCAGCAGCAGGCAACTCATGATCCCGATGGAGGGATTGGCGGCCATCTTTTCATAGCAATGCCGCAATACGCCTTCGCCGACGATCGTGTCGCTGTTCAGCAGCAGGACGTACCGCGCTTCGGGATGGTCCAGGAGCTTATCCAAAGCCAGATTGTTGCCCCCGGCAAATCCGAGGTTTGCCTTGGCGGGCATCACGGTTGCCCAGTTTCCCCAGTCATTTTTGGCGATGGCCTGCCTCAGGCAGTCCACGGAATTGTCGCCCGACGCGTTGTCCACGACGATGACGTGCGCTTGCAGCCCGTCGTCGACCTGCGGCGCCAGCGACGCCAGACAATCCAGCGTCAGCTTGGGCGTCCGATAATTGACGATGATAACCAGCAAATTCATGCGGCTCTTCCTACGGCGGCCGTGCCCCTGGCACGGGCATGTCTCTCAACAGCTTCAATCGTCCATTCGGCACGTCGTCGATACCAATTTTCCGCGCTGTGGTATTCCGCCGCAACCCGCGCCGAACGGGAAAGCTCCGCCAATTGTCCGGGATTCCGGCAAAGTCTCGCCAGGCCCGCGGCCGATTCCTCGATTCGCTCGCGCGGCATCAAAAATGTGGCGTGTTCCTGCTCAAGTCGTTCCCGAACATAGCCGATATCGAACGCCACCAACGGCAACCCGGCCGCGTAGCCGTCGAAAATCATCCGCGGCGTATCCTCGGCCGTGGGCGTGAACAGCATTCCATCATAGCCCGCCAGCCGTTTGAGCAGCGCCGCGTCGTACGGCAACGATCCGAGGAACCGGACGCGCTGCCCGATTCCGGCGGACTGGGCCAGCGACTCGAGTCCCTGGCGCTCCGTTCCATCCCCGATCACGTCGAATTCCACGGATGCGCCCAACGCGATCCCGCGGGCCAAAATGCGCAAACTCCAATCCACGCCCTTGCGTCCCGTGAGCCGCCCGCAGTAGACCAGGCGCAGCGGCCGCGGCTGGCTCAGCGTTGCCAATCTCCGTTCCAGTTCGTCCCGCGCGACGATGTCCGCGGCGGAAAACGACGTATCATGAAATTCCTTTGCGTTTTTGGCGTAGGCGCCGTAGCGGCGAATCAGGGCCGAGCCTTTGAGCAGCGACAAGTCCGCCCGCGCCACGCCCCATCGGCACATCCGCTCATAGATCCACGTGTAAGCGCCGACCTTGGCGCGCAGGGCCGGCCCTTGGCCGGCGACAAGCTGGCGCTGCTGCACCACGTTGTCGGTGTCCTGGACGAATACCGTCGGCTTGCCGAAACGCAATCCGATGCGGAACCCCTCGAACGCGATGGGACGATACACGTCGTCAACCCCCGCGTGAACGACCTCGGCGCGCCCGGTTAGGGCGACAAGATCCGATTGCCATCGGGCGCGATCGTGGAACCAGAATCGCCGAGCGCGGCATCGCTTGTCGAAGCTGGGGAAGAACTCGAGCCCGTCGGCGTTTTGCGGCACTTCCACCAGCGTTTGCTCGACCGATGCGCTCTTTGCCGGCAAACTTGGCGCCGCCACGGCGATTTGCCCGAACCGTCCGCCGAAGCTGTCACGCAACAGTTCCAGCGATCGGAGCCATTCGGTCGTGACCAGCTTGCGGTCGCCGTCCAGATAGATCGGAACTTGAATGGGAACCAGATACACGGGCGGATTTCCGTGGGGCGTTTCAAGCCGATGCGGCGCTCGGACCCATCGGCACCGGATGCGGCGGCGCGTTCATGAGCATAGGCCGGGCGGGCGCCTGCTGGGACGACCCGCGGAGCGAGAAGCTCAGCCCCGTCACCCCGCCGGCGCACAGGATGAAGATCGGGTTGACCATGGCGTTAAACAGCATGTCGCACATGTGGAGGGTGAGCAGCATCGCCAGCGCCGCCGCCGGCGCGGCGCCCGGGTGTTGCCAGTATCGCACGGGAATTCGCCATGCCAGAACCAGCACGGGCAACAACAACGTGGTGGTCATCGAAATCAACCCGATCAGGCCGAATTTTCCGAAGGCGATGATCCACATCTGGTCGGGAACGGCGCGGTTTTCGGTTACTTCCCGGCCTTCGTAGAGGTGCCAGCCGGTCCAGCCGTAGATCGGATGCTCCATGGCCCGGTCGGTCAGGGCACGCTCGCTGTGAAGGCGCACGGAAAGCGACCCGGCGGCCCGCTTGTCATATTGTTGGATGAACTGGACCAGGTCGTGTCCGTTCCAAAAACCCGTGGTCCGAACGACCATCCAGACAGGGGGGATCAGCGTCAAAGCGACGATCCAAACGCTTGATCGGGTGATTCCCGTCAGCCAGAGCACCGCCAATCCAACCACCATCAGCGCCGCGGCGCCGATCGAGTGGTCCCACGCCGCCGTTCCCACCAGCAACAGGCAGACCAACCACATCGGAATGCCCAACAGCTTGTCCACGACTTTGCATCGCCAAAGCCAGAATGCCGTCATGGCGGTGGTTACCAACCACATCGCCACCGCAAGCCCGTGCTGCATGAACACCATCGGCCTGTAACCGCCGTAGCGCGTGGACTGGGCGAATTCATATTGCATGTATCCGTAAACAATCCGGTGAAGCTGCGGGCTCATACGCAACTCGAACCAGACGAACGGAAGGTACAGCATCCCCCCGACCACGATCCCGATCGCCAGTTCACGCAGCCCCTTCAGGTCGTTGAAGTAAATCCGCCCGATGAAGTACGGCAATCCCCAGGTTGTGGTCTGGTACACGACCGCCGAAACGCCGTCGTAAGTGCTGTGCCCGTTGAAGTAGGAGGAGACATAGGGACACAGGCACCAGACCAGCATCGGGATGTCCCGGAGTTTCGGACGGAACGACAGGACCGTATCCAGATCGAAGACGCACGTCGCCAGCAGCGTGCCCACGCATGCCGCCGACATCTTGTTGAAATCCGTGAAGCCGTGCAGCGGCAAATGCGACATCGGCAGGAACAGCCACGCCACCAGGAAGTCATAAATGACCGCCTTGCGCGGAGGAAGAACGGCGAACAACAGGAACGCGAACGGGATGTACCCGAACAGCGCCAGCGCCGCGAAGGCATTGCCTTGAATCCCAAGCATTCTTGCGACTCCAACGAGCGGCGGTGGTCCAATAAACGGCGGTGCGCGGCCCGGTCTTGCCAACGTCTATTTCAGGCCTCCGTCGCCCGCTTGGTCCGGGACCTTTCAATCGTCGTCAGCAACGCCTCTTCCATCAACGCGGCGGCGTCCTGCCATGTATATCGGCAGGCGGTAGCATACGCGGCATCGGACATTGCCCGCCACCCCTGGTCCGATAATTTCAATACCCGCACCAATCGCTCCGCCAATTCGTCGTGGTCCTCCACGTCAACCAGAAACCCGTTTTTGCCTTCCTCGATGATATCCATCGGACCGCCAACCCGCGTGGAAACGACGGGGCATCGGCAGGCCATCGCCTCCAGCGGCGGAAGATGAAATCCTTCGGACCGGCTGCCGCATAGCCAGACGTCGCACCTGGCGTAAATGTCGCGGATCGTTTCCTGCGGGGGATTGATCAAATATTGCGCACTTTGCGGCAACGGCATCCAGCGGCGAACGCTCTCCTGACCGAACACAACCAACTGCAAATCCGGGATTTCCCGCCGCGCGATTTCGATTGCCTGCAACGCCACGTCGCAGCCTTTGAACCAGATGGTATTGTAGAGCAATCCCACGGTCGGCCGCTCGTGCCGCGCACGCGGCGGGGCGTTGAATAGGTTCATGTCCACGCTGTTCGGGACCAGCGAAACGTCCCGATCGCCGAACTTTTCCCCCGCCAATTCCTTCAACCATCGTGAAATCACGATCTTGCGCAGAGGCAATCGCCAGGCGGCGTCCACCTGCTTGGGGTATCCGCTCCAGATTTCGTGATGCTGAATGAAGAAGGCCTTGGCCCCCTTCGACGGCGCAAGCCGCCAAACCCACGGCGCCGTCTCCCACCACGTCGCCACGACGACGTCGGCATCGGGCAAATCGGAGTTGGAAATGGGGCGGAATTTCTGGAGGACGGTGTGCGGCACGCCGCTGCCGTCGAAGAATGACGGGCCTAACTTCCAGATTTTCGGCCAGCCCCTGCCGCGCAACAACGATTTGACCGTTTTGCGAAATCCCGGCGGCCGTGGAGGGGTCGAAAACGCCCGCACCTCGTGCCCCCGCGCCATCAACTGGCGCGCCTGCGTCGCGATCACGCGCGTCCCGCCCGACATGCTCGCGTTGGTCAGGATGAAATTGATCCTCATGATCGAGCGTTACTGAAAAGATTTACCGCGAAGACGCGAAGGACGCGAAGTTGCGCGAAGTTAAAATCAAATTCTGTTTTTTCTTCGCGCAACTTCGCGTCCTTCGCGTCTTCGCGGTGAATCTTTATCAATGGGCCGCCGTTCCCAGGAGCCGCTTGATCGCACGCGCAATCGGCTGGATCACCCATTCGCTGACTCTCCACCTGAAGTTCAACCAGCGCCTCTCCGGCTGACCGTAAAAGCAACCGCCCCATACGCGGTTGTTTACCTTGGCGTTCATGTAGCGTTCGACGCCCACGCGCGCCAGGTATTTCTCCCGCACCTCCATCAGCCGCTTGCCCTGGATGTTGGTGTGAAACACCGTCCAGGTGGGGTCCTCGACTTTTACCAGCGTGTACTGTTGGTGATTCTGAATGTAGCGCTCGAACGCCGTTTCCATGACGTAGCGTCCGCCGTTGGGGCCCATCGGGCTCTTTCCGCGAAACCCGCTGGAAATGTATTCGCCGGCGAATTCCTCCATCGCCTTCATGAACGTGATCCGCTTCATCAACGCGAAATTCAGGCTGCACTTGTCGCTGAAATACCATCCCGGCCACGCCTCGTGATGCTTGCTTGGAACGTTGAAGCTCCCGCCCACGGCGAACGTGTCCGCGCGATCCAGGTATTGCATCGCCTCGACGAGCCAGTTCTCGTGGCCCTGGCGATAGGGCAACGTGTCCGACTTGAAAAACAGCACGTACGGATTGGCGACGAACGCGCCGGCGAGGTGTTCCTGGTAATAGCACTTATCACGGTCGTTCTCGCAATGCTCAGGGCGGATCACCTGAAGCTTGTCGATCTTGTTCTCCTTGAACAGCCTCCAATAGACGTCGTGCATCGCCGGGGCGCTCCCACCGTCCACGATGGCGATTTCCCCGGGCCTGCCGCCGAGAAATTTGATCCAGTCTTCCAGCACCGCCTCGAACGCGGCGGAATTGCCCACGTTCGCCGCGGTCATCGAAACCTGCTTCAACGCCTCTTGCAGCGTCATCGTCTGTTGAGTCGGGCTTGTTGTTTCGGGCGCCATGACCATTAGAATTCCCAACTCGCGCGATGCAGCACGCTTCCCTCGTAATTCCAGAGCATCTCCCCCGTGCCGTAGAAATCGTCGAATTCGACGTCCACCACCGACGCGTGCTCCACGTAATCGTAGGGCCGCGCATTACTCCGAATCTCGATGTCCATCACGTATCTTCCCGGCTTCAGCGGGAGCGAATCGACCTTGCAGCGCACGATCCGCCGCCCGGGCTCCAGCGTCACGCCGCGAAGTTCCAGCCGGCTGTTCAATCCCAGCACGCGATATCCCTTGTCCGAGTTGAACATGAAGCCCAGGCAGGCGTTGTGCACCGGCTCCTTCACGTCCAGTTCGAATTCAAAGGTCGCCTGCCCGCCGGCGACGACGCGGGCCTTGCCCGCCGGTGGAATCACCACGAATTTTGCCAGCGTGTGCAAAAACCCCGGAAACCTCGGGCGCTTCAGCAGGTCGCTCTCTTCGGCGCTGATCGTGCTGTTCAGATAGGCATCGACGACAGCGTCGGTGTCGCCGATCTGATCGACCTCCCCGTTGCGAAGATACACCGCGCGATCGCACAGGTTTCGCACCGCGCCCATGTTGTGGCTCACGAACAAAACCGTCCGCCCGTCCCCCTGCGCCACCTGCTGCATCCGGCCCAGGCATTTCTTCTGAAACTCCTGGTCCCCGACCGCCAGCACCTCATCCACGATCAATATCTCCGGCTCCAGATGCGCCGCCACCGCGAACGCCAGCCGGACGTACATGCCGCTGGAATACCGCTTCACCGGCGTGTCGAGAAATTTCTCGGTCTCGGCGAACGTGACGATCTCGTCGAATTTCCGGTCGATTTCCGCCTTGCGCATTCCCATGATCGCGCCGTTCAGATAGACGTTCTCCCGCCCCGTCAATTCCGGATGAAACCCCGTCCCCACCTCCAGCAGCGATGCCACGCGGCCTTTCAATTTGGCGCGGCCTTCGGTGGGTTCAGTGATCCGGCTGAGGATTTT
>JBEKKC010000052.1:0-24639 GCA_050010915.1 Tepidisphaeraceae bacterium | reverse complement strand
AGCGGACAAATGCCTGTCCGCTGATGTAAACGGTTTGGTCTTGAAAGGTTACGCCTTCGTGCTTGGTTAATAGCATGCGAATCCTTGAAAAAGGGTCACATTGTCCCGCCGCCGCCAATGCCTCTGGTCCACATTCTCCACGAGACGCGCGGGAATGCAACCGGAGGAGACTTCCGCAGTTCCGCGGGAGGGCTTCCCATCCCGAGGCCCCATCCTCACCACAGGGTTTGACTGGAATCCCGTCTGGGGTTGACTGTACCCGGCCCCCTGTCTCAGAACCGAATGGCATTTGTTGCAGGGAATGAACCACAGATTTGAGCACAGCGGATAATGTTTACAGAGCGGTCCTTCGGCGCCGTGCGACCAGAACCGGGGCGACCAAGGCGAGGAGCGACAGCGACCCTGGCTCGGGTATTGACCACTCGACGGCGTATGTGCCGGCCACACCATCGACCGTTCCGTTGGCGATGCCATATATGTTCCCGGAGCCGTCAATGGTGTAGGCGCAAGAGTTGGTCCAGTCATCACTCGAGGGAAGCAATGCTTGGAGATCAACCGCGGAATCGGCCGTCCCGAACCAGAGCATGGCGTTGAGTTGGTTGTCGGTCCCGCTGCCCCCGCCGACGCCGACCTCCTCGCCGCCATAGATATCGAAGGCCTCCGAATCCGTGATTCCGGTGAGATTGGTGGGATTCAGGTCCACCGCGCTCTCGGCAGTGTCGGACCACAGCATGGCATGGTCGGAAGTAGCTAGTTCCGGCGAGGTGTAGGCGTAGTAGCCCACCTGCTGTGAACCGTTGGTAGCATAGGCAAATGAATTATTTGTTGAAAACCCGGCCAAACTCGGATCCAGGTCCACCGCGCTTTCGGCCGTCCCCTTCCAGAGCAGGGCGTGACTTAGATAGTTGCTCCCGATCTGGAGCTCGCCTTCACCCACCTCCTGGCCGCCGCCAATACCGTAGGCAACTGAACCGTAAAAGCCAGTCAGGCTTGTCGGCTCCAGATCCACCGCAGTTTCGGCCGACCCGGTCCAGAGCAGGGCATGCTGTTGTGCGTTGGACCCGGTGCCGATTACGCCGCTGCCCACCTGTTGCGTGCCGCTGATGCCGTCGGCAATCGAAGTCGAGAACCCATTCGGGGTCAGGTCCACCGCACTGGCTCCCGTGCCGGTCCAGAGGAGGGCGTCCGTGTTCGAACTTTCTAACATGCCAACGCCGACCTGCTGGGCGCCATCGGTACCCAGGGCGTGTGAAGAGATGTACCCGGGCGTAGTAAGGTCAACCGGAGTGCCGTCGCTCGTCCAGACGATGGCTTCTTGCGACACGTCGGCGGCTAGACCGAAGCCGACGACCTGCCCTCCGGCGGCTGTTTGCGGATCTCCGCTGGTGGTCGAGTAAGTAAATCCGCTCGGCGCCGTCAGTTGATACAACACGGAGCCGCTATAAAACGCACCCTCAGCCACCGATGAGCCGGCAATCAGGAGCAAAGCTGTAAGGCCCAGAATCTTCCCGCCCATAGTTTCACCCCGAAGAATCGGTTAATACTTACGTATCTGAAGGCAGGAATTATGCGAAGTGCCGATTCCCGCTCCTCACGTCGGTATGGCAATAATCAGGCCAGTCTTATTTTTTCCGAAACTGAATGCTGTAAATGATGATGCGGCCAGCTATTGTCTTCTAAACAGTTTGTGTCTATTACTGCGATCGCCGAGAAGTAAACGGGTCATAATGAGGTGCCTGCCTAGCGGGATTCGTTTATTTTGAATAGTTAGCCGAGAGGGCAGGATTTGAAGGCGGATATGCCCACCGTTCTAACGCTTCTCTGTTGAGTGACCGCGCTTGGCCGGCGCAGGCTGTCATCGTTGAGGAAACAGGAGGCCCGTTAGATACCACTTCATCTATACGACCGGCGCTCAAAGAAACGTGCCAATTTTTCCCTTGCAAGTTAAAAATAAGTTAGGTATTAGTTAATCTGCGGGCTAGTGGCTTTGGGGTTGCTTCCCCCTTTAGTCGGCGATCCTTGCCCGCCGTGGGGTTTGCAAATGCGAGAATTGACCGGCTACCGATTGGTTGGCTGTCCCGATGCGGTGTCCGATTTGGTCTTTCTCCTGCTCACCTGTCTCCTGCTCTACAGTCTCGCGCAGCGAGGGGGGTGGGGGGGGTAATGGGACATTCCGGGGACGACCGCGGCATTTTCAGACGCGAAACCAGAAAAATCGGCCCGCTTTTGCGACAGGCGAAGACCGGAGAAAACAGCATCGCCACAGATGAAAATCAGATGCACACGCATAACAGAGAATGCCGTCGCCCTGTGGGCTTGCCTGATAGGCATGAGTCCCTAGAATCTCCCCCGGCGGCCAGATGAGACGGGAGATTGGACCCCCCGGCGATGTTTGACAATTATCAGGTTGATGGGCTGTTCGACGAAGTTTTCGCCCTCGATGGACAGCCGCGTCCGCATTACAAATCGCTGGTCAGCCGCCTCTCGGGGCTGGGACAGTCGGCGTTTGAAAAACGCCGGCGAATGACGGACGTCCTGTTCCGCAATCAGGGGATCACCTTCACCGTCTACAGCGATACGCGCGGCGTGGAGAAAATCTTTCCCTTCGATCTGATTCCCCGCATTGTCCCGGCGCATGAGTGGGACGTCATCGAGCGGGGGCTGGCTCAGCGGATCACCGCCCTGAACCTCTTCTGCCAGGACGTCTATCACGGACAGCGCATTATCAGGGAACGCGTGATTCCGGCCGAGTTGATTTACGGCGCCAAGATGTTCCGGCGCGAGATGTTCGGCGTGAAAGTTCCGCGCGACATTTACATTCACGTCTGCGGGACCGATCTGATCCGCGACCAGGACGGCAAGTATTACGTTCTGGAGGACAACGGCCGCACGCCCAGCGGCGTGAGCTACGTCTTGGAAAACCGCGCGGTGATGAAGCGCGTTTTCCCGTCGCTGTTCAGCGCCTACCGGGTCCGGGCCGTGGAGGATTATCCCTTCAACCTGCTGCAAGTGCTGAAGTACATCGCGCCCCATTACGCGGATGACGCCGGCATCGCCATCCTTACGCCGGGCATCTATAACTCGGCTTATTTCGAGCACAGTTTTCTGGCCCGGCAGATGGGGATCGAGCTGGTCGAAGGGCGCGATCTGGTCGTGGACAAGGGATTCTTGTACATGCGCACGACGGCGGGGTTGCGCCGGATCGACGTTCTATATCGGCGGGTGGACGACGATTTCCTCGATCCGCTCTGTTTCCGGCCCGACAGCGTCCTGGGCGTGCCGGGGCTGATGAACGCCTATCGCGTCGGCAACCTGGCGCTGGTCAACGCGGTCGGCACCGGCGTTGCCGACGACAAGGCGATTTACCCCTTCGTTCCCGACATGATCAAGTTTTACCTTAACCAGGACCCGATTTTGCCCAACGTGCCCACGTACATCTGTGCCCGCGACTCCGACCGCAAATACGTTCTGGAACACCTGGACGAACTGGTCGTGAAAAGCACCAACGAATCCGGGGGATATGGAATGCTGATGGGGCATCAGGCGCCGGCCGAGGAGCGGGCATTGTTCGCCGAAAAGATCAACGCCGATCCGCGAAACTTCATCGCCCAGCCCGTGATTCAATTGAGCCAGCATCCCAGCTTGGTGGAGGACCACTTCGAGGGCCGGCGCGTCGATCTGAGGCCGTATATCCTGTACGGCCAAAAGGTGATCGTGATGCCCGGCGGGCTGACGCGCGTCGCCCTGAGAAAGGGGAGCCTGGTCGTGAACAGCAGCCAGGGCGGGGGGAGCAAGGATACCTGGGTCCTGGAGGAAGAGTGACAATGACCGCCGCCACCGAAAAAACCGCCGCCCCTTCGCCCAGCACCTTCGGCATCGCGATGCCGACGACGCCCAAGCCCGAACGGCCCATGCTCGCGCGCGACGCCGACGCCATGTATTGGATGGCCCGCTACATGGAGCGCGCCGAGCACGTGTCCCGCCTGCTGCTGGTGAATTCCAACCTGCTGATCGACGTGGGGGACCTTGCCCCGGCGCTTCAGGCCCGGCAATGGCAAAGCCTTCTGACCATACTCCGCCTTCCCGAGCTTCCCGACGGGCCGGACCTCGCCCAACGCGTCGGGCAATATCTCACCTTCGGCATCGACAATCCCAACAGCATTCTGAATTGCCTGACGCGCGCCCGCGAAAACGCCCGTGGAATCCGCGAGAACATCTCCGCGGAAATGTGGGAAAACCTCAACACGCTCTACTGGTCGCTGCGCGGCGACGACACGCCCGGCCGATTCGACGAATCCCCCGACGATCTGTTCCGCTCGGTGATGACCGGGTCGATGCTCTTCCAGGGGCTGACCGATCAAACCCTGCCGCACGATCAGCGCTGGCTCTTCGCGCAGTTGGCCAAGTATCTCGAACGCACGGACGTCACCTGCCGGGTGATCCAGACCAAATACGACATCCTCAAGTCCAACGAACAGATCTTCGACAGCACGCTGCGCAACCTGCACTGGATGGCGGTGCTGAGGAGTTGCTGCTCGATCGAGGCGTATCGCCGGAACTACCTGGGCGACATGGACCCCACGCGCGTCACCGGATTCCTCATCCTGGAGCGCGGCTTTCCGCGAAGCGTCCGGTTCAGCATTTCCGGCGCGCTGGCGGCGATCAGCGCCATCCGCGTGGGAGCGCGCGGCAACGTGATCGATCCCACGGAGCGAATCCTCGGCCGACTCGACGCCCAACTCGAATACGCCGAGCTGTCGGAAATCCTCGCCGAAGGCATTCCCAGCTATCTCCAACGCATTCAGACCGCCGTTCACGACGCCGCCGTCGCCGTCCAGCAATCGTATTTTATGCATTGAGGGAATGGTCATTAGTCATTTGTCATTGGTCATTGGAACATGCTTCTGAAAATCACCCATCAAACCGACCTGCGCTACTCCGATTTCATCAGTGAATCGATCATGGAACTGAGGATGGTTCCACGGCAGGAGCAGGATCAACATCGGTTGTCGTTCGACCTGGCCATCGGGCCGCCGACGACCGTCAGCAGCTATTTCGATTGGCTGGACAATACGGTTCATACTTTCAGCGTGAACATGTTTCACCGGCAGATTGCCATCGTCGCCACCAGCGTCGTCGAGACTGATCGGCCGCGCAAGGAGCCGGAACGATTTGTCGATGCCTGGCCCGTTCCCCCCGAGGCGTACGATTATACGGCTTATGATTTCCTGCAATTCGGCGGCCCGATCATCGACTGCCCCCAACTGCACGACCTGGCGAAAATTGTCGCGCCCAAGGACGGCATCAGCGCCGGCGAACTGGGGCTTCGCCTGCTCCATCTCATCGACGACAAGTTCACCTACCGCAAGGGAATCACCAACGCCGCCAGCCCGATCACCGAAATCCTGGCCACCGGCTACGGCGTCTGCCAGGACTTCACCCATCTGATGATCGCATTGGCCCGCGTACTGAGAATCCCCGCGCGGTACGTGAGCGGGTTCATCCATCCCGATGCGGAGAAATACCGCGGATATACCCAGACGCACGCCTGGTGCGAGTTGCTCTTCCCCTCGGCCGGCTGGGTCGGATTCGACGCGGCCAACAACTGCGTCATCGGCGGAAATTTCGTCAAGGTGGCCGTGGGCCGCGATTTCCGCGACGTGCCCCCCAACCGCGGCGTTTACCGCGGCAACGCCAGCGAAACCATCGACGTGGCCGTCAAGACCGAGGAACTAACGGCAATTCCTCCCGAGCTAGCCGCCGAGCGGATGCAGTCCTTGGAAATCCCCGCCTTCGCCACCGGCGCCGCCGCCCTCCGCGAATTGGCCGAACAGCAGGAAGTCCAGCAGCAGCAATAGGTGGCATGGGCGTCCCGCCCATCGCGTGCGGTACACCGCACGCTCCGCGGCGGGTCTGAATTCTCCGCCTTACCTATTCACCGCTCCCATCGCCTCCGCCGGATACCGATGTCCGGAGGCGACGCCGTGCGGAATGATTCGATCGATCTCCTCCAATTCCGAATCACTCAAATTTACGTCAACCGCTACGGCATTCTCTTCCAGGTATTTCAATTTCTTCGTTCCCGGAATCGGCACAATGTTCTCGCCTTGGGCGAGCACCCATGCCAGCGCCAATTGCGATGGCTTGCATTTCTTCGTTGCCGCCATCTGTTCGATCTTCTTCACCAGGTCGAGGTTTTTGCTAAAATTCTCCCCCTGGAACCGTGGGAACTGCCGGCGGCGATCGCCTTCGGGAAGGTCCTCGGCCTTCTTGAATTGTCCGGTCAGAAAACCGCGCCCCAGCGGGCTGTAGGCGACGAAGCCGATGCCCAACTCGCGGCAGGTCGGCAGAATCTCCGCCTCCACCTCGCGCGTCCAAAGGGAATATTCTGTTTGTAGGGCGCAAATCGGATGAACCTTCATCGCCCGCCTCAGGGTTGAGGCGGACGCTTCGGACAGCCCCAGAAACCGAACCTTCCCCTGCCGAACCAGTTCGGCAATGGCGGCCACGGTTTCCTCGATCGGCGTGTTCGGATCGACGCGATGCTGGTAATACAGGTCGATCACCTCCACGCCCAGGCGTTTGAGGCTTGCCTCGCAGGCGGAGCGGACATATTGGGGCTTCCCATTGACACCCTTGAAACTGCCATCCGCCCCGCGGACGTTGCCGAATTTCGTCGCCAGCACCACTTTGGCGCGCCGGTCACGAATGGCTTGGCCGACGAGAACCTCGTTGGCGCCGATGCCGTACATGTCGGCCGTGTCGAGGAAATCCATGCCCAATTCGATGCTGCGGTGGATGACGCGGATGGACTCCTGGTCGTTTCTGGAGCCGTAGAATTCGGACATTCCCATGCAGCCCAGGCCGAGGGCCGAGACGGTCAAACCCTGGTTTCCGAGCTTCCGGCGGGGGGTTTTGGGCAAAGTCATGACTGCTTCCTTTTCGAAGAACGTTGGTCCGCGACAAAGTCGCGAACGACCGATAAGATACTACAGCATAGGATCATAAAGATTGTAACTTTGCCGGAGCCAGCGCGTGTCACTGGAAGAGAACGGGCGGCAACCTGAAGCCGCACTGAGCACTAATGAGTTGTTTGAGCGTGCGGTGCGGCTGCATTCACGACGGCTGCTGGCGATAGCCAGGGCCATCGTCGGGACCCGTGCCTCGCCGGAAGATGTGGTGCAACAGGCATTTATGAACCTGTACCAGCACCGCGACCGTTATGACTGGCGCGAGGCCGGCGGCCTGATGAGGCGAACCGTTGTGAACGAGTCGCTGCGCATTTTGCGGCAGCCTCACATGTCTGTGTTGCCGGATGAAACGGGCGACCCCAGCGGCGCATCGCAGTCGCCCAGCCGTCACATGATCGAGAGCGAGACCGTGATTCAGGTCAGACGCGCCATCGATCGATTGCCGGAGAATTTCCGGGCGGCGCTGGTGTTGTGCGAATATGAGAAATTGTCCTATGCCCAGATCGCCGAGACGCTTGACGCAAGTATTCCCCAGGTCAAAACCTGGATTCATCGCGGTCGGCGGCAATTGGCTGAATTGCTGCGGGCTTACGCCGAACAGACTTGAACGGGGTTTCTAAGAAGGCAGGAGACCTATGGCAGTCAACGACAGTGACCTGGAATTGCTTCATGCCTATCTCGATAGCGAGCTGCCCGTCTCCGAATGCGAGGGGCTTTGGCGCCGGCTGGCGATCGAACGCGACCTGATGGGCGAACTGGATCGTCTGCGCGAAGACCATGCCGTCCGGACGATGGTTTGGAACAGCCTTGAGCCGGATGATTCATCCATTGCCCGCCTGCAAGCCAAACTGATGCGCGCCACGCGCCGCGAAGATTTCACGTACTGGATCGGCAATGCCGCTCGCATCATGGCGTCGGCTGCGGCGCTGATCCTCTTCGGATTTACGGTCGGTTGGCTCGGACGGGATCGTTTCAACGCGGTGCCAAACCTGGCAAATATCCCGTCGAACGGATCGCACATGGCAGCCGCCGGCAGCGGCCCGCAACTGCCGTTGGCAAGCAAATATGCCGTCGAAGTGCACGACCGGACGGGCAAGCTGGTCACGGTCCAGCAGTTCGATTCGATGGAAGATGCGCAACGATTCGTGCACGACATTCAGGCGGCCCAATCGGCCGCGCCGAGCGGAGGAGATTCCATTATCAGCCCGGCGATGGATAAGTTTTGAGCGAGAATGTCTGAAACTATATTCAAGCCGTCCTGCCGCGCTCGCGGCGCCGCCGTGGGTTTCTGCGCTCTTCTACTGATTCTATTTCCCTCGCGATCGCCCGCGCAATCGGCAAGCCTGCCGACCTCCCGGCCGCTGCTCGACGAACTCAATCGCGAGACCCAAACGCTATTCAAGCAGATCGCCCCAAGCATCGTTCGCGTCCAATTGCCGATGCCGACCAGTCTCAGATTGCCCCCGGACGATCCGCTGACCAAGTGGGCCAACCGGCTCGATCCCGCCTCGCTGGCCCGTCTTGAGGAAATCGAACGCGGCTCGCCGGGCACCCCCTATGCCACCGCCGAGATTCATCCCACCACGGCTCCCTCCTCTACGCAGCCGGTTGTGGAACAGGCTCCGCACGTGATCGTCCTGCGGCTCGATCGGTTCTCGCCCAACGGCATCGGCATCGTGTTGGACGACGAAAACCATCTGCTGATTCCGCGCTACGTCGATCAGGCCGCGTGCCAATTTCCCATCCCCGTGTCCATCGGCGACGGCCGATGGGCCACCGCTTCCTTCGTCGCTTCGGATCGCCAGGCGGACCTGACGCTGCTTCGCGTCAACGGC
Organism: Tepidisphaeraceae bacterium; assembly: GCA_050010915.1. GTDB lineage: Bacteria > Planctomycetota > Phycisphaerae > Tepidisphaerales > Tepidisphaeraceae > PALSA-1353. Next base: position 15,833 of record JBEKKC010000052.1, on the reverse strand, counting down.
AAGGTGACGACCAAATCCGCGATGGTTTCCGCCAATACTCCGCAAGCCGGCACCCTGCTGCTGGTGATGTCGCTGAACCCCGCGAGCAATCGGCTGGCGGTGTGGGAAGGCTGGGAGCCGGACGTTTCCACCTTGGTGAACATCGATGGCACCATCGCCGGATTCACCAAGGGCGGACATTTCCTCTCCGCCGCCGCGTGCGCGCCGGTCGTGAGCGAATTGATCGAACACGGCGTGGTTCGCCGCGCGTTCCTCGGCGTCGTGATCGACACGGTCGCTCCCGACGATCCCGAACGCCAACTCAATTCGGCGCTCGGCGTCACCCCCGCATTGCGAATCAAGCAGATCATCCCCGGCTCCCCGGCCGAACGCGCCGGATTGCAATCGGAAGACCTGATCCTCGCGCTGGCCGGCCAATCCGTCGGCGACGCCCCGGCCTTCGCCGCCGCCATCGCCAACCGCCGCGGAAACACGCGCATCGACGTTCTCCGCAAGGGTCAACGCCACGTCGTCAACGTGGTTTTGCAGGTGGAGTAAATTATTACCGAGCTCACCACGGCCTGTGTGGTATGATTGACGCACCCGAGGTTCATCCATCATGAACGTTTCTCTCAAACCCGACGTGCAAAAATACGTCGAGGAAAAGGTCAAAACCGGCCAATACGCTTCGCCCGAGGAAGCGGTGAACAACCTTTTGCAGCAGTCACGTCAGCGCGAGGAGCTTACCGCGGAAGACATCGAGGAACTTCGCCGCGAGATCGACGTCGGTATCAACGAGGCCAACCACGGCCAATTTGCCGATTTCGACGCGGAGGGCGTCATCGCCCAACGGCACGCGGGCCGTAAGAAAACCTCGTGATGGGAATCATTCATCGCACAACGGCATCGTTTCGCGATTACCAGGCCATTTGGGATTATGTTGCGCGGGACAACGTGTCCGCCGCCGATGAATTGCTCCGGACTTTTGACGTCAAGCTGGAGCTATTGTCCGATCACCCCAAGGCCGGTCCCGCGCGACCCGAACTCCGGGCTCGGGTTCGGAGCTTTCCTGTAGGGGATTATCTGCTCTTTTATCGTCCGATTCGTGGCGGCATCGAACTGCTGCGCGTGCTACACGGCGCGAGAAACCTTCGCAAGTCGTTACGAGAGGGGTAATCCCAATTGAATGATGCTGATCGGATTTCGCTTGTGCGAAACACGTCTCATCCCGGCGCCGGCAGCGCCCCGCCGCCCAGCGTCAGGTCGGGGCCGTTCGGATCGGTCGATGGCTGCACCACGACCCCGCGGCGCCCTTGCTCCTTTTCCAGCAGGTCGCCGACCGTCGGCTTCGTGAGCGTTTCGCCCTTCATGATCCGATCCACTTCCGAAGCGTCCAGCGTTTCGTAGCGCACCAACGCCTTGGCGATGGCTTCCACGCGATCCTTGTTGGCTTCGAGCAATTTGCGCGTTTCATCGTAGAGCGTGTCGATCAGGCGCTTGATCTCCTCGTCGATGGCCTTGGCGGTCTCCTCGGAGTAATCGCGGCCGCCGCCAAGCTCGAAATAATTCATCTTCGAATCGTCGTCGCCGTAGAAGACGAAGCCCAGCCGGTCGCTCATGCCCCAGTCCCGGATCATTTTGCGCGCCAGCGCGCTGGCTTGGCGGATGTCGCCGGCCGCGCCGGTGTTGACGTCCCCGGTGAACATTTCTTCGGCGATTCGGCCGCCGAAGCAAACTTTCATGAACGCATAGCACCATTTCTTGGATTGGGACATGCGGTCTTTTTCGGGTAGCGCCATGGTGGCCCCGCCGTAGTTGCCGCGGGGGATGATCGTCACCTTGTGGATCGGGTCGGCGTCCTTTTCCAGGTACTGCACGACGGCATGCCCGGCCTCGTGATAGGCGGTGGCGATTTTTTCCTTCTCGTCGATGGCCCGGCTCTTGCGCGCCCGGCCCCAGCGGACCTTGTCCCGCGCCTCTTCCAGGTCGTCCTGTTCGATGAACTCTTTGCCCGCCAGCGTCGCTCCCAACGCCGATTCGTTGATGATCGCCGCCAGGTCCGCGCCGCTGAATCCCGGCGTGGCCCGCGCCAAACGCTGCAAATCCACGTTCGGCCCGAGCTTCACCTTGCGGCTGTGGACCTTGAGGATTTCCAACCGGCCCTTGACGTCCGGCAGCGGGACGTAAATCTGCCGGTCGAATCGCCCCGGCCGAGTCAGCGCCGGGTCGAGAACGTCCACCCGATTGGTGGCGGCGCAGACGATCACCTGGTCGTTGGTGTCGAAGCCGTCCATCTCCACCAGGATGGCGTTGAGGGTCTGTTCGCGCTCGTCGTGCCCGCCGCTGGAGAATCCGCTGCCGCGCCGCCGACCGACCGCGTCAATTTCGTCCAGGAAGATGATGCACGGGCTGTTGTCCTTCGCCTGCTTGAACAGGTCGCGCACCCGGCTGGCGCCCACGCCCACGAACATCTCCACGAAGTCCGATCCGCTGATGCTGAAGAAGGGGCAATCGGCCTCGCCGGCGATCGCCTTGGCCAGAAGGGTCTTGCCCGTGCCCGGCTCGCCCACCAGCAGCACGCCCCGGGGAATTCTGCCCCCAAGACGCTGGAATTTCTTCGGGTTCTTCAGGAACTCGACGATCTCCATCACCTCTTCCTTGGCCTCTTCGATTCCGGCCACGTCGTCGAAGGTGATGTTGGTGTGGTCCTTGGCGGTGATTTTGTGCTTGCTCTTGCCGAAGCTGCCCAGCATCCCGCCGGCGCCGGCGCTGTTGCGCAACTGCCGGAAGACGAAGAACCAGACGAATCCGAAGATCAGCAGCCACGGAACCAGCGGCAGCAGGATGTTCATGAGCAGGTTGGACTGGTTCTTGGAGTCCACCGCGGTGTCCCCGCGTTTCTTCATCAACTCCGCCAGATAGGCGCCGTTGGAGAACGTCCCTTCGGGATACTCCGTGTTGAAATATTTGCTGTTGGACGAGGCGCCGGGGATTTGCACGTTTTCCTTGACGATGCCGTCCACCTCGTTGCCGTCGATGGTGAACTCCTCGACCTTGTTGTTGGCCAGCAGCGTCTCAAAATCGGACATGTGAATTTTTTGGTACGCCGGGGCGGAGTTCCGCAAGAGCATGACCAGCATGATGGCCAGGCTGATGAAAAGGACCCACCCGAACAATCCCCGGCCCACGCGCATGCCGCCGCCGTTGGGGCTGTTGCGGCCGTTCTTACGAAAGGGTCGTTCCGGGGGCTTTGGTTCTGACATATCGTTCCTTACAACTATCCGCAACGCCTCGACAGGCGCAGCGCCTCAAAAGGCGCAATTCCTTGGCCGCACGCCATTGAGCATCGGCGACGGATGGCTCGGCGTCGATCCAATCCGTGCGTCCATGCCATCATAAGGGGTTGTCCCGCGTTTTTTCCAGCGATAAACCCGTTACAAACGATTCAAACTGCAAAATCTGACGAAAAACCCTACCAGGGGCCTTCCATTTCGTTCACGATCCCCAAGGCCAGCCGTTCCACGGCGTTCTGGGCCGCCACGTACTGCCCCTCGCCCAGGTTCGGAAAATAGGTGCTCGCCTGCTCGAACCCCACGCGCGACACCAAGATCTTTCCCGTCCGCAGGTCCTTCCACGTGAAGTTCACGATGATGGAATACTCCTCTTCCTGCGGCGTGGCGGTATAGGGGTTCAGCGTCAATGCCGTCGGCGTGATCGCGACGATTTCCCCTTCCAGCACCGTGTCGGCTCGCTCGCGCGGCTCAATTTTATACGGCGTGAATTCCTCGATCCTTTTCGCCAGGGAATCGGACAACTGGAATTCCACGCCGCGATGAAAGTCCCTCGAGGTGAAAACCGGCACGGCGACGCTGTGAATGTCCTGCCGGTAGACCGAACCCCAGTGCCATCCGCCGTCGGCGCCGGATTGATAGCCGCAGCCGGCGAGGAGCAGGGCAAGAGAGCACGCGAAAATCCGAAACTCGAAATTCGAATGACGAATCAAATTCGAAATTCGAAGGACGAAACAATCTTCGTTTCGAATTTGGTCATTCGAATTTGATTCGAATTTCGAATTTCGAATTTCGAATTTCCTCATCTCCCCCCCACATCCGCGCTGGGTTCGGTTGCCGGGGCATATCCGCTGGCCGGCGGCGGCGGGGCTTCGGCCAGCGCCGACGCCGGCATCCGGCCCAGGTGGTTCCTTGCCTCCAATGCCTCCGGAGCGTTGGGATAGCTCTGCACCAGAAAGCGAAATTGGTACACCGCCCCATGCAGTTCGCCCGTACGCTCGTAAAACTCACCCTGATCCAGCAGCTTTTTCGCGAAGGCGCTGTCGATTTGATCGACCACGGTCTGCACGTTTTCCTCCGCCGCCAGTTCGGGATACTGTTTTTGAATCACCAGCAGCTGCGCCCTGGCGTCGATGATATGGGTGGCGTCGAACTTCACCCCGCGAAACTGCGCCAGCGACGAAAATGCCGCCCGAAGCTTGACCTGCGGAACCCGGTCGCTGCTGGGATAGCTGTGGGCGTAGAAGTTGTATGCGTCCTCGGCCAGATCGTAATCCCGATCGCTGAAATAATAGTCCGCGGTGCAGAGCAATCCCTTTTCCGCCAGCGGAGACCCGGGGGCGCGCTCCTGAATGCGCCACATCATCTGCACCGCTTCCGCCGACTCATCCACGATCCGCATCCCTAAAAACGTGTCCTCGTAACCGCTCAGATACGCATTGGCGATGTCGAACTGTTTCTGAAGCGCCGCTTGGAATAGCTTGCTCTCCGGGTATTCATCCATCAGTTCGTCGCAGTAGAAAAAAGACTTGAAGCGGTCGTCCTGCTGGTAGAAAACGTCCGCCAGGAGAAAAATGCAGCGATCCCTGGCCGGTGATTTCTTGTGGTCCTTTTCCCAGGCCAGAAGGACTTTCTTCGCCGCTTTGGGGTCCTGTTGACGGAGCAATGTCTCGGCCCGATCGAGCATCGGCTCGGGAACTGCCGGCCCCGTGGCCGGCCGAGTGGCTTCCAGCCACCGGCCTTCCCGAAGCTCCCAGGTGTGGTTTTCCGCTCCCCGCGCGGCGATAGCCGAAAAAAGCAACGCCATCATGCACAGGAATAGGGGCTTGGCCATGGAACGGAATTGTAATGGAAGGGTTGATCGTTGCCAGCATGGGTGTGCCCAATCTTCCGGGTATGACGAAACGCGGCCCGAGGACGGGCCGGCTCAGCATCGAAAATGAGCCGGCCCGTTCTCGGGCCGCGTTCCAGCGCCGTGCGGAACCTTTCATTGTTTCCTGATATACTGCCGCTTTCGATGGCCGAGCGATTGGGACAGATCGAGCTTGATCCGGCATCTGCGGCGTTTGAAGCGGACCAGGACCGCAGGCCGCGGATCGAGGAACCGCCGCCCGTACGGCTGGTCTCAATCGAGGATTGCCAGCTATGGGTGCCGGCGGGGCTGGAACGGCAACTGGACGAGTTTTATGCCGGACTTCTCAATTTCGAACGAGAAGACCCTGATCGCGATGAGGTCGGCCACGAATTAATCTACCGCGCGGAAAATTTCCGGCTGAGGATCGAGGTGCTGGAACGGCCCCTGCCTCGCGAAGATTTCCGGCCGCTGGCGGTAGCCGTGCCATCGCTCAACGACCTGGCACGGCGGTTGGCCGAGGCCAGCGTCGAATACGAACGGCAGCGCGGATTGCTCCCCGGCCTGGATAATCTGATTCTCTACGATCCAGCCGGGAATTCGGTGACCATCGGGGAATACGGTATAACGATATGAGTTCGGTCGGCAGGAATTACTGAGCCACGGATGTGTTTCAAGGCAAGCCCGTTATCGGGATCACTGGAGGCATCGGCAGCGGAAAGAGCACCGTTGCCCAGATGTTCGGGGAGTTGGGTTGCCTGGTCATCAGCGCCGACGAACAGGTTCGACAGGCATATCTGGACCCGGCCGTCGTGAGGCAAATCCGCGCCTGGTGGGGGGATGACGTGGTGGGGGGGGACGGTCAGGTGGACAGAGCCAAAATCGCCGATATAGTATTTGGCGACCCCGGTCAGCGGCAAAAGCTGCAAGCCTTGCTCCATCCCAGGGTTGCCGAACTCCGCCAGCGGCGGATGCTGGATGCCGGTGATGATCCGCAAGTCCATGCCATTGTTTGGGATACGCCGCTCCTTTTTGAGACTGGCCTTCGGGGGGGGTGTGATGCTATTGTGTTTGTGGAGTCGCCGCTGGTTCAGCGGCTTCAAAGGCTGAGCCGGAGCCGGGGCTGGGGTGAGGAAGAACTTCGCCGTCGGGAAAAATCGCAATGGCCCCTAGACAAGAAGCGAGAAATATCCGATTATATTATTGATAACACTGCCGATGCGGATTATGTCCGCGGTCAAGTCAGAGAAACGCTTTCCCGAATTCTCGTAAAACGATTTCCGGAGCAGACCTGACACGAGTGTTTACGCGATTGGGGCGGATTCATTCGCTTGAGCTTAGTGAAATGAACAGAGTTGGATCGAACCTTCGATGGATTCGGAGGGTATAGTTAGTTGATCCCGGACCAGATCGGTTCAACCTCACGCCAACCCGCTAACTTTGGATCGTTCGAGAAAGCCCGAATTTAAGTTCAAATCAGGAGGCCATTCATGGCAAAGACAAGCAGCACCCGTTCACGAAGAACCGGTGGATCGCATCCCTCAACCTCCGCCGACTCCGAGGCGCGCGAATCGAAGGAACTGGAGACCTCGGCGGTGGCGGTGGATTCCCCCGCCGATGCCGTGGAAGAACCGGCCCGCAAGGCCGAGGAGCCGGCCGAGCCGTCGTCGGGCAACGGGCAGCCCTCCGTCTCGGAGGACATCGCCAATTTCGACGCCGAGACCAACGCCAAATACGAACAGGTCAAGGGTGGAAAGCTTTATATCAAAGACCTCCAGACGATGGACGTGCACAAGCTGCACGAGATCGCCAAGGAAGAGGGAATCGCCGATTACATCGGACTCAAGAAGCAGGACCTCATCTTCCAGATCCTCCGCGCCCGCATCCGCCAGAACGGCCTGATGTATGGCGAAGGGGTGTTGGAAATCCTTCCCGACGGGTTCGGATTCCTGCGCAGCCCGGAATACAACTATTTGCCCTGCCCGGATGACATCTACATCAGCCCCAGCCAGATTCGCCGGTTTGGGCTTCGCAACGGCCACGTCGTTCAGGGGCAGATTCGCCCGCCCAAGGAATCGGAGCGGTATTTTGCGCTTCTGCGCGTTGAGGCCATCAACGGCGAAGACCCCGAGCGCATCACCGACACCAGCAATTTCGAGGACCTCACCCCCCTGCATCCCAACCGCCGCCTGGTGCTCGAACACGATCCCAAAGACCTGAACATGCGGATCGTCGACCTGGTCACTCCGATCGGCAAGGGCCAGCGCATGCTCATCGTGGCCCCGCCGCGCACCGGCAAGACCGTCCTCCTGCAAAAAACCGCCAACGCCATCTCCAAGAACCATCCCGAGGTCGTGCTCATCATCCTGCTGATCGACGAACGGCCCGAGGAAGTCACCGACATGGAGCGCAACACCGTCGCCGAAGTCGTCAGCAGCACCTTCGACGAGCCCGCCTCACGCCACGTCCAGGTCGCCGAAATGGTCATCGAAAAGGCCAAACGCTACGTCGAGTTCGGCAAGGACGTGGTGATTCTTCTCGACAGCATTACCCGCCTGGCCCGCGCCTATAACACCGAGGTCCCGCACAGCGGCAAGATTCTGACCGGCGGCGTCGACGCCAACGCCCTGCAAAAGCCCAAGCGATTCTTCGGCGCCGCCCGAAACATCGAGGAAGGCGGAAGCCTCACCATCCTGGCCACCGCCCTGATCGACACCGGCAGCAAGATGGACGAGGTGATCTTCGAGGAATTCAAAGGCACCGGCAACGCCGAACTGCATCTCGACCGCCGCCTGGTGGACAAGCGCATTTATCCCTCCATCGACATCAACTCCAGCGGCACCCGCCGCGAAGAGCTTTTGTTGGACGCTAAGGAATTGGAATTGGTCTATCGTCTCCGCCGCGTGCTGAGCGACATGAGCCCCGTGGAATCGGTGGAACGCCTCAAGAGCCAATTGGCCAAGGTGCCGAGCAATGCGCAGTTCCTGCTCACGATGAATTTGGATTGAATGCACGGAGGTATCCAATGAGCGGCGTGAGCTATTTGGTGGACGATGCGGGGAAAAAGACCGGCGTGATTCTCGACCTCCGGAAGCATCGGCGGATATGGGAGGATATCTACGATCACTTGCTAATAGATTCGCGCCGCAACGAACCTCGCTATTCGCTGGAAGAGGTTCGACGACGCTTGCCTCGTCGGTCTCACAAGGCCCGCGCCAAAGCTCATGGCTGATTTTCGCCTTACATTTGCGAGTTCAGCCTTCAAGGAGTTGGGCCGCCTCGATCCTCCCATTGCGCACCGAGTCATGGCGTCAATCGAAAAACTGCCGCACGATCCGCGCCCGCCGGGATGCGTGAAGCTCCAGGGAAGCGAAAATCGATGGCGCATTCGCATCGGCGATTGGCGAGTGGTTTACACGGTTGACGATGGGGCCAGAATCGTCGATATCGTTGCGGTTCGGCACCGAAGCGACGTGTATCGGTGAATTCAGTGAAGTGGGAATTCAATGCTGCTATTAACAGCGGCAGACAGATAACATGTCCTCAACACGTATGGTCGGCGAGGGACTGAGGAAACTTGACCACTACGTCTACCTTTTGGTCGATCCCGATTTGGGTCCATTCTATATCAGGCGGGGACAAAAGGGGCGCGCTCTGAGTCACCTCCGGGCGCGCGGCGATTCCAAGAAGGCAGAATTCATTCGCCGTCAAACACGGCAGGGCAAAACTCCTTTTGTCGAAATCCTAAGGCACAAATTGACCGAAGCTGAGGCCGAAAAAGTTGAATCGGCCGCGATTGACTTGGCGCGCCGCGTAATGGATCCAGGCAAACTGCTCAACGAGGTGCGGGGTTATGACGTCAAACATGGAATCGCGAAACTTGAGGAGATCGTCGCGTCCTACAGCGCCAAGCGCATCAAAATCAAGGAAAGGGCGGTCTTGATTAATATTGCCCGAAGCTATGTCCGCGCCAAATCGGCACAAGAATTGTACGATTACACTCGAAGCGCCTGGAACGCGAATCCGAAGAACCGCAAACTCCATCCTCAATACGCTTTCGCGGTCTTCCAGCGAATCATCAGAGAAGTCTATGAAATTACCGACTGGCACGAAGGAGGCTCCACGATGAAAAGCACCGGGGGCAATGGTCGTCCCAGACCGGAACGAAGTCGACAGGAGTTTGTGGGAAAGCTCGCGAATAACAAAATGCGCCATCAGTATATCGGGAGGTCTGTTTTTGACGACCAATTTCCACCTCGAGGTTCAAATCCCGTCAAATACGTAAATTGCTAGCCAACGCCCACGGCGCCGCCGTGGGTTTGTTTTCGTATACAATCACCCCATATGTGGCAGCGTTTTCCACTGCGGATGCGGCGGGCGTTGGTTTCGGCGCTCGATGAGGCGGCCCGCCACGGACGCGAAGCCGCCGACGCCGAGGATTTGCTTGCCGTCATCGCCGACGATCGCGAAAGCGCCGGAGCATATCTCCTGGAACAATGCGGCGTCGACATCGGTCGAATCCTCGATCGCGCCCAGCCGGGCATCGGTCCCTTGCCGGCGCAGCGGGCCGATCGGCTGAATCGATCGGCGATTCGAATTCTGCGGTCGGCGTCGGCGGAAGCGACCCGGCTTCGCCACGACCACGTCGGCACGGAGCACGTCATCGCGGCCCTGGCCCTGGCCGGCGATCTCGAGGTCGGCAAGAAACTCAACGACGCCGGGATGACCCCCGCCAACGCCGAGGCGGCGATCCGCCGCTGGATCGCCGATGGAATGCCGCGCCGCCGCGGCGGCTGGGGTTGGGCGCCGGTGCAGCCCAGGCTTCTGACCGCGGCCATGCGCCCGCTGCAAAAGGCGGCCCGGCTTCCCCGGATCCTTTGGAACGTCTTCGCAAACAAAAGTCTTGCCCATCCGCGTTTCGTCACCGATCCCTATCCCCTGTACCGCTGGCTGCGCGAGCGGCAGCCCGTCCGCAAGGACCCGCTGGCGCCGGTCTGGGTGCTGACCCGCCACGACGACGTGATGGAAATGCTGCGAAGCCCGCGCTTCCGCAAGGACCCCTTCGCGCCCCAGCGGCTGCCCAGGCTGGTTCGCAAGCAACTCGGCGTCCCCGGCGAGGAAACACGCCCGCAGCCCGAGACCGTTTCCATGCTCTTTCTTGATCCACCCGCCCACACGCGGGTGCGGGGAGTTTTCTCTCGCGCTTTCACCCCCGCATCGCTGGCCGAACTGCGGCCCAGCATCGAGCGGATGGCTCGCCAGCGCATCGACCGCGTCGTGGAAGGCTTCGCCTCCACGGCCGCCACCGGGCAAATGGACATTATCGCCGACCTGGCTTATCCCCTTCCGGTAGTCACCATCGTGGAGATGCTCGGATTCCCCGCGGAAGATTTCCCGCGCATCAAACAGTGGTCCGACGATCTTGCCGCCGCGCTTTCGCTCAACCCCTCGCCCAAGCAGCAGACGCGATCCAACCAGGCGTGGAATGAAATCCGTGGATATTTCGAGCAGGTGGTTGCGCGGATGCAGCGCACGCCCGGGAATTCCTTGTTGTCCCGGCTGCTGGAAGCCGAAAACGAGCCTGACGGCCTGAATCGCGACGAGATGTTTACCAACTGCGTGCTGCTCTTGTCCGCCGGGCACGAAACGACGACGAACCTCATCGGCAATGGAATGCTGGCCCTGCTCCGCAACCGCGATCAATGGGATTTGCTCGTCCGCCAGCCGGACTTGATCGAATCGGCCGTCGATGAATTGCTGCGCTACGACAGCCCCGTGCAGTGGACCAGCCGATTGACCGGCGAGCCGATCGAAATCAACGGCCAGACCATCCCCCCCGGCGAGATCGTGCTGGGTTGCCTGGGCGCCGCCAATCGCGATCCGGCCAGATTCCCCGACCCCGACCGTCTCGACATTCGCCGATCCGACAACCGCCATTTGGCGTTCGGCTCCGGCATCCACTATTGCCTGGGGGCGGCGTTGGCGAAAATGGAAGCTCAAATCGCGATTCGCGAATTGGCCGCCCGGTTTCCCCGCATGACGCTTGCCAAAACCAAACTCCGGTGGATGAAAGGACTGACTTTCAGGGGCGTAAAGAGTTTGCCGGTTTTGCTGCGCTGAGGATTTTGCCGCGATGAGAACTACGGCGTCGGCGGCTGCGTCTCCGGTTCATCCTCCTCGATCGTGATCGACTTGACCACGTCCTCGGCCGCGGTCTGCCGGCCGATGGCCGCTTTCAGATCGCTCGTCTTTGTCCTGGGCTCTTTCTTTTCCTTGACCTTGTGCACCGCCGTCTCCACCGGCAAGTCGTCCGGAATGTAAAGAATCCGATGGCAACTGGGACAGAACACCAATTCATCGCGGCTGTGCAGCCTATTGTAAACGTCCGTCACCAGGTCCATGTTGCATGCCGTGCACGCATATTCCTCGCGTCGCCGGTCCGGCTTGGTCAGCGCGCTCATCGCCTCGCCCTCGAATCGCTCGGCCAGGCGCTCGAACGCCTGGCGCGCCTGGGGCGTCACGCCCGCCGCCGCCGCCTCGCGCACCGGTCGCAACGAATCGATCTCCGCCTGTAATTGCTTCACCCGCTCCCCGATCTCCGCACGCATGGCCGCCAGCTTGGACGTCTCGGCATCGACGGACGCCGCCAATTCCTTCACCTCGGTCTGCAACTTTTCGACCGATGCCATGATCTTGAGAAGTTCCTCTTCCGACTTGCCCTTGTCCACCTTCTCCGTGTTGATCTCGACAAGAAACGCCTGGTATTCGCGGTTGTTCTTGGAGTTTTGTTGCTGGGCGCGCAGCCGCTCGATTCTCGTCTCGCGCGTTTTCAGATCGAGATCGAGCTGTGCCGACTGCGACTGCTGCTCCTTGAGCGTCGCCTGTCCCAGCCGCAATCGCTCCGATAGGTCGGCCACCCTGCGTTCCTGAATGCGTACGTTCTTGCTGACGGAATCGAGCCTTCCCTGTGCCTGGCGGAGTTTCTCATCGGCTTGGGAGAGCTTGACCAGAGCGATATTGATTGGACCCATAAGGGAACACCTCAAACTACTTTAGGCAACCCCATTATGGCGAGAGTGGACCGGATGAAAAGGGGTTATTTGGAATTCAATCCCCGTCGAACACAATTTCGGTGCCCATTTGGGGTTAGAAACCCCGTGAAATGCTGTGGGAACCTTGGTGAGAACCGGGCCGTTGAAAAGGGGAAAGCAGGAATCAAACCAGCGGATTCTTCCACTTCAATCCCCGGAAGCGTGCAAAATCAACGTCGGCAGAGAACAACTGGCACCCATGTTCGGTTGCCAAGGCCGCCAAATGAGCGTCGCTGACGAGATTGCCAATCGCCTGCGCGTCCTTCAAATACCTCGCAAAGATGGTCCAGTGGTCGGCAGTCGGCGCCACGACGTGGACGCAAGGCTGGTCAAGCCAGCTCTGGACGCGCTGGATCGCCTGCTGCACAGTAAGGGGGCGGGAAAAAATGCGACGATTTGTCGCGATGCGAATGAACGCGCCAATGACTTGCCAACATAGACAGACCGTTTCGGAGCCCGACAATGCCTCGTCCCACCACGCCCGCGCCCTGCCGTGATGGACGCTCGATTGGTCTTCAGCGTACAGCAGAATATTTGCATCTACCAGAACCATGGATGATGCGGTTATCGCCATCCCTCGCCTTCGGAGTCGGCAATCAATTCGGCCACGTTGTCCAAGTTTTGTCCCGGGCGCAGCCCCATCTTTCGCGGTTGGGTGCGATAACGGCGCGGCGCGACCGGCTTGTGCAGTTGCCGAAGCCCCAACCGCATCGCTTCGTTCACAACCTGCTTGAACGGACGTCCGTCCTTCAGCAGAGCTTTGATCTCCTGAGCCACGTCGGAATCCAAGGTCACCGTCGTTCGCATGACACCATCATAGCATCAACGATTATTGCGTCAAATCATCAGCCAGTCCGACCGCACCGTTGGGGGTGAAAATCACGGATTCACAAAACACTGCTGCGGATCGACCGACGAATCGATCACCCCCAATTTCACAAGCTGGTCCGCCAAATCCTTCCAGCGATCGCCCGTCATCGTTCCCAAACCGGCGGCGCGAGTCTGGTCAGTTTCAATCAGCGGCTTCTGGGCCGCCGCCGCTTCGGCGAAAGTCTGCAAATCCATGTCCGCGTTCAACCCATGCATGGTCGCGTTGACCGGATCCGGCTGGTCCAGATAGTCCCGCCAACCTTCCCGGCACGCGGCGGCCATCGCCCTCACCTCATCCGGATGCGCTCGCCACAAATCGCCTTTGCAAATCACCACGGTTGTGTACGGATTGAACCCCTCATCGGCGATCAGAAACGTCTGCGGATCCCCGCCCTGATGCTTGGCCAGGATCGGCTCGCTGGTCACGAAGCATTGCTGCGAATAATCCTTCTTGGCCAGGAATTCGCTCACCCCGCCGGAATAGTAGGTGATCCGCACCCGGACCGGGGCGAATTTGTTCTCGAGGAAATGCAGCCAGGCGTTGTCCTCCGCCAGCAGAACGCCGTCGTGGGTGAAAACGTCGCCCATCGTTTTGAACCCGCGCGATTGATGGACCATGATCCCCTGCGGGAAAGTCTGGTACACCGCGAAGATCGCGATCACGTCCGCGTTTTGCTTGCGCGCGATGAGGACCTGGTCGGCGCTGGAGGTCGCGAATTGGGTCTTGCCCGTCGCCACAAGCTGCCAGGTGTCGGCCCCTTCCCCGGCCGGGGTGAGGGTGACATCCAGCCCATGCCGGGAGAATGCCCCGTCCTGTTTGGCCGCGTAGAACCCGCCGAACTCCGGCTCGGGTTTCCAATCCAACGTAAGCTGCACCGCCGCGGCGCCCGATGAATCCGTGGCCGTATTTTTGTTGCATCCACTAACCAGGAACGCTCCACAAAACAGATAAACCGCGAAGGCGCGAAGGACGCGAAGTTGCGCGAAGTTAAAATCAAATCTTGTTTTTTCTTCGCGAAACTTCGCGTCATTCGCGCCTTCGCGGTAAAAAAATCCAAACGGGCCCAGCCTATCAATTGTCCTGTTCCGAAGCGTGCCAATGCCGAAGCATTAGTTTAGCGGCCAAATTGATCGCCGCAAACATCGCCAATCCCAGCAACGACGCGATCAGCACCGCCGCGAAGACCTCGTCCGTGCGGCCCTGTTTTTTCGCCGATACGATCCGAACCCCCAGCCCCTCGCCGGGACCGAACAGCCCGACGAGGAATTCCCCCACCACCGTCCCAATCACCGCCAGACCCGCCGCAACCCGCAGCCCCGTGAATATGCTCGGCAGCGCCATCGGCAGCTTCAATTTCCACAATCTCGCCCATCGGCTCGCGCCGTACAGCCGAAACAAATCCTCCAACGCCGGATCGGTCGAAAGCAGTCCGCTGAGCGTGTTGGCGATCACGGGGAAAACGGAAACGATGAACGCCGACAGCGCCACCGCCGCCAGCCCCGGCCCGCACCAGATCATCAGCAGCGGCGCGATGGCGACGATGGGCACGGTCTGAAAAAACACCGTGTACGGATAAATCGCCCGCCGCACCAGCGGGCTGGCGGAAAGAATCATCCCCACCGCAATCCCGCCGAAGCCGCTGGCGAAAAAGCCGATGAGCGCCGCCTCCGCCGTGGTCCACAGCGATGCCAGCAACTCGTCGCGGCGGTCGAACATCACCTTCGCCACCGCCGAAGGCCGCGGCAGCAAAAATGACTCGTTCAGCACACTGGCCGCCACGTGCATCGCCAGCACCGCCGCGACCAGAACAATCGCCGGTGGCCAAAGCGCCGAAAAAATCGTCCGCCTGGTTTTCATGCTCCCCCTCGCTCCAGGGCGTCGTAGATTTGCCGCGTCATCTCCGCGAACTGCGGCGACGATCGCACCGATGCCACCCGCCTCTCGGGCAGATCCACCGGCAAATCCGCAACGGCCCGCGCCGGCCGGCTTGACAGCACCACCGCCCGGTTCGCCAGGAACGTCGCCTCGCTCGTCGAATGCGTGACGAACACGACCGTCATCCGATGCCGCTGCCAAAGCTCGCGCAACTGCTGGTCCAGCTTTTGACGGTTGATCTCATCCAAGGCCGCGAACGGCTCATCGAGCAGCAGGAAATCGGGCCGGGTCACCAGCGCCCGCGCCAGCGAAACCCGCATTTTCATCCCCCCCGAAAGCTGGGCCGGGTAACGCCGCACCGCATCCGCCAACCCCACCTGCCCCAGCGCTTCTCTCGCCGCCGCCAGCCGTTGGGCCCGGCCCATCCCCATCAATTCCAGCGGCAGCGCCGCGTTCCGCAGCACGTTTCGCCACGGCAGCAGATGGGCGTCCTGAAACACGTACGCGATCCGGCCCTCTCCGATTTCGACGGTTCCGGAGCTCGGCCGCTCCAGTCCCGCGATGATCCTCAGAAGCGTCGATTTCCCGCATCCCGACGGCCCAAGGACGGCGACAAATTCCCCGCGCCCGATCTTCAGCGTGAGGTTCTCAATCGCGACGACGTCGTTATCGAAAACCTTGTGCAGGGCGGCGATTTGCATTGGCCCGTGATGATAGCAGAAAAAAAAGACTTGCAGGGAGGACGGAAGGAAAGCCAAATTCGAAACTCGAAATTCGCCTAGTGGCCTATTCCGATTGAACGGCCGGAAATGTGATCCATTCGTGTAAAGGCCATACATGGTCGGCCAAGCCCGCCGACATGGCGGGCGTTCGTT
>JBEKKC010000051.1:0-24862 GCA_050010915.1 Tepidisphaeraceae bacterium | reverse complement strand
TCTATTACGCGCCCAAGATTCTGGGCGGTCTGGCGATACTCGAAGACGCGTTTCATAATACGGCGAAACTGGCGGCGGTTCGTCAGCGCGACTTGGCATTGAACCGGTCTTTGCCTTCTCTACTTTCGACTTACTCTTCTCTCCTGCACTATTCGCCCTTTCGGCGAATCGGGGTGACGGGACACCAGTTGAACTTTTCTGCGTTTTTTGCGCAGAAATGAGGGACACCTCACTGCCTCGTCGGCGGTAAGCTTTCGTCATGAGACCGATTCGGTATGCCATCAGTTGAACTTTTCTGCGCTCTTTGCGGGGAAATGCAATTTGCTAGCCTCGGATTCTACCGCACTTTATGCTTGCCGGAATCTATGACGACCCTTAAGAAAATTGACGCCATCGCTCCGCCTGATGGGTCCATGGGCGCACCGAATGGAGTCCAGGCTGTATCGCCACCCGGTAGAAGACGATTGCCGGCCCTGGATGGTCTGAGAGGGACGGCCATTCTCGCGGTCCTGACTTGCCATTATTCAGCGTTGCTGCCCAGGACTCATGGCCTCGCGGGGTTTCTTGAGGGAGGGTGGATAGGGGTTGACCTGTTTTTCGTGCTGTCCGGTTTTCTGATCACCGGAATCTTGTTTGATGCCAGGGGAATGCCTCACTATTTTCGCAATTTTTATGCCCGAAGAATACTCCGGATATTTCCCCTCTACTATGCATTCCTTGTCCTGTTGATAGTCGTGTTGAGCACTGTGCCGCCGACGTTTTTGGCCCGCATCGGATCCAGTTCGAACCCGGATTCTCAACTTTTGTGGAATGCCCAGCCATGGCTTTGGACCCACACCGGAAACTACTGGATGGCGATGCAGGGCACATGGACGGCATGGACGGAAATGATCATCCCCCTGTGGTCACTCTCCGTCGAGGAACAGTTTTACCTCCTATGGCCACTGGTGCTTTTCTCGTTTTCTCACCGCGGTTTGATCAGGATTTGCGCAGGTGTGATGATCTGTGTATTGGCCTTACGGCTATTGTTGACCGCAAGCGGGGTGAATTGGTTCACCCTTTACGTGTTAACGCCCACCCGAGCCGATTCTCTGGCCGCCGGCGCATTGCTGGCATTGCTCATCCGCCTGCCCGATGGCGAGCGATTCGTGCGAAAACTGTCGAAGTACGCTGGCCCGGCCGCGGGGGTGTTGGTTTTGGCCCTCTCTGCAGGAATGGATCCCATTCACCATCCGTGGTTGAGGAACTTCTTTTATAGCGCTTTGGCCGTATTCTTCGCGGTGTTGCTATTCTGGTCCATAGACCCCCATTTATTATTTGGAATCCCCAAACGCTTCTATGAGAACCGTGTCTTGCGAACGATTGGTGGCTACAGCTACGGCATTTACATTGTTCATTTGCCGCTTATGTACTTCTCCGAGGCCGCCGCCTCCCATTGGGGTCTTTACGATCCGAAGGATGCAACGTGGAGCGCAGCCTTGGCCCTGATCGCTTTCAACGCCATACTGGCTTCCAGTATTGCGCTTGCCAGCTTTCACCTGTATGAGAAGCAGTTCCTGAAAATGAAACGCCATTTTCCGGAAAACGCCGGCATGGCAAGCCTTGGCTCATCGTAAGAAGCCGGGTGCCATGCTTTTGGCACAGTGACGGTTCTTTCCCGGCACACAAAATCCCCGCATGCATAAACTTCTCCCAACACATCCTGTGCCAAAAGCCATAGATGCGCCTTGAGGATCGCGTGGTGGTGAGAATCGAACGCGCCGAACATGCAGTTCAAATCCCGTCTTCGAATCGCGAGGCAGATTTGCACGTAAATTGCCTATTCAGAACGGGATAGCATGGATGACATCGATTAGTTCAACTGTATCCAACAGATTCGGGGCGATTGGATTTGAACCAACGGCCTTCTGGTCCCAAACCAGACGCTCTGCCAAGCTGAGCTACGCCCCGGCGTTCCGCACTTAGATACCATGCTTGGCCCCGGATGTACATCCGGGGCTATCCGGGTTTCAAATTGACTTCCGCGAATCCAATTGTATATTGAATTTCTGACGATGAGTTGCAAAGGCGCCCAGTACGGTCGTTGGTTTAGCGGATACTTTTATCCGGCCACCCATACCGCGTCCTGAGATTCATCGAGAAATTGAACGTAAAATCGACGGCCTCAGGACAAAAGTCCTGGGGCTTTTTTGTTGGGATGCTTTAACAGCCGGGACTTTTCAAACGCGGAGGCCGCATGATCGTGGTAATGAAGCCGGGCTCGCCTCAAAAACAGGTCGAGCATGTCATACAAATGGTGCGCGAAATGGGACTCAAGGATCACGTCATTGTCGGCCAGGAGCGGACCGTCGTGGCAGTCGTCGGCGACGACCGGTTCAAGGACCGGACGGTGCTGGAATCCGCCCCGGGAGTGGACAGGGTGGTCCCGATCCTGGCGCCCTACAAAATGGCCTCCATCGAAGTACAGAAGGAGCGCACGGTCGTATCGCTTGGCGGCCGCGCCAAGGCGAAGATCGGGGGAACGACCGTCGGCGTCATCGCCGGGCCGTGCAGCGTCGAAAGCAAATCCCAGGTCTTGGAGATCGCCCACGCCGTCAAGGAGGCCGGCGCCGTCGGCCTGCGCGGCGGCGCGTTCAAGCCTCGCACCAATCCCTATTCCTTCCAGGGCCTGGCGGAAAAGGGCCTTGAACTGCTGGCCCTGGCCCGCGAGGAAACCGGCCTGGCCGTCGTCACCGAGGTCATGTCCATCGATCAGGTTGCCCTGGTCAACCGTTACGCCGACGTCCTTCAGGTCGGCGCCAGGAACATGCAGAATTTCAACCTTCTCAACGCCGTCGGAGAACAGGCCAAGCCGGTGCTGCTGAAGCGCGGCATGAGCGCTACCCTCGAGGAGTTCCTCCTCGCCGCCGAGTACATCATGTCCAAGGGAAATTCGCAGGTCATGCTCTGCGAGCGTGGCATCCGCACCTACGAGGATTACGCGCGAAACACGCTGGCCCTGGCGGCCGTCCCCGAGTTGCACCGCGTCAGCCATCTGCCCGTTGTCGTCGATCCCAGCCAGGGGACGGGAAAGAGTTACCTGGTGGATTCGATGTGCCGCGCCGCCGTCGCCGCCGGCGCCGATGCGTTGATCGTCGAAGTTCACAACGACCCCGAGCACGCGCTGACCGACGGCGCCCAGTCGATCACGCCCAAGCAGTTCTCCGCGATGATGCACTCCATCCGCCGCATCGCCGCCGCGGTGGACCGGAACTTATGAGCGAATCGGAACGCGCCATGAATCCGCTCCTTCTGGAAATCCCGACGGAGTTACACGGTGAACGGCTGACGCTTCGCGTTCCGCGCGCCGGCGATGGGGCCATCGTCCATCCTTCGGTTCGCGATTCCCTGCCCGAGCTAAAACGGTGGATGCCCTGGGCAACCGATGCCTACAACGAGCGGAGCGGCGAGGAATGGTGCCGCAAAGCCGCCGCCAATTTCCTGTCCCGCGAGCAGCTTCAGTTTCTGATTTTCTTGCGGCCCGAAGACCGCCACGTCGGCAACGTCGGCGCGTTCAAATTCAATTGGGATATCCCCAGTTGCGAGATCGGATATTGGCTGCACACCGCCCACACGGGCCGCGGTTACATGACCGAGGCCGTCGGTGTCTTGAAGGATATGCTGCGCAGCCGCATTCACGCGCGACGCGTGGAGATTCGCAGCGACGCCGAAAATCTCAAGAGCCGCCGCGTCGCGGAATTGGCCGGGTTTCAATTGGAAGGCATCTTGCGCAACGACAGCGTCGCCGTCGGCGGCCGGCTGCGAAATAGCTGCGTTTTCAGTTCGATTTTCAATTCGCGAGGTTAAACGTCACGGCTCAACAGACGTCTATTATCGAAAGCCTTGGGGTGATACAATCGCCGTTGCCCGATGGACGCTACGATTGGGAACTTCGATGCAAACCATTACATTCTATCGGCAGAAACGAATTGACGGGGGAATTAGGACCGGCGTCGAAGTCGGCGGAAACACGGTGTTGTCCACCTTCAAATCGGGGCGTGGCGAACACGATCCGGCGCTGGTGTGGTATGTCGATGTGATTTGTGAAGGCCGAAAACTTCCGAAGAGTTCGGAAGAGGCCCGGCACTGGCTGGTGGATCATAAGAAAACCATTCAGCGATTATTGATCGCTTTAGCTAAAAGAGTCGTTCAAGGCATCGATCCCGATGTCTGGCCCATTTCCCAACGGGGGATTTTGCACGGAGTAAAAATCAGGATTTCCTGTTCTACCGTACGGCGCCTGGAGGCCCGGAAATTAGCGAACGTACTGCACGATATCGCCCAGCGCTGGGACGAATACGTGGGTGATCTGGCGGCGGTTTGAGGAATAGTCATGGCTCGCCGCGTGCTGGACACGAACGTCCTGATAAATCACTGGCGTCGCTCGTTCCCGCTTAAAGGTTCAAATCAAATCCCGCACCGCAAGGCCGTCGCCTGCGCTCGCAGCCTGATCGAACTGCAGAATTCAAATGCGATCCTTTCGCCGATCTACATTGAATATTTGTGTGGACCGCAGAGCGCCGGGGGAGTCGAGAACGCGCGGAATTATCTGGATCAATTCGAAATCGTCGATGAGGGAAGGATTTTGCCCGAAGATTGGAAAGAATCCAAACGAATCGCTGGACGGGTTTCACGCAATTCGGCGCCGCGCGACATGGGCGACTGCCTGATTCGCGCCATTTGCAATCGCCTTAATATGGACGTGGTTACACTGGACGCGCACTTCCCTCGTTAACAGATAAGCCCTCGCCCGCTGGTCTACCAATTGTCCTGCTGATTATTCCGATCGTCGGTATCCAGAACGTTCAATAGCGAGCCGTACATGTTGTCGGCCGCCCTCACGACCATGGCGTTGGCCCCGTACAAGAACGCGGCTTGGCGAAGCTTGGCCATTTCCGTCGCGGGATCAACCGGTTGATCGGTCGATTGCACGCCGGCCACCTCCACGCCGCCGTCATCCGGCGCGTCCACCAGATTCACCTCCTGGGCCTTGTATCCAGGCGTGCTCTGATTGGCGATATTATTGGCCGCGACGTTGATCTGCGTTTGTGCCGCCTGCATTCCCGACGCCGCGATTGCAAATGCGTCCATACTGCTCGCTCCGACAGCACTGAACGTCGTCGCAAGCGGGAGGCGGGTTTAGCTTCGCCCGTCGCCAATGAGCCTCGGTTGCACGGACGGGGGCGTTAAGGCAAGAAGCGGCTCCGGCCTTTTCGCTTTAATCCAACTGCACTATCATCTGGGCAACGCGGGAAGGACGATCCAGCCCATGAAAATCGGAACCTATTACTACCCCGAACAGTGGCCGCCAGAGCAATGGGAACGCGATTTCGACAACATCGCCAAGCTCGGCCTCCAGATCGTTCACATGGCCGAATTCGCCTGGTTCGAGTTGGAGCCCCGGCCCGGCGAATTCCAATTCGATTGGCTCGGTCATTGCCTCGATCTGGCCAGGCAGCGCAAGCTCGACGTGATCCTCTGCACCCCCACCGCCGCGCCCCCGATCTGGCTCAGCCATCGCTTTCCCCAAACCCTGCCGGTCTACGACGGCCAGATTCGCGGCCGCTTCGGCGGACGCCGGCATTACAATCCCCTCTCTCCCGATTTCCAAGCCGCCACCCGAAGAATCGTCCAGGCCCTGGCCGACCGCTTCGGCGATCATCCGTCCGTGATCGGCTGGCAGATCGACAACGAGTACAGCAACCCCTTCGACCAATCCGAAATCACCCACGCCGCTTTCCGTCAATGGCTACGCGACAAATATGGCAATATCCGTGATCTCAACCGTGCCTGGGGAAACCAGTTCTGGAACAGCTATTACACCGATTTCGACCAGATTCTCTTTCCCCCCTCGCGCGATCCCCGATATGCCAACCCGCATCAATCCCTCGACGCCTCGCGCTTCTGGAGCTGGGCGTTCGCCCAATACAACCATATCCAGGCCGAAATCCTCAAGCCCAAAATCGGCCGCCGATTCCTCGCCACCAATTTCATGGGCCTTCATCCCGACTGCGATCCCGGCGATATGGCCAAGGACCTTTCCCTCATCGCCTGGGACTCCTATCCCGTGACCGGCCACGAAAAGGACGGGGATGACGAAACCTATCGCATCGCCAATCCGGCGCAGATAGGGCTGGCTCACGACCTGATGGCCAGTTATCTCAATCGCTGGGGCCTGATGGAGCTTCAGCCCGGTCACGTGAATTGGAGCGGCGTTCCCGTGCGGCTCTATCCCGGCGCCATCCGCCTGTGGATTTGGACCGCCTTTGCCCACGGCGCGGAGTTTGTCACCACCTACCGTTTCCGCCAGCCGCGCTTTGGCATCGAACTGTTCCATCACGGGCTGGTGGGAACCGACGGCGTCACGCCCTCGCCGGGCGGAGAACAGTTTGCCCAGGTCATTCAGGAAATGCGGAACCTGGACCTGTCGCGCATCCCCAAATTCGCCGACGAACCGCCCCGCCCGCGCCAAACCGTCGGCCTGGTTCTCGATTTCGAGCAGCTTTGGTATTACCTCACCCTTCCCCAGGCGCGGCGATGGGATCAACCGCGCTGGCTGACAAGCTGGTACGCCGCCCTGAGCCGGCTCGGCGCCCAAATCCGCATCCTCCGCCCCGGCGCCGATTGGCCCGCCGACCTGCCGTTGATCGTCGCCCCGGGCGTGCAAATGGTCGATGATCAATTAATGGCTCGTTTCGAGGCATACGCCCGCTCCGGCGGGAACCTGGTGCTCACCTGCCGCACCGGCCTGATGGACCGCACCGGCCAACTTTGGGAAGGTCCCTGGGCAAGCCCCATCCTCCCCCTCATCTCCGCAACCATCGAAGGATACGACTGTCTTCGCGACGACCGCTTCGGCAAGATTCGCTTCGAGGGCGGAGAATTTTCCTGGGGCGTTTGGGGCGATCAGTTGACGCCAAAGGCCGGCACCGAAGTCCTCGCCACTTATTCCGACCAATTTTACGCCGGCGCCGCCGCCGTCACCCGCGCCAAGCTCGGCAAGGGAACCGTCACCTATTTCGGCGTATTCAGCGAGCAGCCCCTGGTCGATGCCTTCGTCGAATCCCTCGCCAAATTCATCGGCCCCGGCCGACTGCAATCCCAAACTCTTCCCGGACGCGTGCAGGTCCTTCGCCGCGGCCCCTATCGCATCGCCCTGAATTACCAGGACCAACCCGTCCCAACCCCCGCCCCGCCATCGGCCAAGTTTCTGATCGGCTCATCCCGCTTGGCGCCCGCCGACGTCGCGGTTTGGGAGGAATGAACCACTGGAATACACCCATGAACATTGATCGCATCCTCATTTCCCACGATCGCATCGCCCAGCGCGTCAAGGAGCTGGCCGCACAGATCACCCTCGATCATTCGCCCCCCAATCACGACGGCGGCGACATCACCATCGTCGCCATCATGACCGGCGCGATGATCTTCGCCAGCGATCTGATCCGCCAGATTCCCATCGCCATGAAAATCGGGTTGATGTCGGTCAGCAGTTATCCCGGCCGCAGCATCCGATCGCATGGTTCGCAGATGTTGGCCAGCCAGATGGGCGACATTCGCGGCCATCACGTGTTGGTCCTGGACGACATTCTCGACAGCGGCGGCACGCTGCACATGGTCGTCCCCGCCCTCCGCGAAATGGGCGCTGCCACCGTCAAGAGTTGCGTCCTGCTCCGCAAGGACCGGCCCGCCGTTCACGCCGTTCACGTCGATTACGTCGGATTCGAGATCCCCGACGAGTTCGTCGTCGGCTACGGCCTGGACTACAATGATTACTACCGCAATCTGCCCGACATCGTGACGTTGAAGGGACAACTCCCCACGCCATGAATCCCACGCCCCCGCCATCCTCGACATCCTCCGGCGAACACCTGGCCGAAGCCGCCGCCACCCCCGCCGTCAGCGCCGCACGAACCACTTCCCTCGGCACCCTGCTCGGCTCTCACATCCTCCGCGACGGCGAACTGGTCCTGATGATCCTCAAGCCCTCGCTCTGGTTCATCGTCTTCAATTCCCTGGCCTTCGCGATTTCCACCGCCGTCGTCGCCGCGGCCCTGGCCCTGGCCGACCGCCGCATGCACGATCATTTCTTCCTCGAGGCCGCCCTTTTCGTCATCATCGGCCGGCTCATGTGGGCCGTGTTGCAATGGATGGGCCGCATTTACATCCTCACCGACCAGCGCGTCCTCCGCATCACCGGCGTATTCACCGTCGATCTTTTCGATTGTCCCTTGCGCAAAGTCGTTCGCACCCGCATCGTTTCCTCTTCCCCCGAAAAGCTCGTCGCCGTCGGCTCCATCGAAATCATCCCCAGCGACGAAGCCATGCCGTCGGCCGTCTGGCAGACGATCGCCCGACCGAAGGAGATTCACGAACGGCTCCAGGCGGCGATCACCCGCGCAAAACAATCGGGGACGGGTTGCGCATGATCGGCCCCGATTTTCAGCGGCGGCATACGTCGCATCGCTACTAATTATTCCAGTCTTGGGCGCACGACCTTTTAAGTCCGTCTTGACGCTCAAATCCCGTCACTCCGATGATTTCGCAATCCCTTGCGTTGCAATGGGCTTTCATTGCGGGGGGATGGGAGGGAATTCGGTTCCGTCGAAGTATTTGTTCCCCCGTTATACCTCTGGCACAACATGAAGACTCAGTTGTTCAACGAATTGCGTCATGAATTCCTCAATACATCGCAATTGCCCGCATAGAAATTCGGATAGACGATACACCTGTTTTGGCGGATCTGGACTGAACCCGAAGTCGGGTCTAAGGCCGCCCTCAAAAAATACTTGATTGTCCGCAATATGCAGAGATCCAGCTGGCAAGCAAAATTCATGTGCAATGCGATCGCGCACGCTCTTACGGTCAGGATCGGAGAATAATAGGGCGAGTTTTGGCTCATGCGAGCGTAAGACATCCACCAGTGTCGCACAGTCCGGATCACGCGGAGCGCGATTTTCCAGAAACCTCTTGAGTGACCTTAGGTGCGGGGTACGAGTGCGATCGAAGAGTTTGCCTGTTGCGAGAGCCGCGTAGTTACACGCACAGACCATTTGAAACATCATTTCCTGAAACTCAAAAGTAATCTTGTTTGTGATCCCCCAATAATAATTGCCTGACAGCTCCCCGATTGGGGCACCATCGGACGCATATGCTTGCAGTACCTTATCAAGCTGCGTCTCAAATGTCCTGATGTTCTCTAAGTGATAATGGATTGCAGCGATCGACTCGCGCACCTCACTAAATCGCCGTGATGCTTCTTTCCATTCAGCGTTCAATTTACGACGATCGCATTCCGGGTTTTTATGGACAAGCCAGCAGCGAAGCCCAATATCCATAAGTTTCTTGACTATTGGCCCCTCCTGCGGCTCGAATTTCGCGGCGTCTTCGAATCCCTGCAATGCCTTTCTCATGCGGTCTATTCGTGCAAACGCCGGATCTGAAGCCATTTGACAACCCTCGGCCACAAACTTAACGCGACGCGATCGGTTTACAAGGGTTTGCCACCGTTAACCCTGGTTTGGCATCACAAGTCCAAGGCCTTGGGCCACCATTTCGGATTGTTTGAGATTGTGCCGATGTATGAAGGCGCCGGCCTGGGTCAACTGTTCCCTCTCAATGCTGACGGGAACAATCTTGGCGCCCTTCCCGACCAACGGCCGGCCGCAGGCTTTGCGGTTGAGGCCAAGGCTATTTCAGCATTTCCACAACGCCTATCTGTGAACGCAGAATCGCGTTGACGATCTTCGTCAGATTTGCGGTGGCGCGTTTGTCTTTGCCGAGAAGTTTCCGCCGCACGTCCTCGTCTAGGTAGATGGGGATCTGCAATGTTTTGGCCGGCCGGTACAGCTTGCCTTGGACAGCCTTGGAAAAGTCGTAGTGCTTTTTCATCGTTTTCGCTCCAGGTACGTCACCTGTTCATGCTCATTGGCTCGGCGAGCCGAAATGATTCTCACGACTTCCTCGCCAGATTCATCCGGCTCAGGCCAGGAATGGATCACGACAAGGATTCTACCCGTTATCGACATTCCCATGCTTGCCCCACGGTCCTCTTGCCAGGAATGCTTTTCGTCGTGAACGGTCAATATCGATGCGTCTGAAAAGATCGTGCAGGCCTCTTCAAATGCAACGCGATGCTTCCGCTGATTCTCGGCGGCTTTAATCCGGTCCCAGTGGAAGCGCATTAGTAATTTCCAAACATCTTGGCTATTGGAGACATCGTACAGGCCGTTTTGATGCCGATCAATCCAAATCCGGGGTTTGAATTCCCCGGCACCGAGACGAGAATTGGCGTCGTTTATACGCGTGAGATTCTGACGCACAAGCAATACGATGCCGAGCAATGGAAACGGAGGATCGGATGATTCGCACGATCAAGCACAGATCGAAACCAATGCCCGTCATTTACGCTGAATTGGTCGCTTTGTTTCCATTGCGGCCGCTGCATGATGAAGTCGATTACGACAATGCCCTTGAAGTGGCCGAAGCGCTGGTGGGTTCGGTCGGCCTCAGCGAGGACCAGGCGGATTATCTCGATGTGTTGACCGACATTATTCAGAAGTATGAAACCCGTCGCCACGCTGTCGGCGGACGAAGCACGGTGCTGGATACCCTCAAACGCATGCTCAAGGAGCAAGGCATGCGCGGCTCGGACCTCGGCCGCTTATTGGGCAATCGGCCGTTGGGCGGCGCCATCCTCCGCGGCGAGCGGCAACTGAGCAAAACTCACATCCGTATCCTGGCGGAACATTTCAAGGTCAGCACGGATTTGTTCTTCAATTGACTGTGCCCGGCGATGCCAGGATTCCGTCGCACTGCTCAGATACCATCTCCCCAATCATGCAGAACCAATTTTAATACGCAGATACGCCTCCACCGTTTCGCGGGCCTCGGGGCTGAAGCGGGACATTTCCTCGGCGGTCAACAACTTCTGCGAATAAATCGCCGCTAATTGGAGCAGGGCCGTTGATCGACGCATGTCGTCGAACAGCCTCGCCAGTTCCTTCCGATTGCCCTTGATGAATTCGACGGCATCCCAATATCGATCCACGCTAGGTTTGCCTTTGTCCGTAACGAGACGCTCAATCTCGGAAACTGCACGCTCAAGAAAACGCTCCAGCGCTATCGCGTGAAGTTTCCGAAATACCTTCCAATCCGATTCTGCAATTTCAAGAGACATTGCCAAATGACTCCGTGTCAACCGATCCGTAATCCACGGATATTAACCGACAACGAAAGATTCAGGAAACTCGTGCGAATTCCGAGCGAATCTCCGGCCGTCGACGGTCGGTGGCAAATTGCTGCCCGGAGCGTTGATTCGCGGTACAATCCGCGCAATCCGCGGTTCTTTCCTTTCCCTATGCCCTCCATCCAATCAGTTGCGATCGTCGCCAACCCAATCGCCGGGCAGGGAACGGGCCGCGTCGCCGCGCAGGCGGTTTGTGAGGCCATCGAAGCCGCCGGCATGGAAACGGCCGTCGTCTTCGATTTGCCGAGCGCCGATCTTGACCAACTGACCCGGGCCGACGCGATCATCGCCATCGGCGGCGACGGGACGCTGCGAGCCGTGGCCGGCCGATGCCTCGACGCCGGCGGCAAAATCCCACCCCTGCTTCCCGTTCCCCTGGGAACCGCCAATCTCATGGGCCGGCATCTGGGCATCGACTGGCAGACCGCCGATCTGGGGCGGCGAATCGTGCAGTCGCTTCAGCGCGGAACCGTCTCCATGCTCGACGCCGCCGAGGCCAACGGCCAACTTTTCATCCTCATGGCCGGCGTGGGCATCGACGGCCTGATCGTTCACGAATTGGATCGCATGCGCCGCGGCCCGATCAATTTCGCCAGCTATGTGCTCCCCGCCGCGCTGGCGATCGCCAGCTACCGCTATCCGCCGCTGCAAGTCGTGGCCGACGAGGAAGAAATCTTCGCTTCCGCCCCCGCGATCGCGCTGGTGGCCAACATCGCCGAATACGGCACCGGGTTTCCCCTGGCGCCCCACGCCCGGCCCGACGACGGGTTGCTGGACGTCTGCGTCGTCCCCGTCGAATCACCCGTCGATGCCGTGCACAAATTCCTCCACGCCGCCGCCGGTGAACTGCTTTCCGTCGAAGGCGTCGTGTACACCCGCGCAAAACAAATTGAAATCCGATCTCCGCAGCAAGTCCCCATCCAGATCGACGGCGACCCCGCCGGCCACACCCCCGCCCGCATCAACTTGCTTCCCATCCGCCTGCCATTTATCGTGCCGATGTAAGGCCATTCAGAGTAGCTTGATGAATTCTTCCGGCGTGATTCCCAAATCGCTGATAATGCCGCGTAACGTACCCGCCTTGAGGTCGCGCCCGGCGTGCATTGGGATCACCACGCGTTTTCGATCGGAAGAACGATAAAAGACCGCGTGACTTCCACTTTGGCGATCAAGAACAAAGCCGAGCGATTGCGCAATTCGCGCGGCGTCACGGGCACGAACGGCAGGAAGCTTGCTTATGCGGGGATCGCAACTTCGATTGGCTTGATCAGAATGTCTTCGACCGGCGGAATCTCATCGTGAGCGATCATGCTTTCCAGATAGAGTCCGATCGCCTCGCGCGCGTTGGCCAATGCCTCGTCAATCGTCTCACCCTGCGTATGACATCCGGGGAGCGCCGGACAGGATACGTGGAATCCGCCCTCCGGCTCGCGTTCCAAAACGACGGTATATCGGTGGGTCATGTTTGGCTTTCCTAAGACGAGAATTATACCACATATCGAGCACCCGGTGGAAACTCCCGCCCGCATGAACTTGCTTCCCATCCGCCTGCCATTTATCGTGCCGATGTGAGCAAATCCCCTGATATTCTCAATCGCGACAGTAGCCCGCTTTTTGTGATCGCCGGGCCGTGCGTCATCGAATCCGCCGAACTCTGCCTGACCGTCGCCGCCAAAGTGAAAGGAATCTGCGACAAGCTTGGGTTGGCCTACGTTTTCAAGGCCAGTTTCGACAAGGCGAACCGATCGAGCAAGGACACGTTTCGCGGCCCGGGGCTGCGCGACGGCCTGATCGTTTTGGGAAAAGTGAAACGCGAAGTCGGCGTGCCCGTGCTGACGGACATTCACGAACCGGCACAGGCCGCCGAAGCCGCGAAGGTCGTCGACGTGCTTCAGGTTCCCGCATTCCTGGCACGGCAGACCGACCTGCTCCTGGCCTGCGGCCAGACCGGCCGTTGGGTCAACGTGAAAAAGGGCCAGTTCATGTCCCCCGCCGAGATGGGCAATGCCATCGAAAAGATCAAATCAACGGGAAACAATCAAATCCTTCTGACCGAGCGCGGCACGTTCTTCGGCTACAACCGCCTGGTAAACGATTTCACCGGCCTGGCGGTTATGAAGGAATTCGGCTGCCCCGTGGTGTTCGACATCACCCACAGCACGCAACAACCGGCCGGAATGGGCAATCAAAGCGGCGGAAACCCCAAGTATTCCCCGCTGCTGGCCCGAGCCGCCGTGGCCGCCGGCGTGGACGGATTGTTTCTGGAATGTCATCCCGACCCCAAAAACGCTAAGAGCGACGCCGCCACGATGCTTCACCTGAACGACGTCGAACCCCTATTGAAGCAATGCCGCCAGATCGCGGATTTGTGCGCGGGGTGGAAACAAAAATAAATTGAACCGCCATGACGCCAAGACGCCAAGGGGAAATGGTCAGTTAGGAAAGAATGATTCTCTTGATTCCATCCTTGAGAATCGCCGCGTTGAAATTGATGAGAAGGGCCAACTGATGTCCGGTGGCCTTCAAATAGGAAATTGACTGTGCTGTGTGAATGGGAGCCAATGTCTCAACCGTTTTGATTTCGACGATCAGTTTTCCATGCACCAGCAGATCCAGCCGACCTTGGCCGATTGCCACTCCCTTATACACGACTCGGACGGTCACTTGTCGCTGAAATGGGATAGCTCTGAGCTTCAGCTCAACGCACAGAGCCTCTTCATATATGGATTCGAGAAACCCTGGCCCCAGAATTCGATGAACTTCAATAGCGGCGCCAATGACTTCATGCGCCAGTCGATCCAATTCTTCATCGGGTTCAGTACTCATCGGTTGAACTATACCAAATGAGGCTGATAGACGGCGAATTCCGAGAACCTCTTAAAAAAGAGATTGAACCGCCAAGACGCCAAGAACGCCAAGGGGAGATAAATGCGGACCATGTGTATTTTCGCGTTTCCCCCTTGGCGTTCTCGGCGTCTTGGCGGTTCAATCGCCTTTGCTCCCGGAAAAATTGATAGACCAAATCCCGCTGAAGCCCTCACTTCACGCTGATGCTCACGTGATGCGTGGAGAACCACGCGATGGCGAACACCACGATGGGAATCATGATGCAAATCGCCACCAGGCGATATCGCCGCAGCTTTCCGGACACCGGATTGGGCGTGACCAGGCGGTCGCATCGGCCGGTGAGCTGCACCGTCTCGGGGTGGTCCAATTCCAGTTTCATGTCCATCGCCGTGGCGTAGCGATCCTGCGGATTGCGGGCCATGGCATGGAGGATGATCTCTTCGACTTGCGGGGAAACTTTGTCGTTTCGCTGTCGCGGGGCCACGGGATCGCCGCTGAGCCGGCTGTTCATGATGATGAACGGATTGGCCCCCTCAAACGGAACCGATCCGGTCACCATTTCATACAGGATCGCGCCCAGGCTGTAGATGTCCGTGCGCCGGTCGCCGCGCTTGCCTCTGACCTGTTCCGGGGCCATGTAATCGGGCGTCCCCATCGCCGGCGTGAATCCGCCGAAAGTCAATCGCCGCGCACTTTCCATCTTGGCGATCCCGAAATCCATGATCCGGATGCTCCCGTCGTTGCAGATCATGATGTTATCCGGCTTCAGATCGCGGTGAACCACGTCGTGCTCGTGCATGTAATGCAGCGCCTCGCAGATGCGGCTGGCGATCTTGAGCGCATCCGGCTCCGGCATCGGCCGGATCGTCTGCATCAAGTGCCCCAGCGTCTGGCCCTCCAGGTATTCCATCACGATGTACGGCCGGGTCTTGTTCATCGACTCATCGTCCATCATCTTCAGGATGTACGGATGCTGAAGCGCCTTGCCGATCGCCTGCTCTCGTTGAAATCGTTGGTAAAACCCCGGATCGGATTCAAACTGCATGAACGGCACCTTCAGCGCCACCACGCCGTCGGTGGTTTGGTCGATCGCCTTGAAGATCGACGCCATGCCCGAGCGGCTGATGACGTCGACGATCCGGAATCGCCCGTCCAGAACCTGGCCCACTTCCAATTCGCTTCCCATGATGGCCGGACTCTCTTTCTGAAAGGTCGGCAATCCGCGGTAATAGCTCAGCCGCTCGATGGCCTGCACATGGACGACCTGAACCGAGAGGTTGTCGTCCGCACCGCGGCGCTCGGCCATGCGGATAAGCATTTTACATGCCTCCTCCGGCGTCTGCTTTCCGACCACCTCTAACATCTCCCCTTCGGTCAGTTGCGACCACATCCCGTCGCACATCTGCACGATGATGTCCCCGCCATGAACGCTGATCGTATGATAGTCCACGCGGATCGTCGGCTCCTGCCCCACCGTGCGGGTCAGCACCGATCGCATCTCGCTGTTCATCGCCTCCTGGACCGTGATCAATCCCAGCTTCAACTGCACCCCCGCGTAGGAATGATCGTTGGTCACCCGGCGAATGCGCCCCTGCTGGACGACGTACACGCGGCAATCCCCCACGTGCCCGATGTTCACCTCGTTATGCCGAAACAAGCTCACCGTCAGCGTCGTCGCCATTCGGCCCGTGCCGTTGTGCTTCACGTTCTGGTCGTAGACCGCGATGTTGGCCGCGGCAAACATCTGAAAAAGAATCTGCGCGGGTGATGCCAATGGTTTGGATTCGAGGAAAACCTTCAAAACGGATTCGCACGCCAGTTTGCTGGCGACTTCGCCGCTCGACTGCCCCCCCACCCCATCCGCCAGCACCGCGATCGCCCCGTGATTCCGCCAATCGGCCTCGTTTTTGGGCTGCCAATAAGCAATGGAATCCTCGTTGTTAGGGCGAACCGGCCCCTCCGTCGATAAAGCCGCGTAGGATATCTGCATAGAAAAACGTCGAAAGCGCGGTTCAAACCTCGATTTTAGATACCGCCATCAACATTACAAGAGCAATGCACCCAACGAGCCGTTTCAACAGTCCATACATGACCGCCCATATTTGTGGCTATCGATTTCAACGTCGTACCCGCCTGCACAGTTTTTAAGCTTCATTCCGCCCGCATCAAAGTCGCCGCAAAGAAGGATGGATATTGAAAATTGCACGATTTTCAGCCGGCATTTGCGTTGCAAAATGCAAGTTTTTTCTTATTGGCACATGATTTGTAATTGCGTTGCAACCACGCGCTTCGAGTCTATTTGGCAATAGGAGAGTGATTGTGGCAAGCGAAACTCCCCCGTCCACTACCGGTTCGGGTTCAGGAACATTGAAACCAACCCTCGGTCTGACCGGCCTGACGGCCAACGCCATGGCGCTGATCGCGCCGGGGGCGTTCCTTTGGTTGACGTTTTCGGAGCAATCGGCCTATGGGGCGCCATCCGCTGGATCAGCCATGTGGATGGGCATGCTGCTGGCAACGCTCCTTTGTTTGGCAACTGCCGTTTCTTACGCCGAGTTGTCCAAGCTGTATCCTGGCGCCGGTTCCAGCTATTTCTTCGCCGAACAAGCCTTCCTCTCCAAGAAACAAGCCTACAAATGGGCCCGCCTCTACAAATTCATCGTCGGATGGGCCAGCCACTTGTATTACTGGGTTTATCCCGGCGTGATGGTCTGCGTCACCTCGATCTTCATTGGATACATGGCCGGACAGTTGTTTCCCTCCAGGTTTACCACCGCTGAGGGAAGTCCAATTCTGATGATCGTCTTCGGGATCATCTTCGCCTTCGGCGTTTCGTACATTGCCTACCGCGGGGTCGTCGGCTCCACCGGCGTCAACGTGGCTGTAAACATCATTCAGATCACCGCCCTACTCATCTTTTCCTGCATGGCGATCACTCACCGACTTCACGTGAAGGAGGGTGATCCGGACTGGACTTTGGATTCCACCGGCACGCCAACTCAGTACGTGCAGGACACGACGCCAAACATGATTCCGGATCCCAAGGATGCATCCAAGCAGATCGTTGATCCCAGCGGCGCCACCAATCCCAAGGCCGCTGCCGACGGAACCCCCATCTGGGTCATGTACGCGGCTGATGCCAAAGGCAACGTCATCAACGACTCCTCCGGAAATCCCCTGGTCGTCGCGACTGACGCCACCGGCAAAGTCGCCGACCTGACCGCCGACCAGAAAAAGGCCGGCGCCGTCAAGTCCGTTCCCGAAGGCAATACCACTTCCTACAAGGGTGGAATGACCCAGGACCCCAAGACCGGCGTCTGGACGTTCCTCTACCACGACAGCGCCAAGTCCGTCATTCACTGGCACTCCGGCATGTACATCATCATTCAGGGTTGTATCGCGATTCTGTGCCTGGTCGGTTTCGAGTCTGTCTCCTCAATGGGCGAGGAAGCCAAAAATGCCAAGAAGCACATTCCCATTGCGATCATCGCCTCGCTTTTGATTCAAGGCGGTTTCTGTTACCTGTTTGAGTACTTTGCCGCAAACTACTTCCAGAGTTCCAGTTACACCAACGTGACCGCGGCATCCTCCTCCGCTCCCATCGGCGACATGATGCAGCTCGTCGGCGCCTGGACCTTCGGTAGCGCCAGTGCCGGCTGGTGGTTCATGTTCTGGGAGGCCATCACCGTCTTCCTGGCTATGATCGGGACGACGCTTTCCTGTATCAACACCGGCGCCCGCGTGACCTATGCCATGGGACGTGACGAGGAGATCCCCAACTTCGGCGTTTTGCATGGCAAGCACAACACGCCCCATCGCTGCATCTGGACCCTGGCCATCCTGGCGTCCATCATCGGAATCTACGGCATCGTGTTCTACCTCTGCGGCCCCGCGGCCTCGTCATCGCTGGACACCAACCTTTCCACCGACCAGGCCCATAGCCTCTGGTATAAAGGCGTCTTCGGCTTCGCCACCGCCGGCGCCATCCCCAACAGCCTCATCATCATCACGCTCATCAGCAACTTCGGTACGTTCCTGCTCTACATGATGAGCTGCATCTGTGCCATGGTGGCGTTCCACGAGCACGAAATGCACAACCCGATCAAGCACATTTTCATTCCAGCCTTCGGCATCCTGGCCAACCTGGCGTGCATGAGCTTCTACCTGATCGGTCCCTTCATGGTGCCCGGCATGAGCAAGAAAGAGCCGTTCATCGCCCTTGGATTCTGTGCTCTCTGGGGCATCGTCGGCGCCGTCTTCTTCCTCATGCGAAGCAAGAAGCTCGGCCGGGACGTCTTTGTCACCAAGCCCGCGGTCACTCCCGCGTGAACCGTCCTCGGCTTGATTCGTAAATCGGAGCGGCCGCCCTTTCGGGTGGCCGTTCTTTTTTTAACCCCAGCTCTTTCTTGTTCCCGCGCCCCCACCGTTGTAAGTTGTCGCATCCTATGTCCGACATCCCTTCTGAATTCGCCGAACACACCAGGGCAATCAACTTCGTCTGGACGCTCGTCTGCGGATTCCTCGTCATGTTCATGCAGGCCGGCTTTGCCCTCGTCGAAACCGGCATGTGCCGCGCCAAGAACGCCGCCCACACCATGAGCATGAACTTCCTGGTCTATTCGCTTGGCATGATCGGATTTTTCTTCTGCGGCTTTGCCTTCATGATGGGCGGCGTCAACGCCTCCCCCGCCGGTTCGGGCGCGCCCCTCGTCGGCGGGCCGCAGTCGCTGGCGCTCTACGGCGGCAACGCGCTCAACCACATGCTCTATCTCCCCATTGCCGGAAAATCCTGGGGGATTTGCGGACTCAGCGGCTTCTTCCTCAGCGGAAAATCCATCACCCCCGGCGCTCTCGTCCTCTTCCTCTACATGATGGTCTTCATGGACACCACCGCCACCATCCCCACCGGCGCTCTCGCCGAGCGGTGGAGTTTCAAAAGCTTCACCATCTTCAGCGTCTGCGTCGGCGCTTTCCTCTACAGCGCTTACGGCTGCTGGATGTGGGGCGGCGGCTGGCTGGCCGCACTCGGCGTCAACGCCGGTCTCGGCCACGGCGCCGTCGATTATGCCGGCTCCTCCGTCGTCCATCTCCAGGGCGGCGCCCTGGCGTTCATCCTCGCCCGCACCATCGGCCCACGCATCGGAAAATATGACGAGGATGGCAATCCCCGTCCCATCTTCGGACATCACATGCCCATGGTCATGTTCGGCACCTTCGTCCTGGCCTTCGGATGGTTCGGATTCAACGCCGGCTCGTCGCTGTCCGGCATGACCGACCGCATCGGCCTCATCGCCGTCAACACCATGCTCGCCTCCGGCGCCTCCACCGTCGCCGCCTGCTTCTACATGTGGAAAACCTACGGCAAGCCCGATCCTTCCGTGATGTGCAACGGCATGCTCGCCGGCCTGGTCGCCATCACCGCCCCCTGCGCTTTCGTCAGCCCCCCGGCCGCCTTCATCATCGGCCTCGTCGCCGGACTTCTCGTCGTCGGCAGCGTCCTCTTCATGGAACGCAAGGGAATCGACGACCCCGTCGGCGCCATCAGCGTCCACGGCACCGCCGGTTTGTGGGGCGTCCTCGCCCTGGGACTCTTCGCCAACGGAACCTACGGCGACGGATACAACCACGTCGCCGGTAACGTCGTCGGACTCTTCTACGGCGACCATTCCCCCAACCAACTCTTCGCGCAAACCATCGCCGCCGTCACCTGTCTCACCTGGAACATCGTCGTCGGCGGCATCGTTTTCCGCCTGATCGGCCGCTGGACCGGCTCCAACCGCGTCCGCCCCGAAGTCGAAATCGCCGGCCTCGACGTCCCCGAAATGGGCGCACCCGGATATCCCGAATTCATCACCGCCATGTCCCAGGAGCAGATCACCACCTCCGAACTCAGCGCCTTCACCGGCCGAAAAGGTTGACCGATCTTGCCGGTGCGTTTCCTTTTCCTCCCATTTCTTCTTATCTTCTATCACCTATGGCAGCGATCAAATTACCCGATGGAAGCCGCAAGGAGATTCCCGACGGCAGCACCGTGCAGCAATTGGCTGAGTCAATCGGAAAAGGCCTGGCCAGGGCGGCGATCGTCGGCCGCGTCGACGGCAAGCTGATGGATCTTTCCTCCACGCTCACCGGAGACCACGAAATCTCCATCGTCACCGACCGCGACCCCGACGGCCTCTACGTCATGCGCCACAGCACCGCCCACGTGCTGGCGCAATCCCTGCGGCATCTTTATGGAGATACCGTCCAATACACCATCGGCCCCGTGATCGAAAACGGGTTTTATTATGACTTCGAATTACCCCGCGGTTTCTCGGCCGAGGAATTGCCCAAGGTCGAACAGGAAATGCAGAAGCTGATCGACGCGAACCTGCCGTTTTCACGGCAGGACGTCGAGCCGAGCCAAGCCAGGGAAATTCTGCGCCACGAAAACCAGCGGTTCAAGGACGAGATCATCGACGAGCTTGCCGCCGCCGGCGAGAAGACGGTGTCCATCTACCGCCAGGGTGATTTCACCGACCTTTGCCGCGGCCCGCACGTCCCGGCGACCGGCAAGATCAAGGCCTTCAAGCTAACCAGCGTGGCCGGGGCCTACTGGCGCGGCGACAGCAGCCGCGAACAACTCACCCGCGTCTACGGCACCGCGTTCTTCGACAAGAAGGACCTGGAAAAATATCTCCAGCAGATCGAGGAGGCCAAGAAACGCGACCATCGCGTCATCGGCCCGGCCCTGGGGCTGTTCGTCATCGACGAAAAGGTCGGCCAAGGACTGGTCCTCTGGAAGCCCAAGGGCGCGCAGGTCCGCATCGAACTCCAGAATTTCATCAGCGAGCACCTCCGCCGGCAGGGATATCAGCAGGTTTTCACGCCGCACATCGGCCGGCTCGATCTGTATCGCACCAGCGGACATTATCCCTATTACCGCCAGTCGCAGTTCCCCCCGCTGATCGACCGCGAATATTTCGAGGCCTTGGCCAAGGAAGATTGCGGTTGTGCGGAGTTGGCCAACCGCATGGAGAAGGGTCAGATCGACGGCTATCTCCTCAAGCCGATGAATTGCCCGCATCACATCCGCCTCTACGCCAGCGAACAGCGCAGCTATCGCGATCTCCCGGTTCGATTGGCGGAATTCGGCACCGTCTATCGCTGGGAAAAATCCGGAGAGTTGGGCGGCATGACCCGCGTCCGCGGATTCACCCAGGATGATGCCCATTTATTCTGTTCCGAGGACCAGGTTCAAGCGGAATTGCACGGTTGCCTGGAGCTGGTGAAGATCGTGCTGGGGACGTTGAAGTTGAACGATTTTCGCGTGCGCGTCGGGCTGCGCGATCCGGACAGCGCCAAATACGTCGGCGGGGCCGAGCAATGGGACAAGGCCGAATCCGCCTGCCGCGCCGCCGCCGAGAATTTGGGCGTCCCGTTCGCTCTCGAGCCCGGCGAGGCCGCGTTTTACGGGCCGAAGATCGACTTCGTCGTCAAGGACGTCCTCGGCCGCGAATGGCAACTCGGCACCGTCCAGGTGGATTACCAATTGCCCGAGCGATTCGATCTGACCTACGTCGGCTCCGACAACCAGCCGCATCGTCCCGTCATGATTCACCGCGCCCCCTTCGGGAGCATGGAGCGTTTCATCGGCGTCCTGATCGAACATTTCGGCGGCGCGTTTCCGCTTTGGCTGGCCCCGGTGCAGGTGGCCGTCCTTTCCATCAGCGAAAAATCCAACGACTACGCAAACGCCGTCGTGAAGGAAATCAAGGAAGCCGGCCTGCGCGTCGAAGCCGACCTGGATGCCGACAAGATCGGCGCCAAGATTCGCCGCGCCACGATGCAAAAGGTTCCGTACATGCTCATTGTCGGCGACAAGGAGATGCAAACAAAGCAGGTGGCCGTGCGCACGCGCATCGGCGAGGATCACGGCCCGGTCTCGGTCACCGAGTTCATCGAGCGTTGCCAGCAAGAGATCGCCACCCGCGGCGCCGCCAAGGTGTGATGTCCGGTAGTGGATTTCTTTCGCAATCCAAAGCCCTGGGGCGCTTGCTCCATGGGGAATCCCAATTCGCTTCAACCTTCAATTTGACCCACTACCTGGCCCCGAACCATCAAAATTCCCCGATTGTTCTTGAAAAATCCGTCCGGCTTGCCGATAATTCCGCCTTACGATCCCTGATTTCCGCGTCCTAAGCGAAGGGCGTAGCCCTCCGCAACGTTGGGATAGCGGATTTTGGCTGTGGAAGACTGCCACGATTGCCGGGCGTTTTCGGGCAGGTCTGTGGCTCGTTTTTTGCCGCCAGTTCCAGGGACACCGCCATGCCGCGATCCGGGGCAAGCGCCCCGGCGGCTGAAGTGGTATTTTGGAGGATTGCTATTCCTACGAATTTCCGTCACAACGAGCAGATTCGCATTTCGCCGATCTTTTTGATCAATGAAAAGGATGAAAAGATCGGCAGCGTCTCCACCTCGGAAGCGTTGCGATTGGCCCGGGAAGCCGGGCTTGATTTGGTCGAAGTCGCTCCCACCGCACGCCCGCCGGTCTGCAAAATCCTCGACTACGGCAAGTGGCGTTACCAACAGCAAAAGAAAGTGGACAAATCGCGCTCCGCCGTGCGCGGCGGCCAACTC
Source organism: Tepidisphaeraceae bacterium (assembly GCA_050010915.1). GTDB lineage: Bacteria > Planctomycetota > Phycisphaerae > Tepidisphaerales > Tepidisphaeraceae > PALSA-1353. The sequence goes on along the minus strand of JBEKKC010000051.1, from coordinate 2,109 downwards.
AAGGAACTGAAGCTCAAGACCGTCAAGATCGGCGATCACGATCTGATGATCAAGATCAACCACGCCCGCGAGTTTCTTAAAGAAGGCAACAAGGTCCAGTTCACGTTGCAATTCAAGGGGCGGGAAATGGCCCATCTGGATTTGGGGCGGGACATCTTCGTCAAGATCAAGAACGAATTGTTCATGGTGAGCAAGATCGAGCGCGACAGCAAGATGGAAGGTCGGCGCATGACTCTGGTATTGCAGCCGGACCACAAGCAGCCCGGCGCCAAGCAGCAGGTGGCCGCTGGCACCGCCCCGGCCGTCAAGACGCCGTTCACCGCCGGAGCCGGATTAAATATTCCGCAGCGCGCCGCGGCCCCACAGCCCGCCGCCGCGGCTGCCGCGGTCGCCTCGCCATCCGCCTCAAATGCGTAGCGGCCATTTCAAAGCCGCCCGGAACGCCCACGGCACGGTAGGCGAAGCCTCCGCTGCTGCCGTGGGAATTTGTCTCGCCGTGGAATTCATTCAGCCTTCATCCTTTGTTATGATTATCCACGCGCAGTAGATTGACGTCTCCTGTCAACAAGGGGCGGGATACGGCCATGCGTAAGATTCCTCACCTGGCTCAGGGATTGAGCCGACGGCGATTTATCCAGGGTTGCATCGGAGCGGCGGCGGCCTTGCCGGCATTCGCCCGACCGTGGCCGAGCCGCGCCGCGGTTCCGCCTCCTCCCGGCGGGCGATCGCTCCGCAGGCCAAACCTCATCGTTCTGCTCACCGACGACCAGCGCTGGGATTCGATGAGCTGCGCCGGAAATTCGATTCTTCAGACGCCCAACATCGACGCCCTCGCCGCCGGCGGCGTGAGGTTCACCAATTCCTTCGTCACCACCGCCATCTGCATGTCCAGCCGGGCCAGCATTTTCACCGGCCTTTACGCGCGATGCCACGGCCTGCTGACCGGGATGCAATCGTTGACGCCCAGACTGTTCGCCAACTCCTATCCGATGCTGCTCCGCCAGGCGGGCTATCGGACCGGCTTTGTCGGCAAATGGGGCTTGGGCGGGGCGTTGCCCATCAGCCGCTTCGACTATTTCGCCGGGTTCACCGGTCAGGGATATTATTTCGAGCGGGGAAGGACCAAACATCTGACGACGCTTCAGGTGGACCAGGCGGTCGAGTTCCTGCGCGGATGCCGCGCGGATCAGCCGTTTTGTCTTTCCGTCAGTTTCAAAGCGCCCCACGTCGAGGATGACGGCCGCAACCAGCCGGGCATTTACGCGAAATATCCCTACGACCGAGCTTTGGAGCCGCTGTATCAAAACGCGAACGTTCCGCCGCCGGCAACCGTGGACGCCGCGCCTTGGCCCGAGTTCTTCGATTCGACCATGAACCGCACGCGCGAGGGAATGGATTTCCACCCCGAGCACTATCAGGAGACAATGAGATCGCTGTATCGCCTTCTGGCCGGCGTGGACATCGCCGTCGGCCGGATCATGGCGGCCCTCCGCGATCTGGGCGCCGACGACAACACGGTCGTCATGTTCACGTCCGATCACGGGTCGTTTTACGGCGAACACAATTTCGGCGGTAAATGGCTCATGAACGAGGAATCGATCCGCTCGCCCATGATCGTCCGCGACCCGCGTCTTGGCGCGGAATTGCGCGGCATCACGTGCGACGAAATGGTCCTGAACATCGACCTCTGCCCCACGCTCCTTGCCCTGGCCGGCATTCCAGTCCCTCTCGGCATTCAGGGCCGGAGCCTTCTGCCGCTGATTCAAGGCGACCGCCGTTCGCCCTGGCGCACCGAATGGTTTTACGAACATCATTACCTTCCGACCATGATCGCGCCTTCGGAGGGAATCAGGACCGATCGCTGGAAATACGTGCGATATACCGACGCCCAACCGCCCTACGAGCAACTCTTTGACCTCCGCGCTGACCCGCGCGAGCAGAACAATCTGGCCACCCAGCCGGACCACTTCGCCACCTTGCAGGCCCTGCGCCAGCGCTGGCAGGTCTGGCGGGTCGCCCTGGAAACCGCGCCGCCGGCCGGCCCATGGGTCGAGCCGGACGCCAGTCTTGCCGTAACCTCGATGCTCGCGCCGCGCCGAGCGCCAGGAT
>JBEKKC010000050.1:0-25966 GCA_050010915.1 Tepidisphaeraceae bacterium | reverse complement strand
GTATATTGCCCCGGCGGCACGTGCTCGATCGTGAAACTTCCGTCGTCTCCGGTAACAGCGAACCACGGATGGTCAAAAACGCCGATCCACGCGCTCATCCACGGATGTACGTCGCACTTCACCACAAAAGGCGCCTCCGGCGAGGCAAGCGTGATGTCCTGCTGCCCGACCCCGTTGAATCCATAATTCGCATCCGGATTCACCACGCATTTCAAATGCACGTTGTGCAACACGGCATCGCTCGATTTCAGCCGAAGAACCTGCCCCGCCTGGATGGCCAGCACGTGCGGAACGTAAACGCATTTCACCTGGTCCAGCACCGCCGCCCCCGGCAATGCCGAACCCGACGCCGGCGCATCCTTCAAATACACGATCACGTTTTTCAATCCCCGCCCGGGTCCCACCAGGATGGATTCGTCCTGCACCATCGGCGAACCCGGAATCACCTTGGCCTGGGGCGGCGCTCCCAGGAAAACAACCCGCCCCTTAATGACGCCGTTGCCCGACGCCGACGCACGCGCCTCGGGCGTTTCCGGCCGGCCGCAACCAGTCGCCAAAAAACTGGCACAGAGGACACAGAGAGCACAGAGAAAGACTGATTTACGTGTCCTCTGTGCTCTCTGTGGTTCATTTAGTCAGGCGATCTAAATCTGATCCATCATCAAGACCGCCAGAAGCACCGGCAGATAGATGATCGATGCGAAGAACAATTTTCGGGCCTCGGCCCGGCTGCGCCGGGTCGCGCACGACAGCGCGAAGGCGAAAAACGTCACCCCCAACACCACCGCCGATACGGTATACACCCTCCCCGCAACCTGGGCCATGACGGGCATCAAACTCACCGGCAGAAGCGCCGCGCTGTACAACACCATCTGTCTGCCCGTGCGGCGCAATTGCGGATCGTCCACCGGCAACATCTTGAAGCCCCCGAGCCGATAATCCTCCCGATACAACGTCGCGATCGCCAAGAAATGCGGGATTTGCCAAACGAATAAAATCCCGAACAACGCCAGCGCCGGCGGCGCCAGCGACCCCGTCACCGCGGTCCATCCCATCATCGGCGGCACGGCACCGGGAATCGCACCCACCAGGGTGTTCAGCGTCGTCACGCGCTTCAGCGGCGTGTAAATCAGCACGTAGCTCGTCAACGTCGCCGTCCCCAATAGCGCCGTCATCCGGTTCACGAACAGCAGCAAATACAATCCCCCCAAAACCCCTGCGGCCACCCCCAGCGCCAGCGCTAGCCGCACGGAAATTCTTCCCATGGGCAGCGGCCGATGCGCCGTTCGCCGCATCCGGCCGTCGTATTCCCTTTCCAATAGCTGATTGAGAATCGCCGCACTGGCCGCGCACAGCGCCGTTCCCACCAATGTGTGCGGCAGCCGCATCCACTGTTCCGTCGTTTTGGCCGCGATGGAAAACCCCACCGTCGTCGTTCCCAGGATCAGCAGATTCATCCGCGGCTTCACCAGCTCGCAAACGTCGCGCCAGGATGTCCCGGAATTCGCTGGTGAAAGTTCGTAGATGTTCGTGGCCGAATTCATGGGAAGCGAGGGATTCTAGTCAAACCTGGCCGGATAATGAAGTTCCCTCGTGCAAGTTGCCCGTTCAGCCAGAGCTACCGCAATTTCCGCGGAAGCGGCATCCGGCGCATCGCCTCCGAGACCGGGCGGGAACATAAACGGGTCAGGCTGATTTGTATCCTCATTCGGATTCATGCCGATCGTGCTTCCCGCCCGTTTCGACTGGCCGCGGGCGTGGGAGATGGATTGCGGTTATGATTGATTTGAGGCCTTGACAGGAGAAACGGCAATGAACTGGCGCGAACGCATTTCGGTCGATCCGATGGTGTGCCATGGCAAAGCGTGCATCAAAGGAACACGGGTGATGGTCTCGGTTGTACTGGATAATTTGGCGGATGACCAGAGCGAGGCGTCGATCTTGAAGAGCTATCCATCGCTAGGACATGAAGACGTGCAGGCGGCCATCGCATACGCAGCGGAATTGGCGCGGGAGCGTCTCGTGCCTCTCGGTCCAAAGGTGGCCTGATGCGTTTCAAGATCGACGAGAATCTGCCGCGGGAGTCCGCGGAGTTTCTAACACAAGCGCGCTACGACGCCGTGACAGTCATCGCCCAGCGCATGGGTGGGGGGCCTGATCCAAAGTTGGCAACGGTCTGTAAATCGGAAGGCCGCGTGCTGGTGACGTTGGACTTGGATTTCGCGGACATCCGAGCGTATCCCCCCGCCGAGTATCCGGGCTTCATAGTGCTTCGTCCGACAAGCCATGCAAAATCGCACGTTCTGAAATTATTGCAATTGGTGATCGAGCGCTTGCCGTGTGAAGAATTAACCGGCAAACTCTGGGTGGTCGATGAGGGAGTTATTCGGATTCGTGAGAGCGAATGAGGTTGCCCGGATTACTCCGATCGCGCGCAACGCGATGATCCAATTCATCGCCAGAAGCAGCGCCCCCACGGCCACGTGCAGCGAAGCGATGTCGGCGGGCTTCCTCAGCAGCACCGTCAGAATCCCCAACGTCACCTGAATCACCAGCAATACGAGAATGATCCATGCCGGCCTGGTGAACGCTGGCTGCGCCCAAAGCCGGAGCAGAATCATTGTTGCCAGCCAGATGACCGAAATGCTCGCCACCGTCGCACCGATTCGATGGGCGAAATGAATCCAGATTTGGAACAGGGTCACGCGATTGAGGCCCAGGTCCATCCCATATTGATGGATCGCCGCTTGCCGAAAGGCGGCGTCAATATGTGTCGGGGGCAGCAGATGGCCGTAGCTGGTTGGAAAATCGGGGATCGCCAGCCCGGCATCGCAGAGGCGCATGATGGCGCCCACGATGAGTTGAGCCAGGAGGATCGCCACGGTGGTCAGCGCGACGATCAGGACTTTTCTGACGGCGAACGCCGGGATGACGTTTCGCGCCTCGGCCCAGAACCGGGAGGTCATCACGCAGAACGCGGCGATGAAGCAGAAAAACAACTGGGCCGCGATTCCATGAACGATGGCCAGATCGCGGTCGCTGAGCACGACGCGCAGGCCGCCGATCGTCCCCTGCACGCATACGGCCAGGAAGACCGCGACGGCGGTCCATCGGACCCATTTCCGCCGATCCGTCGCCCATGCCGCCGCCACGAGCAGGATGGTCAGAAATCCCACCGCCGTCCCGGCCAGCCGATGCGTGTGCTCGAACAGAATGCCGCCGACCCACTTGCTCGGTGGGAACGTGAACATGTTATAGCCCCAGGAATTGGGCCAGTCCGGCACGGACATGCCCGCCTGGTGGCTGGTGACCAGCCCGCCCATGAAGATCAACGGAAACGTCGCCCCCGCCGTGATCATCGCCAGCCAATGGACCAACGAATTGTATTGCTGTTTTTGGACGCCGATTCGCATAAGTTAATAATTGACAATGAATAATGGATAATTGACAGTTGTCCACTATCCATTATCCATTATCCATTTCCACGTCCGTCCGATAAGCGGAATTCGTCGGTTTTCATCCGTTCCGCCTTCACGGCATATCACCAATAGCCGATACAACCGTCAAGCTTTGACCTCGTTGCTTAACTTGCCGCGTCGTTTGACCGAAGGAAAGCGTATATGAACAAAGTCATCACACTATTCGGCCTGTCGATTTTTCTGTGCGCTTGCAGCAGCCACCACAACAACGCCTCCATTACCGGCTTGACGCCGTCGGACGCTCAGAAGATGAAATCGGAGAACGCGAAGATCACCGAGGCGCCGGAGCCGGCGCTAAAGGCGAACACCCGCTTTGCCGCCGGGCAAGTGGCCGAAACGCAGGGCAACTTCAGCGGCGCGATCCATCAGTATAACGAGGCGCTGGACATCGATTCCAAGCACCTGCCGTCGCTCTATCGCCTGGGCGTGATTTACGCCGGCGAGAAGGACTACGACAAGTCCATCGAGATCTGGAAGCGTTACATCGACGCCAGCGGCGACTCGGGTTATGCCTACGGCAATCTCGGGTACTGCTACGAACTGGCCGGGCTCCCCAAGCTGGCCGAGGCCACCTACCAAAAAGGCATCGAAAAGGATTACAACAACGGGCCTTGCCGCGCGAATTACGGCCTGTTCCTGGCCCGCCAGAACAAGATTCAGGAAGCCGTTCGCATGTGGACCCCCGTCCTGACCGAGGCCCAAATCCACTACAACCTGGCAAGCATTTATCAGAACGATGGCCGCAAGGCCGAAGCCAAGGCCGAATACCAGAAAGCGCTCGACTGCGATCCCACGCTGATCGACGCCCGAGCCCGCCTGGCGGCCCTGGGAACGGAATAGCCGCTTCCCATCCAAAATTAAGAAGCCCACGGATAGCCATCCGTGGGCTTTTTTTCAATGCCCATGGCGAAAGTTGCTACTGTCCGCATTTCATCAGCCGGTGTATCGCCTGGTCGAGCTGCGCGAAGCTGATGGGCTTTACCAGGTGATCGCTGAATCCCGCCTCGCGGCTCTTGCGGATGTCCTCGTCCATGCCGTATCCGCTCATGGCGATGCCATTGGTGCCGTAACGCTCCTTGATTTGCTGCATCAACTGATAGCCCGTGGCATCCGGCAAGCCAATGTCGCTGACGAGCAGATCAAACGGCTCCTTCGATGCCAGGTCCAGCGCCTCGGCCGCGCTGGCCGCCGTCTTCACCGAATATCCGGCCGAACCCAGCAGCTTGGCGAGCATGGTGGCCGTGTCGGCATGGTCTTCCACGACCAAAAGCCGCACCGGCGCCCGGCCGGCGTCGGCCCGGGCGGACGTTCCTGTTGCCGCGTTTTCCATTGTTGCCTCCAGCGCGGGAAGTTCGATTGTAAATACCGACCCCCTTCCCGCTCCACCGCTCTGGGCGCAGATTTTACCCCCATGCAGTTCAACCAGGGCCTTGGAAATCGCCAGCCCCAGCCCCAGCCCCCCGAATTGCCGGGCCGTTTCCGCGTTCCCCCGCTCGAACGCGTTGAAAATGTTCTCCAGAACCTCGGCCGACATGCCGATCCCCGTGTCCCTCACGCAAACCCGAACCCACCCGCTTGCGCGCCGGCTGGAGACGTAAACGTCGCCGCCCGCCGGCGTAAATTTTGCCGCGTTCTTCACCACGTTCCACAGCACCTGCTGCAATCGCGCCGGATCGGCGTTCACCGAACCCACGTCCGCGCCCAGATCGAAATGGACGCGAACGCCTTTTTCCAGAATCTGGTCCCGGCAGATGCCGAAAACGTGCCTCACCGCATCGTTCAAATCCACCCGCCGCTCCCGCAACGCCAGCTTGCCGCTGGTGATGCGGCTCAGGTCCAGAAGATCGTCGATCAATTTGGATTCCAGTTCCACGTTCCGCCGGATCATGGCCATCTCGTCGCGCAAAGCCGGCGGCAAATCCGAAACCGCCTCGATCGCCGCCACCGCCATCAGCACCGGCGTCAGCGGCGTCCTCAACTCATGGCTCAATACCGCCAGAAATCGGTCCTTCAAGCGGTTGGCGGCTTCGGCGGATTCCTTGGCGTTCTTCAAGGCCCATCGTGCGTCCTTCAGATCGGTAACGTCCACCATCAGGTTCACCGCGCCAACCACGGCGCCGCAGCCGTCGCGGATCGGCCGCGGAAACGGCAACACGTTCCGCCGCGTGCCATCCGGCCGCTCGATGACGATTTCCAATCCGCGAACCTCCCGGCCTTCCCGCAACGCGATCGCCATCGGACAATTCTCCAACGGCATCGCCTTGCCATCCGCGTCGAGAATATGCGGCGCGCCGCTCCAGCGGTCCTGGCCGATTCTCGGTTCCCGACCCCACAACTCCACCGCCGCGTCGTTGTACAGCCGGATATAGCCTTGCGCGTCGCACAGGTAGGCCGCGGCCGGCAGCCCTTGGATCAGCGGGCGATAGTGCTCTTCGCTCGGCTCCAATGCGGATATCTTTACGTCGGGAGACGGACATTCCATTGCCACGGGGCGCTCACCTGCATAGAGGAGGTCGAACATAGAAAGGTTTCCCGCAGGCACGGCCGCTCACCCGCGGCCATGCCCGTTGGGCACCGCTCGAAACAACACCTGGAAAATAAACCCGAATCAACAAAACCGGCAATGCATAAAATTAATTAGTTGCCCCGCAAAACGTCCCTGGAAACATGATCTGACGTAACAATATGCAATATAATGTGATATGGTAAAATATCCCACGGATCGCCGCCGATGGCATATGAAAAATCGTTGATTGGGGGTCGTATTCGGGCATCGCTTGGCGCGATTGTTTAGCCCGTTATAGTCGTGATTGGTTTCTTCGTCGCTGGAGCACAATGCATCCGCTGTCGGTTGAAAAAGTGACCAAAACCTTTCGCCAGGGCGACCGGACCGTCACCGCGTTGGCCTCCATCGATCTGGAGGTGCCCCAGGGTCAGTTCCTCGCCATCATGGGCGCCAGCGGATCGGGCAAGAGCACGCTCCTGCACCTGATGGCCGGCTTGGCCCGGCCTGACTCCGGCAGCGTCCGCATCAACGGCGAGGATTTGGCCAACATGCCCGATTTCCAACTCACGACGTTTCGCCGGCGAAACATCGGCCTGGTATTTCAATCGTTCAATCTCATTCCGACGCTCTCGGCCGAGGAAAACATCGCCTTGCCGCTGATGTTGGAAGGAACCAATGGCCGGCCCGTGCGCCGCAAGGTGGAGGAGCTATTGGAGACCCTCGGCATCGCCGACCGCCGCACTCATCGTCCCGATTCCCTCAGCGGCGGGGAGCAGCAGCGCGTCGCCATCGGCCGCGCTCTGGCCGCCGATCCCGCCGTCATCCTTGCCGACGAGCCCACCGGCAACCTCGACAGCGCCAATTCCCGTTCCGTTTGCGAACTGCTTCGTGATTTGGTCGTGATCCACAAAAAGACCATCGTCATGGTCACGCACGAACCGGTGATCGGCGCCTATGCCCAGGAAGTCGCCGTCATCCGCGACGGCCAGATTCTGACCCACTTCGCCACCGACGGCCTGAACGGTCATGGATTGGCCGCCAAATACGCCGATTGCCTGGCATGAAACGCAAAAACGCGCGCACGCCTTTACAAATGACAAATGACAAATGACAAATGACGAATACCCATGGTTCTTTTTCGCCTTGCCATCTCCAACCTGAAAGTCCGCAGAATCCGGATGGCGCTGACGGTGGCGGCGATCGCCCTGTCGGTCAGTCTCGTGGTCACCGTGACCAGCGGATACAAATCCCTGCAAGGCGCGGCCCTGAAATTCCTCGACCGGTACATGGGCGCCGCCGATGCGATAATCACCCCCACCGACGAGATTCAGGGGGTCGTGCCCGAGAGCCTGGTCAAGCAGCTTCTGGCCGATCCGGACGTGCGCCAGGTCTCCGGACGCCTGGAATCCGAGCGCGAATTGAACCGTGCCGCCGGCCACGCCGGCCCGGCGCGCACCCCCGAAAGGATTGCCGCCGGGGCGGTCCCTCCCGAAAAAATCTACGTCGAACTGATCGGCGTTCGCAGGCCCGACGACACCACGATCGAATCCCTCGATCTGGTCGATGGCCATTGGTTCGACGCCTCCATTGGCAACGATGCCGTTCTGGACGAGGCCGCCGCGAAACAAATCGGCGTCAAGATCGGCGACAGCTTCGACCTCCCCGGGCTTCACAAGCCTTCGCTCCGCGTCAGGGTCGTCGGCCTGGTCCATAAGCCGGTCTTCTTCACCCAGCGCTCCGCGTCGATTTATCTCCCCATCGAAACGCTCCAGCATTTCACCGGTCAGGACAATCCTCCGCTGGTTTCCAGCATCAGCGTCAATCTCCGCGCCAAGGCCGATTTCGACGCCTTCCAGAAACGCTGGACCGCCCGCCTGGCGCAAGTCGATCGCAACCTCAATCTGCGCATGCGGCGGCAAAATGCCGGCGATCTGGAAAAAAATCTCCGCGGCGTTCAGATGGCCGCGTATCTCGGCGGAATGGTTTCCATGCTCACCGCCATGTTCGTCATCTTTTCCGCCGTGAGCATGGGCGTCACCGAACGGCAGCGGACCTTGGCGATGCTCCGTGCCGTCGGCGCCGTCCGATCACAGATATTTCTACTGGTTACCATGGAGGGATTCGTCCTGGCCGGCGTTGGTATTGCGGTGGGCATTCCGCTCGGCATGCTGTGGATGCGGCTGCTCTACCACCGCTACGCGGAATTATTCGCCGCCGGCGTGATCTTCAATTTCACCGGGATGGCTTTCGCCGCCGGTGGGTCGCTCGCCACGGCCCTGGCCGCCAGCGCTCTTCCCGCATGGTGGGCATCCCGAATCAGTCCCCTGGATGCCCTGAACGCCTTCGCCGGACCTTCCGCCAACCGCCCCAGGATTCGCTGGGCCGTTCTCGGCCTGCTTCTGATTTCCATCGATCCCCTGATTTTTTTCGGCCCCGTCGAGCGGCTCCTGCAAACCGTCGGTTATCCCGATCCGCTCAACGCCGCCCAGACTCTGCGGTTTTTCGGCCATTTTGCCGTTGGATTGCCGGGAATCATCTTTGGGTTCTTTCTGCTGGCGCCGTTGGTCGTCTGGGTCGTCGAACGGGCCGTTGCGCCGCTGCTGGCCGTCGGCTTCGCCGTGCCCGGCAGGCTCTTGCGGCAGCAGCTCAGCACCGGCATCTGGCGCGCCGCCGGAACCGGCGCCGCACTCAGTGTCGGATTGGCGACCCTCATCGCCATGCAGGTTCAGGGCCACACGCTCATCGGCGGCTGGCAGATCCCCAACAAGTTCCCCGACATCTTCATCTGGAGCCCCGACCTGATCTCCTGGCAGGACCAGAAAACCCTGGCCGCCGTTCCCGGCATCATGCCCGGAACCCTCATGCCCGTCGTCGTCACCACGCCCGCCGGCGACAGCAAAAGCAATCTCCTTATCGCTTCCCTTCTTTCCGGACGGAACATTGGTACGATGTTCTTCGGCGTTGATCCCCAGCAATCGCTCAACATGATCCAACTGGATTTCCGCGACGATGACGGCAATCCGCTTCCTCCCGACCAGCAGGCCGCCGCCGAGGCTCGCGCCGCCCAGGAAATGAAAAAGCCCCGCAGGATCATCGTCACCGATGAGTTTCGTCAAGCCCACCACCTGAAGATCGGCGATACGTTCAATCTGATGACAACCGTCAACGGCGTGCAGAGCTACACCATTTGCGCCAACGTGTGGTCGCCCGGCGCGGACGTGCTGATCACCATGTTCGATCTCGGCCGTATTCTCGATCAGCGCACGGTCGGAAGCGTGTTCGGCTCCATCGATGAAGCCAGGAGGGATTTCGGCGTCACCGGCGCTCGCCTGTTTGCCGCCAATCTTCAGGGAGGATTCGATAAAACGGACCTGCTTAAAAACGTCCAGAAGGAACTGGGCGACCGCGGCCTCATCGCCGGCGACGTCCGGCACATCAAATACGCCGTGGAAAGCGCGTTCTATCATCTGCTCGATCTGGTCAGCACCGTCGCCGTCGCCGCCATGGCGCTGGCTTCCCTCGGCGTCGCCAACACCATCATGGCCTCCGTCCGATCGCGCCGATGGCAATTCGGCGTTCTGCGCAGCATCGGCCTGGGGCGCGGCGACCTGCTCCGCATGATCCTGGCCGAGGCGGCCATGCTGGGGCTGGTTGGTATGACGCTCGGCCTGGCCGCGGGATTGGAGATCGGCGTCGACGCGCGAAAGCTCAGCGGCGACGTGCTCGGGTACGCACCCCCCATGCAGGTCCCCTGGGCAATCGTTGCCTGCGGCTGCCTGGCGGTGGTGGTGGTCTCGCTGGCCGCCAGTCTCTGGCCGGCCCTGGATGCCACCTTCACGCAACCCTTGGATTTGCTCCAGGCCGGCCGGGCTTCTAACTGAACCTTACTTGGCGAGAATGTCCATTCAAAAGGCCACTTCGCTTCCGATCCTGGTCATCATCGCCGGCCTACTTGCCGCGTTCGCCGTCACGGGTTGGACGGCCTGGCTCGGCAAATCCGCAACTTACGATGAGCCCCTGCATTTCATGGGCGCCTGGATACAAACCCATTACGACGATTTCCGTTGCGATCCCGAAGACCCGCCGCTTTGGCGCTATTACGCGATGCTCGGCACTTCCAAGAGCGAACTGAAAGTCCCAACCTCGGGCGTGGAATGGAACGACATGCTCCGGGATCGCGGCGTTGAGGGGTTGTTCTTTCAGGACGTGTTTTATTATACGCCGGAAAATAACGCCGTTGCGGCGCTCGTCGCGGCGCGGGGGCGCATGCTGATGCTCGGCGTGGTGTTGGGCGCGGCGATCGCGTGGTGGGCGTGGCGCCTGGGCGGTCCGGCGGCCGGAGCCGCCGCCGCCGCCGCTTTTTGCTTCGATCCCAATTTCCTCGCCCATGCGCCCCTGGTCAAAGACGACGTGCCGATTGCCCTGGCCCTTCTGCTGTTCATGGCGGCCGCCTGGCTCGTCGGACAACGCGCCACGCTTTGCCGCTGCATCGCCGTTTCGCTGGCGCTGGGCGCGGCGCTTACCGTTAAATTTTCCGGCGTGGTGGCGATTCCCGTCCTTGGCATCGTCCTTTTGATTCGCGCCCTTCTTCCCCAGCCGTGGAATTTCCTGAAGTGGACGGCCCAGACACGCGCCAAGCGGCTGGCCGTCGCCACCTGCATCGCCTTCGCTTCTTGCCTGATCGCCTACGTTTTCATCTGGGCGTGCTATCGCTTTCGCTACGGTCCCAGCGTCGATCCCAGCCAGATTTTCGATTTCAGCGAATTGCCTCGCATCACCGCCAAGCACGAGGCTTTTGCCGCCTATCATGCGTTCACCCTGACCAGCGAGCAACTCCGGCAATGGAACGCCCACTGGAAACCCGGCGCCCTCTTTCGCCTGGCGCTGTGGGCGGGGGATTCCCATCTGCTGCCGCAGACGTGGATCGAGGGATTTCTGTTCAGCTACGGCACCGCGCCCGGCCGGGAGGCGTTTTTGCTTGGAAAACCTTCCATGTCCGGATGGTGGTATTACTTCCCGGTTGCGATGGCCGTCAAAACGCCGCTGGCGACGTTGATCGCGTTGCCGTTGTCGGCGGCGTATTGGATTTCCCGACGCGCCTCCGCCGTGAAATTGTGGGACGTCCTGGCGCTGGCGCTGATGCCCCTGCTCTACATGGCGATCGCCATGGGTTCCGATCTGAACCTGGGCATCCGCCACGTGCTGCCGGTTTATCCGTTCCTCTTCATCTTCGTTGGGATCACCGCCGCCGACGCTTTGCGGCGCGGCCGGAAAATCGCGAAGGCTTTGATCGGCGTTTGTCTCCTGGGTCTGGTGTTGGAAACGTACCTGGCGTATCCCGATTTCATTCCATTTTTCAACGTCGCCGCCGGCGGCTGGCGCAACGGCCCAAACCTCCTTGGCGATTCCAACGTGGATTGGGGACAGGAATTGCCGGCACTGGCCCAGTGGCAACGCGCCAATCCCCAATACCAGTTGTTCCTCAACTATTTCGGATCGGCCGATCCCCGCTATTACGGCATCCATTACGTGAAACTTCCCGGCAGCATTGGGCCTGACGATCAGACCCCCTCCGCGTCCCTCCCGCGAGTTTATGCCATCAGCGGCAACGCCGCTCATTTTCCCTGGATTTCCCGGCAGGACCGGGATTTCTACCTAAAACTCCAAAGCCAAATCCCCATTGCCGTTCTTGGCCATTGCATCTACTTGTACAATCCACCCTAGCGAATGAACCCTGCTGGAATTGCCGATGTCTCGTCCCGGCCGAAATGGCTCGCCCTGGCGGCGTGCGCGCTGTTGCTGATCGCGTTTTGGGCCGTCGCCTCCTCCGCCTGGCTCGACAAATCCGCCGCGTTCGACGAGCCGTTTCATTTCGTCGCCGCCTGGGTCCAGACCCACTATGGCGATCTCCGCTGCAATCCGGAAGATCCGCCGCTCTGGAAATATTACGTTGCCGCCGGCACGAGCAAGAACGATCTGGCCATGGATTGGCAATCTCCCCTGTGGAATCGGATGCTCGATTCCATTCCGGCCGCCTCCATGCTGTACTCGGATAAAGTCTTGTATCAAACCCCCGGCGTTGACGCCGACAAGCTCCTGGGCGCCGCCCGCAAACGAATGGTGTTGGTCGGCGTCGCGCTGGGCGCGGCCATCGCCTGGTGGGCGTGGCGGCTTCGTGGTCCCGTCGCCGCCGTCGTCGCCACTGCCGCGTTCTGCTTCGACCCCAATTTCCTGGCACATTCCCCCATCGTCAAAAACGACGTTCCCATCACCCTCGTTTTCCTCCTGCTCATGGGGGCCGTCTGGCTCCTTGGGGAAAGGGCGACCCTGGTCCGCTGCGCCGCCGTCATGTTGCTCGTCGCCGTCGCGCTGACCACAAAATTCTCAGGCCTGCTCACCTTGCCCATCCTTGCCATCGCCTTGGTTTGCCGAAGCGCCATCGACCGGCCGTGGGTTGTCCTGAAATGGAGCCTGGCAACCCGCCGCCGGCGATTCGCCGCATCGCTTGCGCTGCTGACCGCGTCGATCCTGTTCGCATACTTCTTCATCTGGGCTTGCTACGGATTCCGCTTCTGCCCCAGTTCCGATCCCACGGCGAAATTCAACTTCAAGGAACCGATCCTCTATATCGCCGAAAACGAGATGTGGCTCCGTCAAGACCCCGTGCCTTCCGCCGTCTCCCAAGATCAATTGGCGCGATGGGTCGAGCAGTGGAAACCGGATGCGATCGTTCGCATCGGGAACGTGGTGAATAGCCATCATCTCCTCCCCCAGGCGTGGCTCTTCGGATTTCTTTACACCTACGGAACTTCCCTTGGACGCCACGCATTTCTTTGCGGCCAAATTCGCTTCCAGGGATGGTGGTACTATTTCCCCCTGGCCATGCTGTTCAAGACGCCCGTGGCGACGCTCGCCGGCTTGGGACTCGCCCTGGCCTTCTGGATCCGATCGGCGCGCCGCCGCGCCGAGGCTCGTCGAGATGGGTGGGCCGTTTGCGCTCTAGTTGTCGCGCCGGTCATCTACCTGGCCGTCGCGATGCACGGCAATCTGGACATCGGATTGCGGCACGTATTCCCCATCTATCCGTTTCTCTTCGTTTTCCTCGGCGTAATGGCCGCGCAGGCCCACCGCCGATGGCCCAGAATCGCCGCCAGCGTGCTAGTTCTCTTGTTCGCCTGCCTGATCGGTGAAACCGTCTCGGCCTATCCCGATTACATTCCCTTTTTCAACGTCGCCGCCGGCGGATCGCGCGGCGGCCTAAGCCTGCTCAGCGATTCCAACCTCGACTGGGGCCAAGACCTGCCCGCGCTGGCCCGTTGGCAACGGGAACATCCCGACCGGCAACTCTATCTTTGCCAATTCGCCCTGCCCGATCCCCGCTATTACAAAATCCACTACATTGCCATGCCCGGAGCCCTCCTCAGACAAGAGGACGAGAAGGCGCCCTCCGGCTTGCCCCCCGTCTATGCGGTCAGTGCCGTCGCCCTCCAGGGAACCTATATGCCGCCCGAGCTGAAACATAGAGTCTGCGATCCTCTCCTGAAGACCCAACCCTTCGAGGTTCTCGACGGCACGATCTATCTCTTCGACTCGCCGCCGCCGTAAATCGAATTGCTCAATTCTCGTTCAGCCGCGGCCGCCGGCTGTGCCACTCGGTCGCCATTTCATACATGCGGGCGATGCGCAGCAGCTTTTCTTCGCCGAACGTCGGACCCAGCAATTGCAATCCGATCGGCAGCGGCTTGGGGCCGGAGGTGAAACCGCAAGGCAGGCTGATCCCCCCGATGCCCGCGATGTTGCACGTCACCGTGAAAACGTCGCACAGATACATCTGTAGCGGATCCCCGGTTTTCTCCCCCGCCTTGAACGCCGGAGTCGGGCTGGTCGGGCAGAGGATCACGTCGCACTTCTCGAACGCGCCGTCGAAATCACGCTTGATCAGCGCTCGCGTCTTCAAGGCCTGAAGATAATATTTGCTGGAATACCCTTCCGACAGGGCGAAGGTCCCGATCATGATCCTCCGCTGCACTTCCTCGCCGAATCCCTCCGCCCGCGATTTGCTGAACAACTCGATGATGTCTTTCACCGGCTCGCGCGTCCGGTGCCCGAAATGCACGCCGTCGTACCGGGCCAGATTGCTGCTGGCTTCGCATGGGGCGATCACGTAATACGCGGCGATCCCGTACTCGGTATGCGGAAGCGAGACCTCGACGATCTTGGCGCCCAGGTTCTGATATTTCCGGATCGCCGCATCCACCGCGTCCTTCACCCGGCCGTCCATCCCGCCGGCCGATTGATATTCCCTGGCGATGCCGATGCGCACGCCTTCGGGCGGCTGATCCAGTTGCTTGAGATAATCCGGCACCGGCCTGTCCACGCTGGTGGAATCCTTGGGATCGCGCCCGCTGATGACGTTCATCAGCAGCGCCACGTCCGGCACGTTCCAGCCGAACGGTCCGATCTGATCGAGGCTTGAGGCGAAGGCGACCAGTCCATATCGGCTGACGCGGCCGTAGGTGGGCTTGAGCCCGACGACGCCGCACAGCGCCGCCGGCTGCCGGATGGAACCGCCGGTGTCCGAGCCGACGGCCGCGCAGCACATTCCCGCCGCCAGCGCCGCCGCCGAGCCGCCGCTGCTGCCGCCCGGCACGCGCGTCGTGTCCCACGGGTTCCGCGTCGTCTTGAAGGCGCTGTTTTCCGTCGACGATCCCATGGCAAATTCGTCGAGATTGGTCTTTCCCAGGATCACCGCGCCCGCCGCTTCCAGCTTCTTGCAAACCGTCGCGTCGTACGGCGCCTTGAAGTTGGCCAGCATCCGCGAGCTGCACGTCGTCGTTCCGTAACTCGTGCACAGGTTGTCCTTCAGCGCCATCGGAACCCCCGCCAGCGGGCCTGTCCGTTTTCCGTCGTCCACGTCCTTGGCCAGTTGAAGAGCGCGCTCGGGATAGATGCTGTTGAACGCCATGATCTGCGGCTCCAGGCGGTCGATGCGGCTCAGCGCCTGCCGCGTCAACTCCGTCGAAGAAATCTTCTTCGTCCGAATCGCCTCGCGCGCAGCCAAAAGGGTGTCAAATGCCAGCATGCTTCAACTAGGTAACGATCAACCGGCGGAGTCCTCGTCGCCGCCGATGATCTTGGGGACTTTGAAAAAAGGCCCGTCCGTCTCCGGCGCGTTCTGCAAAACCTTCTCCAGCGGCAGGCTCGGCTCGACCACGTCCTGGCGGAAAACGTTGTGTATCGGCAGGGCGTGGGCCATCGGCTCGACGCCGGTGACGTCCACTTCGCCGATCTTGGCCACGTATTCCAGGATCGAGCCGAGTTGCGTTGAAAATTTGCCCAGGCGGGCTTCGTCCAGCGCCAAACGAGACAGCTTGGCCACGTGGCGAACTTGATCGAGGGTGATCTTCTGCTCGGCCATGTCAACCGGCCCCCGTCACGCGGCCGCGCCGGCCGTTGGCTTGACATAAGTGCGCCGCACGGGCTTGACCACCATCCCATTGCGGATCGCCTTGGCGCTGACCTTGATGCGAACGATCCGGCCATTGATTACCGCGCGCACTTTCTGAATGTTCGGCCTGAACTTGCGCGACGTGATCCCGGTGATCTTGGTGCCGACGCCGCCCAGGTACTTGGCCTTGCCGCGATGGGTGACCTTGTTTCCGAAGCTGGTTTTCTTGCCCGTAAAATGACAAACGCGTGGCATTGGCCGTCCTCGTCAATTGAAAATTCCGAGCCGGGGAGTCTAGCGGGGGGATTGCGGGGAAGCAAGGCGGCGATTTCGCCGTTTCCGGTTGCAATAGAACTGTCGCGGTTTCCGGTCTATGCGGCGGCGCCCGCCCAGGGCTTGATCTTCGCCAGCGTCTTGCTCAGGGCTTGTTCCGCCACCTCGGTGTCGCACGCCGCCTGCGCCCTGAGCCAGTAGCCGTTGGACAGCCCAAAAAAGCGGCAAAGACGCAGGTCTGTATCCGCCGTGATGGCACGCTTGCCGGCCACGATCTGGCCGATCCGCTGGGCCGGCACGCCGATCTCCTTCGCAAGGCGATACTGCGACAGCCCCATCGGGACAAGGAATTCCTCGCGCAGAAATTCGCCGGGCGTCACGGGCTTGAGCTTTCGCATGGTCTTTCTCCGTCAATGATAGTCGTCGGGCTATCGCTGGTTTGTCCGCTGTTGTCGTGGGTTCAGTAAGTCAGCAGCAACCGATCGGCGACGACTTCGCCCTCAAGGGTTTGCCCGCCCATCTGCAATCGGCGCAGCATCGAGCGCCCGCAGTTGACCAAAACCTCTCGTTCGAACAGCCCATCCGGGATTGGCAGGTCACACACGTGGTTGCCCGAGCGCTTCGTGCCGTCGATGCTTAGGACCACGCGGATACCCCTAGCCTTGGCACCGCCGATTACGCCAAGCAGTTGGCGAAGACGGAACCGCTGCGCCCCATACAGAATCGCTTGGCTATGGGTGTAGGGTGGATCGCAGTATACCAAATCACCGGCCTTCGCCAGCGCAAATGCTTCCCGGTAGTCCAGCCGATTTAAGCGATACACCACCGGCCGCGACCGACGTGCTTAAGAAATCCGGCATCGCGAAGTATCTGCATCTGTTGACGGATCTTGTCGGTAACATGGCGGTTCTCGGGATGACGCGCCTTAAGCTCGTCGCTCCGCGCATACATTTCGGCGTTCGTGAACTCGGGTACTTCGAGACTGCGCGCCAGGTTGAGCACATCCAGAGTCCATCCACGCTCCGGCGCTGCTATCTGCCTGAGCGGAAGCAGCCGCTGGTACTGTTCTCTCACGCTCTGCGGCTCGACGGGCTGGCCGCCTCGTACGACTGCGATCCTCGCGTCGGCGGGAATACGAGAGAGGACGATGAAGCACCCCACCCAGCCTGCGCGTCGCGCATTGGGCGACAGCGGCCTCCGACGCTCGATCGCTGAAGGTGGAAACGCGAAGTATGGAACCAACGTGAGATTCGCGACGGTCCACGCGGCCCGGTCGTAATGCAGCAGGAACAGGTTGGGCACCGTGTCACTGCTCACCGCAGCCATGAGGGCGTTATAGGCACCGTCAATAACCTTGTTCGCGAAAGATGACGACTTTCCCTTGAGCTGAAACGTCTGCCTGCACCCACCGCACTCGAAATCCACCGCGCGTGTGTTGCGAGGCGAGGGCAAAAGACGTTCCGCCGAACACGCAGGGCAAAATAGGTTACGCTCTGCCCAACCCTCCGTGACTACCCGAGCCCTTTGCGCGGAGCTCTTGTACGTCGCGGCAAGATTGCTCGGCATTGCAACGATCATCCTGCTCTACCCATGACTTCGGCCTTCGCGAACTCGATTTCTTCGGTGAGCCTATCCTCGACAAAACCAGCGATGAACTCCTGTAGCGATTCACTCTCCGCGTCCGGTTCCCCAAAGGCTTGAAGGTAGGCTTTCCTGTACGCGGTGGCGAGAGACGCGTCGATCGTGACGGTTAGCAGCTTTTCTCTTCTCGGCATAGTAGTAACCTCGCGCTGGCCCCATCCCTTTCGGCAATTCCCGCAGGAAGAGCATAACCGCGACACGGATACCGTAGCTAGCCCTATGCATGCGACAGCACACCAAATCCAAACTCTCCGTCCCGATGAACACACAGAAGGGTGACAAAAAGAAGCCAGCCTACCTAACCGCGATCGTAAATATGCTGATCGATGCAAATATCGGTGGGCTTGAATGCGATTACGACCCGCGCGAATTGACAACCTTCACGCACGTGAGCGCGCCGCTCCGAACGCTCGCCCGGCGTGTGGACGGAGCCTTCCCGAGCGCCAAGAATCCGATCGCGGTCTGGGAGATCAAGGAATACTATTAGACGACCACCTTCGGCAGCCGAGTTGCCGATGGCGTATATGAAACGCTTCTGGATGGGATGGAGCTAGAGGAGCTTCGCCAGGTGGAGAAGGTCGACTGCAAGCATTACTTGATAATCGACGCCCGATTTACATGGTGGGATTGTGGCCGATCATATCTGTGTCGGATTGTGGACATGCTTCACATGGGATACGTCGATGAAGTTCTGGTTGGAACTGAGGTTCTCGAGCGAATGCCTTCGCTAGCAAACGAGTGGGTTGGACTTCTCAAAGCGCGTGATGCCGCGAAAAAATAGCGATCGCAACGCTTTCAAACCTTATGATGCGCTCGCTATTCTCATGTCGATGGAGCCGGCATTGCCCACCTTTGGCCGGTTCTGCTTGGGGGGTGCGGTTTATTGTGCGATCAGCACCGCCGACTTCACGCCCGCGCTCATGGTCGCCGGCGTTTCGTCAACGTGAAAGGTGATTGGCCCGGTGGTGCCGCGGTCGATCAGAACGCCGCTCAGCCACAGCGTTGTCGGACGGCCAGGTTGGCCGCTCGCGAGGATTTCGGCCACGGCCGCGGCCTGTTGTTTCGGATCGACGAAATATCCGCTGCATGGATAGTCCCGGGCGCCGTATCCGATCGCGGCCACCGATAGGTTTTGCGGCACGGAAATGCCGGCGCGTTCCAGGGCTTGCATGGTACGCTCGGCGGCTTGGACGGAATCGCAGATGCAGGCGGTTGCGCCAAATTCCACGGCTTGCGCGGCGTCCGCGGCCGAGCAGGCATCGACGGAATAATCCTGACAATATCGCGAAGCGGTCCGGCGGATCGTTTCGGCGACAGTGATCTTCGTCCGCTCCTCGATCGCCAAGATACGCCGATGCCCGCCCAACACCAGTTCGCGCGTCAGGCACGATGCCCCCAGCATCGTATCCAACATGACGCCGTTGACGGAATAGGTTCGCGGCTCCTGTCCCACCGCCACCACCGGAATGCCGCGGACGAGCAGATTGCGAATGAACGTCTCGGGCGTCGCAGCCGCCAGATCGATCACCGCCGAGAATTGGTTCAGATAGCTGGGCCGAATGGTGGAAACGTCCAGGCAGGTTTCCAATAGGGGCGAGATCGACTTGAAATTGTCCACCAGGGCTTGATCCGTATTGGGGTCAAGCACCACAAGCCATGGCCGCGTGGACGCGGGCTTCTCGTCTCTGGAGCCTCGGACAAACGTTCCCCGCCCGATGCTGCGATGGAGCAACCCTTCGGCGGCGAGGTCGGTGAGCGCCTTGCTCAGGGTCTTGGCGTTGACGTGGAATCGCCGCGCCAGTTCGCGCTCGCCGGGCAGCTTGCCCGTCAATTCACTGTTGGCCACCGCCTGGCGAATTCGCTCGCGGAGGCGCTGGAACTTGTAGCTCATCGCCGAACCGTGAAGTCGTTGACTGGCCAGCCTGGAAGTCTCGCTCTTCATTTTTCAATCCTCGCCACGTTCCGCAACGCGGCCTTCAGTACCCAATCTTTCAAGAACGCGGTCGGTAATATACCCTACATAATCGACCGGATACATCTTTGCGGTAACATTTTTCATATTTTAGCCAGAAATGACGGCATTTTGGCGAATTTTGCACCCCCGGCTGTAGTGAAAAGCCCATCTGAATGCTATGTTTTCATGGCTAGCTCGGCCACCCTATGAACCAACGTTTGATGGCTTGGATGTTTGTATTATTGGTCCCCGGCGCATGCTTGGCGGCGGAATTCAGCGTTTCCGTCCCGTTGAAAGAGGGCCGGCTGTCGGCTGCGGACCTCCAGGATACCCTCGAAAGGGGTCTGCACCTTCCGCCGACCGTGGTCGATTTCCTCCCAACCTTGCCTGTTGAAGTCGATATTCGGGGAATCAACGACTGGGTGGCGGTCCGGGCTGTGAACCGTGCCCTGGGCGACGCCTTTCACTTGACGGTTGCCGACGACGCGTTGCTGCTCCGGTTCGATCCGCGGAACCTTCCGCGCGATTGGGACCAAACCTGCGACGCATTGGATCGATTTACCCAGGTGACGGCTCCGGAAGCGACGGCCCGGCTCAACCGCCGGTTTGGGTTGCATCTGCCGCGGGTCGTCGATTCGCAAGCAACCCTGGTTGTGCTGATTCACGGCCTCGATGGCAGTAGCGGCAGTTGCGCCGACCTGGCCGAATTGCTCCGTGGCGACGGCTTTCAAACCGCGACGTTTGCATATCCGTCCGAGCGCCCTCTCGAGGAGAGCGCCGCATTGTTCACGCGCAATATGCTGGCGTTGCACGAGCGGTTCCCCGATCTGAAAGTGGATTTGGTGGCCGAGAGCATGGGCGGCCTGATCGCCCGCCGATACGTCGAGAGCGCCCAGTATGCGGGCGGGGTCGATCATTTTATCCTGATCGCTCCGCCCAATTCCGGGTCCACCTGGACGAAAGGCTCGCTGGCTTTGAAGCTCATCGTCAATTCCGCGCGCTGGATGCACGATCCGGATTGGAGCCCCGCCTGGATGATCACCGAGGGAATCTGCCAGGCGTCGGCGGACCTGCGCCCGGACTCGACATTTTTGCTGGAACTGAATTCCCAGCCCCGCCGCGGCCAAATCCGCTATACCATCATCGCGGGTGATCGGCCGGCCTATTACCGATTCGAGGCGAAATTTTTGGAATACTGCGGCGATCTCGCCGACGGCCGGGTCGCGGGATGGTGGGGCGTTGGCCCGGCCAGGAACGCCATGGAATCCGGCCGGCAATGGCTGCTTCGCCAGAGAGCCGAAAATGACGGCCCGGTCGCGCTCCATAGCGCTCGTCTGGCCGGCGTCAGCGACTTTGTCGCCCTCCCCGCAGACCATCTGGCTTTGTACGAAACCGTCGATGGCCAGCAGCCCGCCGCTTGGCCCATTATCCACAACCGCTTGACTCACTAATGCCCGGTGAATTCGACCTCATCGATTGGATTCGGCAAACCCAGCGGAACTCGCCCTTGCTCCATCTCGGCGTCGGCGACGATCTGGCCGCGCTGAAATGGCCCGCCGACGAACTTTTGCTCGTCGGCGTCGATCAGGTCGTCGACGGCGTGCATTTCGATTCGTCGGTGCATTCCCCGCGGCAAATCGGACGCAAGGCGATGAACCGCAACCTGTCCGATTGCGCCGCGATGGGATGCCTGCCCGCCGCGGCCGTGGCGGCAGTCGCTTTGCCGAGAGATTTTTCCCTCGATCGCGCCAAGCAGCTTCTCGAAGGTCTGCGCCAAGCCGGCGAGGTTTTCGATTGCCCGCTGATCGGGGGCGACACGGCGAGTTGGGATGGCAAGCTGGTGCTCAGCGTGACGATCCTGGGCCGTTCGGCCGGCGGAAAGATCGTCACCCGCGCCGGCGCTCGTCCGGGCGACGGGATTTTCGTCACCGGTCCGTTGGGCGGCAGCATTCTCGGCCGGCATTTGACTTTCGAGCCGCGCGTCCAACTCGGCCGCGAGCTTGCCGCCCTCGCCACGGCCATGATCGACCTCAGCGATGGCCTGTCGCGCGATCTCGCTCACGTCTGCCGCGCCAGCGGCGTGGGAGCGATCATTGACGAAGCCGCGGTTCCGATTCATTCCGATGCCACCGAACTTTCGCGGCGCGATCGCGTTTCCCCGTTGCAACATGCGTTGAACGACGGAGAGGATTACGAGTTGCTTTTTACCACTAGCGCGGACGCCAATAGGGGGATTCGCGTTGGCCGAATCACGGCGGAGCCGGGCGTGTTTCTGCGTGATCGGGGCGGCGTCGCGCGGCCGATGGAACCCCGCAGTTGGCAGCATGAGATTGGGCATTAAATCGCAAGATCGCGTTGACCGGAACAGGCTGATGTGCCAGACTATAATCACGCGGTTGACCAGGGATTTGCATGGTGCGTATCGCAACGAAAGAAGCGAGGGATCATTTCGCAGAGTTGGTGCTGCGCGCCAGCCGGGGCGAGACGATTCTCATCACGGAAAGCGGGCAACCGGTGGCCAAGCTGATTTCCGTTGACAATGCCCAACAAGGATTGTTGACTCACGAGCAGGTGCTGCTCTCATTGCGGGACATCCGTTCTCGCACCACCTTGGCTCCCCACGAGTCGCTCAAGGATTTGATTGCGGAAGGCAGGAAGTATTGAGTCTGGTGATCGACGCTTCCGTCGCTTTGCCGTGGTTCTTCGCTGACGAGAAAAGCGACGAATCTGATCGCATCTTGGCCGAAATCTATCGTGACGGCGCAACGGTTCCCGTGCTCTGGCCGATCGAAGTGGGCAATGCGTTGACAATGGGTTTCCGCCGCCGGCGCCTCAGTGAACCTGATTGGCTCAAAAGTCTTGCCACGCTCGTCGGCATCCCTGTCGCCGTGGAGTCTCTGGATTATCTGCAAGTCCTGTCCAACGTGCCGCCCCTGGCGCGGAAGCACGATCTTACGTTCTACGACGCGATGTATCTCGAACTGGCCATTCGTCTGTCCCTACCCCTTGCCACATTCGATTCAGATTTGGTGCGAGCCGCACGCTCAGCGAACGTGCGGTTATGGAACGGCGATTGATCGTACCTGACTTTCAAGACATGCGGTTCGTTGTATCCGTAAGTCGGCGTCAATTTCACAACAGGTGAGGTCATTAAGACCTGGCATTGGATAACATGTGTTTGCCCTTGAGAGGTCGCTTACCCGCGGAGTTAAGAATGTCAAAAGCTCTTTGGTTCGTGGCAGCGTTGGTGATTCTTGGCGGCTGTGCAATTTCGGAGGATCATTCCCAATCCGCCACCGAAGTAAAGGGAGAAGACATCGTTGTAGCGGTTCAGCGAAACGGCGACATAACTGAGGGGAATTGGGTGTTGAGCGAGGCTTCCCTGCCTGCGTTTGCAAAAGAAACCGGGACAAGGCGTGTTGTTGTGATGGCTGGGACGTCAATGACAGACTTCTCTATGGCCGTTCGCGCGCGGGACGAATTGAAATCGGCCGGCGTGGCAAATGTTTCGATCGGGAATTAGTCACTCGCGCTAACGCTGATGGTGCGGCGCTGACGGTAAACCGAGGGCCGGCCTCTATGCCGCATCGACGCTCACCTTGAGTTTGAGCCCGCTCGCGCCAACGGCATCTTGAAGCGCAAGCCGCACGAAAACATTCGGCGGATGGCCAAACGCCTTGGCAAATCTCGCGGCCTGTTCTGGGCTCACGGACCGCCGACCCTTTTCCACGTCGCAGAGATATTGCCGGGAAACCCCCAGTTTCCGGGCGAATGCAGCCTGGGATACATCGTCGCCGACGCGCAAGGCTTCGACCCCCGCGCCGAACCTCAGCGGACCTCCCAAAATCCGTTCTTCCAGATTAGAGTCCAAAGAGCCTTTCGATTTCTTTGTAGTCATGGCGATTCACCTCTTCGACCAATACGCATCTGATTGTATTCCCAATCACTCGGTAGTGTGCACGGTATCCCATGACTATTTGAACCGCGCCGCTTCCAATCCCTCCAACTTGCCGTCGAGATATTCCTGGAGGAACGCGGCGGCGGCGACGGCGTCGAGTTGCCGCTTTTTCGATTTCCGGGTGATCTTTTCGCCGCTACGGCGACGGGCGGAAATCCGCTGTTCGGCTTGGAAGGTTGACAGCCGTTCGTCCACGAAAACGACGCTACGGCCACTCCGCGACGCCAGCAATCGCCCGAAATCCACCGCCTTTTTCACCGCCGGGCCGCTGCTGCCGTCCATGTTCAGCGGCAATCCCACCACGATCCGCTCGACGCCTTCGGCGTCAATGATCTTGACGATTTGTGAAATCGACTGCGCGATAGACGCCGTCTGGAGAACGTCATACGGCGTGGCCAATTTGCCGCCGGCATCGCTCAGGGCCAGCCCCGTCCGGCGCTCGCCGCAGTCTATCGCCAGCGTCCGCATAGTCATCGGTCATTGAAACTTATCGCCGAACTTTTCCTTGGCCTTGGCGACCAGTTCCTTGACCCGCTGGCCCTGGTCTTTGGGGCAGATCAGCGTCACGTCGCGGGAATGAACCACGATCATGTCGCTGAGGCCGATGGTCGAAATCAGATGGTCCGCGTCGAGGCTGAAAATGACGTTGTCATCCGAGTCGAGAAACAGCCCGGTCTTGCATTCGACGGCGTTGTTGTGCTCGTCGGTCGGCAGGATTTCCGCCAGCGCGGGCCACGATCCCACGTCCGTCCATTCCACCGGCATCTCCACCACGACCACGGAAGCGTTGCCCTTTTCCTGGCTGGCGGGTTCCATAACGGCGTAGTCGATGCTGATCTTGGGCAGCCGCGGATACACGTCGCGCAAAACGGATTCCTGTTGCGGTGTGCCCCAGGCCTGCGCGATTTGCGTCAGCCCCTTGTGCGAGCCGGGCAGGTGAACCGCCAGCTCGTTCAGCACCGTGTCGCATCGCCAGACGAACATCCCGCTGTTCCAGTAGTACCGGCCCGATTCCACGAACCGATCCGCCAGGGCTTTGTCAGGCTTCTCGTGAAAACCCAGCACGCGATAGGCCCCCTCGATTCCCAGCGATTCGCCGCGATGAACGTATCCCAGCCCCGTGTGCCCGTACGTCGGCAGGATGCCGAACGTGACCAGCGAGCGTGGCCGGGCCGCCGTGACCTGGAACGCCGCGTTCAAGCTCGCCTGGAATTGCGTGACCGGCTCGATGACGTGATCGGCGGTGACGACGGCACAGACGGCGTCGGGATCGCGCGCGTGCAGGACCGCGGCGGAGAATCCGACGGCGTTGGCGGTGTCCCGGCCCATCGGTTCGCCCAGGAGATTTTCCTTGGGCAACTCCGGAAGATTCTCCAACACCGCCTGGGCATGAACGGTCCCGGTGCAAACGAAAATCCGATCCGGTGGAAACAAACCGCGCAGCCGGTCATAGCTCAATTGGAGCAGACTCCGGCCGTTGACCACCGGCAGAATCTGCTTCGGCCGATCCGCCCGCGACAGCGGCCAAAGCCGCGTTCCCGATCCCCCAGCCATGATTACGCCATATTGCATCGTTTCACCCGCTTCATTGCCCGATCAATCATCCGTTCATCGTTGCCAGCCTAGACCCGAATTATACCAGCAATTCAGCCGCGTCCTATAATGTCCGATTCAAGACGCAGGTTTAGGCGGCAGGGGGGCCGTTAGCGGCAGATTCCCGTACCAGAACCGCGCCACGCTATAATAGACCCCGTCTTCGATCTCCACAGGCTGGAGTTTCTTGCCTTTGGACGGTCCGTCGATGGCCCGGCCGCCGGCCGTCCAGGCGCTGCCGCTGTCCGAATCGGTCATCGTCGCCTGCGTGAATTTCCGGAACGTCCTGGCCGAAAAGATGGGAATTAAATCCTCGTCGATGTGCCGATCGTACGCCGTCACGGTCCCGGTCACCGGATCGCGCACCGCGACGATCGGCGGCTCGGAAAAATTGACCGGCCCGGCGCCGAGGTCCGAATCGGCGATGGCCACCGGCGTCGGGCCGCGAATCAACGCGATCGTGGTTTGCGGCGGGAGATTCACCGAATCCCTGGGCATGGGAAAGTAGGGCAGGACCGCCCGCCGCGGCGCTTCGCCGCCCTGCGGCGGCGCCATCACCGTCGTCCCCGGGTGCGCCGCCAGCCAGCGGCCCCACGTCGTCTTGATCGTCGGGATCGGCGAGCCAAACCCGGCCGGCCGTCGGCCGTCCGGCGTCGTTCCCGTCACCCCGTTGATGAACTGCCCGATTCGCGAGTTGTACGCCAGCAGCGCGTTGGCCGGCATCGACACCACTTCCAGTTCATTGGTCCGGATCGATCGATCGATGCGGAACGCCGTGGCGCAATTGGCGAACGGCGACCACATCAAAATCATCGGCTCCGCCTGGTCGTTTCGCACCACCAATGGCCGGGGATACAACGAGGCGTACGGGAACGCCACCGCGCCCGATTGGTCGATCAGTCCCACGACCCATTCGTCGTCGGCCATGAATGACGCCTGGTCCGCCGCGACAAACACGGGATTGGCGTTGACGAGGAACGCGTTGCCGGAATTCATGGCGAAGCGATGTCCCAGCAGGGTGAGAATCG
The DNA here is from genome assembly GCA_050010915.1 of Tepidisphaeraceae bacterium. Lineage (GTDB taxonomy): Bacteria > Planctomycetota > Phycisphaerae > Tepidisphaerales > Tepidisphaeraceae > PALSA-1353. The sequence goes on along the minus strand of JBEKKC010000050.1, from coordinate 86 downwards.
GCGCCAATCCGATGAACCACCATGCCTGCCGCTTGCCGGAGATGACCAGTCCGATCAGTGCGACGCACAAGAGCAGGGTGAGTGCG
>JBEKKC010000049.1:0-25938 GCA_050010915.1 Tepidisphaeraceae bacterium | reverse complement strand
TGGCCTCCTGTTGTTGGGTGACTTTTAAGACATCACCATTATGACAGGAGGCCGCGTCTCGCGCGAGTGTTGTAAATGCAATTATGGCGCGGACTTATGGACTAAGCGAATGGCATTCGTGACTGTCCCTAATTTAGCGGCTGGCCAGGATTTGAAAAACGGCGGCTGAATCAACCTGCCGGGTTTCGCTGGAATTCGCGGCGGCGGAGAATCCAATCGCTGCGCCAGGTCCAGTTCCAATGGGAAACGATTTGCTCGTCGGACTTCAGCGCCCAGCGGCCTGTCAATCCGGCTTTTGCGGCCTCGTCGTCGGGCCAGGACCACATACCCAGTCGGCTGACTTCCCATACAATCACCCGGGATATTTCCGGATTCGCGGCCAGATCGTCGCGGATCTGCTCGGTCGAAATCGACGAGTTGTAAATACACCGGCTTTTGAATTGCGTGGCGGCGACGCCGTACTCAAACGGCCATGAACTACCAACGCGGAACTCGGCGGGAATCGGCTGGAGCCGAGCGACGATGCAGGCGTTGTACAGGGCGAGCGGGCGATACAGCGTGTTGTCAAAAAGCTCGTGCATCTCGAAATAAGTTCTTGTATCGGAATGCGGGTGCGATCGGTAAATGTCCGCCACCACGCGATCCAGCGGAACTTCGGTCGAGGCATATTCCCGGGCCAGGCCGTTGACGAGATTGTAGGAGCAGATCATCAGCACCGCGCCGATCCGCAGCACCGGGGTGGGCAATCGGGCGACCAGCGCGGCCGCCGCCAGCCATACCGCCGGCCAAACCACCGCGACATAACGGATGTGCCAGACCGATTGCCACTCCAACTCCGGGTGTTTCCGCATCGATATCTCGTGGATCCAGGTCCACCCGACGAACATCGCGCCGCACAACGCCAGGACAACGCCGACAATGGCCAGGAGGCGAAGCAATTCAAGGAAGCGATGTCGCAGCGTGCCGGCGGAATAGTGGAAGATCGCCGCGGGCGCCAGCGCGATGGCGGCCATTCGAATCGCCGGCACGCTGGCAAGATCCATCCATTGCAGGCGATTGCGCGCGGTCTGGACCACCGCCGCAACGGCAGCCAGCAGCAGCGGAATGGCGATGAATTTGGCGGCGCGCGGCTGCCAACTCAGGCAAGCCGCGACGACAACCATTCCCGGCAGCGCGCCCCACGCCACCGGCCGGACGAACTGAAACAGCGCACTGAGCCAAACCAGCGGGGAACTGAAATCGTCGACGGACCGGCAATAGAAGAATCCGTACACGGGCATGACGAGCCATAACAGGAGCCAAAGCAGCGAACGCCACCAGGGCTGAACGGGACGGTCGAGCGCGCGGATTCCGCGGAGATGAGGCCACGGCATCGCCCCCAGGATGAACAAGCCACAGGTGATCGTGAACAGCGCGATCATTGCGCCGCTGAATTTGCGGACAAAAAACGCGGGATGGGCAAGATCGTCAATCGTTGTCCAGTCGAATCCGCTCAGATAGTTGTTGAGCGCTTCAAACGGCGGCCGGAGGGAGTTGTCGATTTGTTCGAGCCAATCCAATCCGCTGGCGCTCCAGTTGGCATCGGGCGCGGGCTCGCTCACCACGCCGGGCGCCAATCCACCGGAGTTGTGGGACCACTGGTTGTAACACCCGTAATAGACCGCCGGCCCAACTGCGATAAGAGCCATGCCCCCGAGCAGCATCGGAACGCGCCAGCCGCGGAAGCGGCCCATGGATACGAAATAAAGCGGCGCCAGCGGAAGCAGCAGCAACGTGACGGCATGAAATCCCGCGGCGGCGATGCCGGCCGCGATCCAGCACAACCACGCAAGCCGCAGCCAGGTGCGAATCCACCACAGAAAACAGGCCACGGTCAACGTTTCCAGCATCCAGGCCGATGCGTACATCTTGGCATACCGGGAAAAGAACAGGCCGTAGGCCGAACAGGTGATGAACGCCGCGGCGATGATCGCGGTGCGGCGGTTGAACAGTTGCCGGGCCAGGAAATACATGACCGGCGTCATCAGCGTCCCCGACAAAGCCGGGACAAATCGCATCACCGACGGAGTGAGCAAAACACCGCCTGGAACAATGCGGAGGCCGAATCCCAAGGGAAACCCCTGTCGAATCCAATTCAACAGCTCGTAGTGCAGCGGCATGAAGGCGTCGTTGCGCAACGTGTCGAGCAAATCGCCGAGCGACCCGCATGTCCGCCAATAGGTGAAACATTCGTCGATCAGCATCGACGGTTGCGAGAGGCGATTGAAACAAAGCGCCGCGGAAAGCCCCGTCAACGCCAACAGAAGCCACGGGGCCGCGGGGGATTGGGGCTTGGTCGGATCGGACTGGACATTCGGGGTCAGAGGCTGCTCCACCATAGAATCGGACCTGAACGGGGATTTTTCCATTCAACCTTGTATGACGGACGTCGCCGGCGTTTTTTGCATAGCATACTGGCCATTGGCGGGAAATCGGAGAAAATCGGAATTTTCAACGGAAGAAAACCGCCCGTTGCCGCAACTATGTTGATGGAATGCGTGAATCTTGCCGTATCGGTTGGCAATGGGTGAGGCTTCGAGGGAGACGCCGCACGTGGTGCAATACAACCCGGAGGCGGACGACATCGAGCTTCTACGGCGCGCCGGCGACGGCGACTCGGCGGCATTCCATGCCCTGGTGGATCGCCATGCGCAGCGGTTGTATCGCCTTGCGGTGTCTCTGATTGGAAACGCCGCCGACGCCCAGGACGTGCTTCAGGAGACGTTTATCGGCGCGTTCCGGGGCTTGCGGTCGTTTGAAGGCCGGGCCTCGGTGAAGACCTGGCTGACGCGCATCCTGGTGATGCAGGCGGGACAATGGCGGCGGAGTCGGCGGCGACGGAAGTTTGAGCCGATGGGCGATTCGATGGCCGCATCCGGCCCAAGCGCCGAGGCGGGCCTGGACGTGCGGGCGGCGATCGCGCAGTTGTCGCCGGAGCATCGCGAGGTTGTGGTGCTGAGGGAATTCGAGCGGATGTCGTATGAGGAAATTGCCGAGGCGCTGGACGTTCCGCGTGGGACGGTGGAATCGCGGCTGCATCGGGCGCGAAGCGAATTGCGGGAAAAATTGAAGGCGTATCTGCCATGAACTGTCCGACGAGCGAGCAATTGAGCGCATTCCACGACGGCGAGCTTGACGAAGTCCGCCGGGTGGAAATCGAAGGGCATTTGCGCCATTGCCGGACGTGCGGGGCGGAGCTGGAGCGGTTGCAGGCGATGTCGCGGCTGCTGGGGGCGGCGCCGGCGGCGAGGCTTTTGCCGATCGGCCTGCATCGGCTGCATCGGCAAGTGGACCAGGCGATGGAAGAGGGATTTTTGCGGTTTGTTCGGGTGCTGAACACGATCGCCGCGTGCGTGCTGATTGCGGGTTCCGCGTGGCTGATGGCCAAGACGCGTGAGGATCAGACGGTCCAGAGCCCGATGCCGGCGGCGCCCCCGTGGGTGGGGGTGGACGTCGCGTCCGACTCACCCTCGGGGGCGGCCAGCACACCGGCGGCGGCATGGTATTTGGCGGAAGATTCCAGTCGCGGCGACGATTCGCCGTAATTGGTGGAAATATGATGAGCAGGAAAGCCGTTCTTATTCTGGTCATGGCCGTGCTGACGCTCAGCGCCGGCGTGGTACTGGGTTGGGTGTGGACTCCGCTTCAGAGAATAGAGGCGGGCCCGGCGGGCGGCCACGGCGGCGGGCCGCGGCCTTGGATCGTCGACCAGCTTGGGCTGAGCGCCGAACAGCAAAAACAGATGGACAAGATTTGGGGCGACACGCGCCAGCAGATGCAGAAACTTTCCGAGCGCCGCCGCGACCTGGAGAAGCAGAGGGACCAACAGGTCCAAGCGCTTTTGGATTCCAGCCAGCGCGCCGCCTACGACAAGATCAACGAGGCTTTCCGAACGCAGCGGGAGGATTTTGACAAGCAGCGCGAATCGCTCATCGCCGACGCCAACGTGCGCAGCCGGGCGTTGCTCGATCCTTCGCAAAAGGACAAATGGGACATTCTTTCCAAGGACATGCAGATGCGCCGCCGGCATGGTCCCATGGGCATGGCGACTCAGCGTTCAACAGCGGAGGCTTCGCCTTCCGCGACTATGCCCGCGCACGAGGCGGACGAACATCAACATGAAGATTCTGGAGCGCAATAAAAATTGAACATCGGAAACGTTTTCCGGTGTCGCGCGATATTCCGTGAAAGGAGATTTTTTATGTCGGTTCCAAAGAGGCTTGGTTTTGTTCTGATGGCGCTGTTGGTGGGCATGCTGACGCTGCCTGTTTTAGGGCAGGTCGGCGGCGGGGGCGGCGGCGGTGGTGGCAATGGCGGCGGTGGTGGGGGAGGCGGGGGGGGGGGAGGCGGCGGCGGCTTCGGGCGGGGTAATCCAGGCCAGAGGCAACAGTTTATGATGGACCGGATCAAGACGGCTCTGGGCGCCAGCGACGATGAATTCGCGGCGATCCAGCCGAAGATTCAAGCCGTCATGCAAGACCAGCGTGACGCCAACGTGGGCAACTTCCGCATGTTCGGCGGCCGCGGTGGCCCGGGCGGTGGACGTTTCGGCGGCGGCGGCTTCGGCGGTGGGTACGGCCCGACGACCGAGCCTTCGGTCGTGCAAACCGCATTGCAGGATTTGCAAACGACCCTCGACGACCAGAACGCCTCACCCGATGCCATCAAGGCCAAGCTCGATACGCTTCGGCAGGCCCGGACCAAGGCCCGTCAGGACCTGGCGGTGGCACAGGCGGACCTCAAGTCGGTTCTCACTCAGCGCCAGGAAGCGGTCATGGTGCTGATGGGATATCTCGACTGAAGCGGATTTGGGTTTTCATGCGGCGATGGAGGGGCCTGCCGAGAAAGATCGGCGGGTCTCTCTAGCGCCGCCGCAAAGGATTTTCCGTGAACGACGTTTTGACCAGGTTGATTTCCGAAGGATTGCTGGATGCCGAGAAGGCGCGGCAGGTGACGGAAGCGGCGGCGGCGGGTAAGCCGCTGGACGACGCCCTGCGCGCCGTCAACGGCGTGTCGGAGGAGAAAATCCTGCGGTCTCTGGCGGCCTACTTTGACGTTCCGTTCATCGACCTGGAAAAGGAGGGCGGCAAATACGCGCCGTCCAAGGAATTCCTGGCCAAATTTCCGGCCCGGATTCTTCTGGACCGCCGGATCATGCCGCTGGCCCCCAACGGCGACGGGGTCGCGATCGTCACCTCGCGGATTTTCGACAACGGCGGGCTGGACGAGCTTCGCCTGGCCACCGGGCTGGACGTTCATCCGGTGGTTGCTCCCTCGGCGGAGATCGACCGATTTATCAAGAAGTACCTCGGCGTCGGGGCGGACACGCTCCAGTCCATGGGCCTGGAGGAGACGGCCGACGACGTCAAGGTCCTGGAAGAGCAGGGCGAAGACGACCTGGACCTTTCCACCGCGGCGCACGATGCGTCGATCATCAAGTTCGTCAATCAGGTGATGGCCGAGGCCCTGGAGCTGCGAGCCACCGACGTGCACGTCGAGCCGTTCGAACACCAGCTTCGCGTGCGCTATCGCATCGACGGGGTGTTGCAGGAGGCGAACATTCCGGATCAGGTTCGCAAGTATCACGCGGCTATCGTTTCGCGCATCAAAATTCTGAGCCATCTGGACATCGCGGAAAAGCGACTTCCGCAGGACGGCCGGATTCGACTGAAGGTGGCGGGCCGGGAAATCGACCTGCGCGTCAGCGTGATTCCGATGATCCACGGCGAGGCGGTGGTGCTGCGCATTCTGGACCGCGGCGACGCGCTGCTGGGTTTGGAGCATCTGGGCATGGGGCCGCGTGAAACCCACGTCTGGCAGGAGGTCCTCGACCTGCCGCACGGCATTATCCTGGTGACCGGTCCCACGGGGTCGGGCAAGACGACGACGCTCTACGCGGCCCTGTCGAAGATCAACAATGCCGACCTGAAGATCATCACGATCGAAGACCCGGTGGAATACCAGCTCCGGGGGATCAACCAGATTCAGGTGAACACCAAATCCGGGCTGACGTTTGCCTCGGGGCTTCGTTCGATCCTGCGGCACGACCCGGACGTGGTGCTGATCGGCGAAATCCGCGATCGGGAGACGGCGGAGATCGCGGTGCAGGCGTCGTTGACCGGCCACCTGGTTTTCAGCACGCTGCACACGAACGACGCACCCGGCGCGGCGACGCGGCTGGTGGACATGGGCGTGGAACCGTATCTCGTCGCCTCCTCGCTGGAATTGGTCGCCGCCCAACGTCTGGTGCGGCTGATATGCCCCAAATGCAAGGCGGAATTGCCGCAGGCGGACACGGACAAGTTGCGGGCGGAGTTTGGCGAGAAGATTCCCAAGACGCTGTATCGCGGCACGGGTTGCCGCAATTGCCAGGGGACGGGATATCGAGGCCGGCAGGGGGTGTTCGAAATGATGCCGGTGAACGATGAAATCCGGGCGCTGATTCTGGAACGGGCCAGTTCGCGGGAAATTCGCAGGGCGGCGACGCGAGAGGGAATGAGCAGCCTGCGGAACGACGGCTGGCGGCTGGTGGGGGAGGGGCGAACCACGGCCGAAGAGGTTGTGCGGGTGACGAAGGACGAGGACGTGGCGGTTGGCGCCGTGGAAACTCGAAATCCGAAATCCGAATGACGAATCAAATTCAAAATTCAAAACTCGAATGATGAAACGGCTTTGTTTCGAATTTTGGTCATTTGAATTTGATTCGTCATTCGAGTTTCGAGTTTCGAATTTGGCCGCGGCCACTGTTTATTCTGTCGGAGAGTGTTGAGCTAAATGTCGGTTTTCGCGTACACAGCATTGAGCAAGGACGGCCAGCGCACCAGCGGGACGCTGACGAGCGATTCGCGCGCCACGGCGCTGGCGGAGATGACGCGAAAGGGCCTGCGTCCGGTGACGATCGAGGAGGCGCGGGACCTGGAGGCGGCGAAAAAGGTTCAAGGCCGGGCGCACGCGGGCAAGCCGCGCAAAGTTCACGCCAAGACCATCGAGGCATTCACGCGGGAATTGGCGAATCTTCTGGCGGGCGGGGTTCCGTTGGCGCGGTCGTTGTCGCTGCTTCGCCGCGAGGCGTCGCAGCCGGCCGCCAAGCAGCTTTGGAACGACATTCACGACGACGTGGTTGGGGGAACGTCGCTGGGCGACGCGTTGGCGAAGTGGCCGGGGAGTTTCTCGACCGTGTACGTCGCGATGGTCCGCGCCGGCGAAGCGGGGGGGTTTCTGGACGTGGTGCTCGGGCAAATCGCCGACTTCCGCGCCCGCGAACAGGATCTCATCGGCAAAGTGAAGGCCGCGATGGTTTATCCGATCATCCTGGCGATCCTGGCGGCGGGCGTGGTGACTTTCCTGATGGCATTTTTTATTCCGCAATTCAGCACGATCTTCGCCAGCTTCGGGGCGGATTTGCCGGTGATCACGCAAATCGTCATCGCGTGCAGCAACGTCCTGAAGCGGTACATCCTGGTCGTGTTGGCGGTATTGGTGGTGGCGATATTCGCGTGGAAGCGTATGGCGGCGACGCCGGGGGGCCGGCGACGGATCGAACTGGCCGTGCTTGGCACGCCCGTGCTGGGCCGGGTGGTCGCGCAATTCGCGCTGGTGCGGTTTGCGCGGATGCTGGGAACGCTGGTGGGCGCGGGGGTGCCGCTGGTGGGCGCGCTGCGCGTGGCGCGGGAAGCCATCGGAAATCAAACTCTCGCCGACACCGTTTCCCGCGCCATCGAGCAGGTTCAGCGCGGTGAGCCGCTGTCCAAGAGCCTGGCCAACAGCCCCAAGCTGTTTCCGCCGTCGGTTGTCGAAATGATCGCCGTTGCCGAGGAGACGGCCCGGCTGGACAAGGAACTTCTTCGGCTGGCGTCATCGTACGAGCAGGACCTGGACCGTCAGCTTCGCCTGCTGGTCTCCGTCGCCGAGCCGGCCATGCTGTTCGTGATGGCCGGACTCATCGGCACGATCGTGGTCAGCATGTTGTTGCCGGTGTTCAATCTCGGGGAGATCGTGCATTGATTTGCAAAGGAGCAATCGAATGAATGCGTTGACGTCCAAAAACAGATCGCGGGTTCGACGCGGATTCACGCTGATCGAACTGCTGCTGGTGATGGTGATCATCGCCATCCTGGCGACGATATTGGTGCCGCGCGTCGTCAACCGCGTCGGCCAGGCCAAGAACACCAAGGCGCAGGCCGACCTTGCCACTCTGAAGCAGGCCATCACCGCTTTTGATATTGATAATGGAGCGTATCCCACGAAGTTGGACGACCTGATTACCAATCCCGGCAATCTGCCTCATTGGGAAAAGACGTTGGACAAGAACTCGCTTCCATTGGACCCATGGGGGCGTCCGTACATCTATCGGTGCCCAGGCAGCAATGGAACTGATTTTGACCTTTTGTCGGGTGGCCCGGACGGACAGGAAGGTTCGGCCGGCGCCGTCGTAGCCGACTAACTTGAAATGTGCAGCCGCAACCGACAATCCGCGTTCACGCTGATGGAGCTGATCCTGGTGATGCTGATCATCACGATCATCGCGGGGATCCTCGCGCCGTCGCTGGGCCGATTTACGGCCGGGCAGGCCTTGAACAACTTCGGCCGGCAGATCGTCGGGCTTGCCCAGTACGCCCGCAACCAGGCGATCAGCGAGGCGCGCGTCTGTTATCTGAATTTCGGCTCGGGAAAGATTTACGTCACCATCGACTCCCCCGGAGACAAGGGCAAGCCGCTTCTGGGCATGGGCGCCCCGCTGTCGGTCGCCGTTCCCACGGGCATCAGGATGCAGGTGGTGCAGAACGCGGAAACCCCCGCACCGGTCATGCTGCTTCCCTGGCCCGCGAATTTTCAGGCGCAAGCCCATCCGCAACCCAACCAGTTGCTCGACGGCACGTCGGTGGGAGTCGGGACAATCTGGGTCTTTCCGCCCAGCGCCGCATTCGTGCAGTTCCAGCCGACGGGACGGACGGACCCGGCCACCATCGTCTTGACGGACAACTCGGGCCACAAAGTGGAAGTCGTCTGCGATCTGCCGACGGACAGGTTTCATATCCAGGAGGTCGCGAGATGAGAGCGGCACTGGCGATTCCAAACGCCGCGCAAGCGCGGCCGCTAAAAGAGGGCTTCACGCTCATCGAAGTGCTGGTGACGCTTCTGCTGATCGGGATCGTGATTCCGGCGATCATGCACGCGATCACGGCGGCGGCGGCGGCGGGCAACGCAGCCCGGCATCGCGACGACGCCGCTTCGCTGGCCAAGTCGCAAATGGCCTCGTTGATCCTGGCGGTCTCACAGGGACAAAACCCCGTTCTCGCAGCCGACGCCGCGCAGAATGGCTATCAATACCATTGGAAGGCCACCGTCCAGCCGTGGAACCAGGACACCACCACGATGGGGATTCAGGAGATCGATCTGGCCGTCAGTTGGGCCGACGGCAGGCGTTCGGAGTCGGTAACGCTTTGCAGCCTGGCGTATAACCGGGAAGCGCAGCAATGAAGCGCCGCGATGCCGAGGTTCGTGCGATTCATTTCGACGGCTTTACGCTGATCGAGATGGTGGTGGCGCTGGCGATGGTGGCGATCGTCGCCGCCGCGCTGTCGTCGACGCTCTGGACGGCGTATCACACGACCCGCCAAACCCAGGCTGCGGTGGCGCCGGGGGATCAGGCGTCCATCGCGTTGCAATATTTCTGCGACGACCTGCAATGCGCGATGCAGACGCAGACGCCGCAAAATCCGGTCCCCAGTGTTTTGGTGGGAGCGGGGACGGCGGCGACCAATTATGAGCAGACCGCTTTTCTGGGAACGCCCGGGCAGGACAACCGCGGCCACGAGGCCGACGACGTGGTTTTTTTCACCACGTCGGAAAGTCCCGTCCACGTTTATGCCAACGGCGAAATCAAGTGCGTGGAATACAAGGTGGTTCAGCCGGTGGGCCGGGCGGATCACGTTCTGGTGCGGCGGGTGACGCGGAATCTGTTGCCGGTATCCGGCCAGACCGCATCGACCGATGAGGAGATCGTCTGCGCCGGGGTATCGAGCTTCGCCTTGGAATATTCATACGACGGAACCAATTTCAGCCCGGCGCCTCTGACTGCCGGTACCTGGGACGCCACGCAGGAGGACAACACCGTTCCCGCGGCGGTCCGGGTAACCCTGGGATTGGAAGAGACGCAGCCAAACGGAAAGGTCCAGACGAGCTCATTCACGCGGGTGGTTTTCCTGCCCTGTTCGACGGCCGACCTGGATCCCCAGGTGAACGCGGGAGTTTCGGGACTATGAAACGTCGGCGTGGAATAATTTTCGTCATGGCATTGGGGATCATCGTGATCCTGACGGGCCTGGCGTTGGTATTCGCGCAGTCGATGCGCACCGAAGCGCTGGCGTCGGCAAATCTGCGTTCCCAGGCCCAGGCCGATGCCGTGGAATTGGGCGCGGAGCAATGGGTACTGGCCCAGATCGACGAATACACGACCGACGCCTACACGCTCACCACCCAAGTCCAGAGCGATACCATCCCGGTCGGGTCGGCCGGATATTTCTGGATTCTTCCCACGGATATGAGCGACGTGCAGGGTCCGGTCTGCGGCATCGTGGACGAATCGTCCAAGCTCAACATCAACAATACGACGCTGATGAATATTGACTTGGCGACATTGTGCGATTCGTTGAACCTGACTCTTCCCGATGACATCCCTTATTCGATCAGCAATTGGGCGCACAACGCGTCCAATGCCAACGGCGCGACCAGCCAGGACTATTCCAGTCTGCCCGAGCCGTACCAACTCAAAGGCTCTGGATTTGAGACGGTGGAAGAACTGCTGCTCGTGGGTCAGCAGGCGGACTTGCAGCAGAACATCATGCCGCAGCTCTTGTGGGGCAACGACCCGAATCGGAACACGCTCCTGCTGGAATATACACAGGGCGCCGGCCAGTCGGGGGGATTGACGAACGCAACCACGTCCGGCAACGTCGGGCTGTTCAATTATCTGACGGTGTATTCGTTCGCGCCTACGGGCCCGGGCAATGCCAACCGCTTGATCAACCCTTTCACGGCCTCGCCGCTGGTGCTGGAGGCGATCGGATTCAGCCAGGCGGCGGCCCAATCCATTGTCGAAGCGCGCGAGACGGCGGCCAGCAGCAGCGGGCAGACGGGAGGCGCCGGTTATAGCTGGGCAACTCAGGCCGCCGGAGGCGGGGCGGGTGGCGCGACCGCTTACTTGACCGGGGTATCGTACCGATACTCCGCTGACATTGTCGCCGTGAGCGCCGACGGACGCGCCTTCAAACGCGTTCGCATTGTCATCGATGCGAGCCGGTTTAATCCTCTCGGCACCACGCTTGGAACCGCGACCCCTCCGGCGGTGATCGTTTATCGGAAGGATTTAACGGCGTACGGCTGGCCGTTGCCGATATCTCAGAAGCAGTTTCAGGATTTGGCCGCTCGCGGGCAACTTCAATTGGGTTGGCTGGGCACGGCCCTGGGCTCGGGCGGCGCGTTGGGTCAGAGTCATTGAAATGAGCCGGGCCGTCCGCTCACCCGGATTAAGGAACCGAAACCTTGAAGCGTTTGAATCAAAAGAAGGTGTTGGGACTGGCGATGGGCGAGCGATCGCTGATGGCCGCCGAACTCGTCGCGACCGAGGGCCGGCCGCAGGTCAAGCGGCTGGCGGAACTCATTTATCCGGAGGGAATCTCCATCTCCCAACCCACGGAACTGGCCAAGGCGCTGGGGCATTTCCTGAAGGACAATCATTTTTCCACGCGATCGGCGGTCATCGGAATCCCGTTGAAATGGCTGGTGGTCAAAGCAAAGGACGTTCCTCCGGCGGATGATGCGACGGTGGCACAATTGCTGCGGCTGGAAGCGGAGGCGGAATTCTCCAGCGAATTGAAAGACCTGGTATACGACTTTGCCGGCGAAGCGGCGGCGGGCAGCGGGTCGCGAAGGGTGCTTCTGGCGGCGACCCCGAGGAAGTACGTCGATTGCATCGAATCGCTTTGCGACGGCGCCCGGCTTCAGCCGCTGGCCATCATGCCGTCGGCGCTGGCGCTGGGAACGATGACGGGGGCATCGCTGAAGCGGGACGTTTTGGTTTTGGCGGCGGGGCCGGGGGGATCGGAATTGTCGTCGCAACGCCAATCGACGGCGACGGCGATGCGCAGCCTGCGGCCGGCGATGCCGCAGCCGCCGTTCATCAGCGAATTGCGAAGAACTGTTTCCACGCTGGGCGTTGGCGACGGCCAACGCGAGATGATCCTGTGGGACGGCGCGGGCGTGGACGCGGCGAGCCTCGGCGAGCAACTTGGGGTGAACGTGCAAGACGGCGAGCTTCAGACGCTGGGCGTCGAGGCATCGGGCGCGGGGATCAACGGGCAAGGACGGAAATTCGCGGCGGCGGTCGCCTTGGCGCTGTCCGCCATGGATGAGAGCAGGCCGGGAATCGACTTCCTTCATTCGCGCCTCGCTCCGCCCAGGAAGCACCGCATTCCCCGATGGGGATATCTCGCGGGGGCGGCGGTGGTCCTTTTCATCGCCCTTGGCGTCTATGCTTACACCGATCTGGATAAGGCGGAGCAAGACGTGAACCGCCTGCAATCGCAAATCAACAGCCAGCAGAAAGACGTTGATGCGGCTCGCGATTTCGTCGCCAAGGAGTCGCTGGCTCAATACTGGCATGGGGGCGATCCACGGTATCTGGCGTGCATGCGCGATCTGGAGGACGTCATTCCCGAGGATGGCCAGACGTACGCGACGAATTTGGAAATCAAGGCCGAAACGCCGCCGCTCAACGCCGGCAGCAATCAGGCGGGCGCGCCGACGGCGATGGGAGCGGACGGCGAGCGAACATTGCTGGCCACGCTTCAGGGCCACACGCCCAATCTCGAAAGCGTGACCGCGCTGGGGGACCGGATGCGGCGCAATCCGTCGGTGTTCAAGGACGTCAAGATCGGTCCGGAAACCAAGGTTCCGCGCACGCAGGAATTCTTGTTCTCCATCACGTTCAGTTACGAGCCGCCCAAGCCAACGCAGCCGCCCGCGGAGCAGCCAAGATGATGGGCATTGAATTGGAGTGATCGTGGTTTTATCGAAACGTGAAAAGTACATTGGGATCGGGGCGATGGCCGCGGTGGCGCTGTTGGGGATCAACAGCCTGATCGTCGGTCCGTACTTCGACAGGACGGCGGCGCTTCAGGAAGACAAGCGGGCCGCGGCCAAGACGCTGGGGGACAATCAGAACCTCCTCCGGCTGCAAAGGAGCAAGCAAGCGGAATGGAACCAGATGTTGTCCAACGGCTTGCAGGCGGACGATTCCACCGCGCAGAGCCGCACGCAGCAGATGATCCAGACCTGGGCCCGCGTGGCCGACATCAATCTGGAAATGATCAATTCCGAGCACGTTTCCACGCAAAAAGGCCCGTTCCAACTGATCAGCTTCAGCCTGGACTTCAACACGTCGGGGCCGGATTCGATGCGGCAGATCGCGCGATTCCTGTGGTCGATCGAAAGCGCCCGGATTCCGATCCGGCTGAACGACGTGAAGATCCAATCCACGCGGGAAGGATCGGACCAGTTGAACGTGAAGCTGGTCGTTTCCGCGCTGTACATGCCGCCGACGGGCCAGAGCGCGGCCGCCGGCAGCGAACTGTTCAACGAATTGGAAGGCATGCCATGAAGAGGTGGACGCTGCTTATTGTGCTGGTTGCAAGCACCGCGATGGCGGCGGAAACGACGACGCGGCCGGAGGTTTCGGCGGCGCCGGCCACGCGTCCGTATGGCGTCGCGCGGCGATATGAATCGAACCGGTCTTACCGGGAAAGTCAGCGGCGCGGCGAGATGGCGCAGCCAAGCGTGCCGGCGATTTACGAGGAGGTGGGCGCCCGCAATATCTTCGTCAAAGGCAACCAACGGCCGCCGCGCCAGGAAAATTCCGGTCCCATCGGGCCCCTGCCTCCATCGGCGAGCCAACTGGTCCTCACGGGCGTTTCGTTGGCGGACAACGGCAAGCTGGGCTTCCTGGAGGACCAGCAGGCGAGCACGGTAACCCGCGTGAAAGTAGGCGACGCGATTGCGGCGGGGAAGGTGGTCAACATCACGCTGGATTCGCTGGACTATCAGGACGCGGGCGGAAAGATCATTCGGGTCTACGTCGGCTACAACCTGGCGGGCGGGGACGTGTGGGGCGTATCCAACGCGGGCGCGAGCACGCAGGCCTCCACGCAGCCGCAACGAACCGGGCCGCGCGGCCCCAACGAATCGATGGAGGATTATCTCCGCCGGCGGCGGGCGGCGGAAGTGGGACGCTGAAATCGGGCAAACGGAAATGAAAGGCTCAACATGAAACGACAATTGCGCTCCGTGGCATTTCTCCTGGCGTCGATGGCGGTCGGAGCGGTTTCTCCGAGCTGGTCGCGGGCACAGGTCGTGCCATCGACATCCGACATTCCAAGCACGGAGCCGAGCGCGGGCGTCGCCGCCTCCAGCGGGCAACTGGTCAGCTCGCCTTCCACGCAGCCGACCGCGAAGCTGATCTCGTTCAACTTCAAGAACGCGTCGGTGGGCGCCGTGATCGATTACCTTTCGCAGAACGCCGGTTTCTTCGTCATCGAGCAGGCCATCCCCACGGGCCAGGTCACCATCATCAATCGCGATCCGATCACACCCGAAGAAGCGGTCAAGTACCTCAACACGGTTCTACAGCACGAGGATCTCACGGCAATTCAAATGGGCAAGGTGCTGAAGATCGAGGCGTTGGCCGACGCCAAACACGCGAATATTCCGGTCCTTTCCGGCAACGATCCGTCGAAGGTTGAAGAAACCGATCAACTGATCACGCAGATCATTCCGGTGCGCAACCTGGATGCGGTGAAGCTGAAGACGGACCTTCAGCCGCTGGTCAACACCAATGCGGACCTGACGGCCAACGCGGCGAGCAACTCGCTGATGATCACGGACACTTCGGCGAACGTTCGGCGTGTGGTGGAGATCGTCTCGGGGCTGGACAAGCACGAATCGGCGGCCAGCGACATCCGCGTGAAGCAGTTGAAGTATGCCGACGCCACCGCGGCGGCCACGCTGATCATGAACATCTTCAATCCGCCGACCAACCAGACCGGAGGGCAAACCGGCGCGTTCGGCAATTTTCCATTTTTCCGATTCGGCGCCGGCGGCGGAGGGCCGGGCGGCGGGGGGGGATTTGGCGGAGGCCGCTTTGGAGGCGGAGGCCCAGGTGGAGGCGGAGGCGGGCCGGGCGGCGGCGCGGCGGCGGCGGCGCAGCAAGACACCGGCAACACCGGACACGTTCAGGCCTCGGCCGATGCGCGAACCAATACGGTCGTCGTTTCCGGACCGCCGGACACCCTGGCGATCATCGACGGCGTTCTCAGCCAGCTCGATGCCAATCCCGCGTCAGAACAGGACTTCTTCATTTACCGCGTGAAAAATGGCCAGGCAGTTGACATGGCCTCAACACTCAACGGCCTGTTCAGCGGCACCACCGCCAACAGCGCCACGGCCAACCGCTCGCAGTTCGCCAGCGGAACGGGAAACCGCGTTTCCGGGTCCGGCGGCTTTGGAAGCAGCAGTGGCTTGGGCGGAGGAGGAGGATTCGGCGGAGGCGGAGGATTCGGCGGAGGCGGCGGAGGTCTCGGGGGCCTCGGCGGCAGCAGTGGACTCGGCGGTAGAACCACCGGAACCAACGCGAGCACCAATGGGCTTATTAACCGCGGGCTTACAGGCGCTACCGCGGGCGCCGGCGGCGCCGCGAATATCGGCGGGATGGCCGACCTTATCGGCCAGGTCTACGTCGTCGCCGATCAGGACACCAATTCGTTGCTCGTGGCAACGGCCACGAAATACGAGGCCCAGGTCAAGCAGGTGATTGCCCAACTCGATAGCCGCGTGCCCCAGGTGCTGATCAAAGTCCTCATCGCGGAGGTGACGCACGATAACGAGTTGGATTTCGGAACCGATTTTTCCATCCTGGACACAAATCGTAATTACGCCGGCAAGGAACAGTTATTCACGAGCACGCTGGGCGCCGCGGCCGCGGCCGCTTCCGTCTCAAACCCCGGCGGGTTCGTTTACACTCTGCTGGAGGGCAACATCAGCCTCAAGCTCCAGGCGCTGGCACAGCAGAACAAGCTGGACGTTCTCTCCCGGCCGTATATCCTCACCAGCGATAACCAGGAGGCCGACATCACCGTCGGCAGCGAGGTGCCGTTCATCACCAACACGACCGTCGATTCCAACGGCGGCGTGCATAACAACGCCCAATACCAGGACATCGGCATCATCCTCACCGTCACGCCGCACATCAATCCGGAGGGCTTGGTGACGATGCTGGTCTCGCCGCAGATTTCGTCGCTGACGGCGCAGACGGTGACGATCCAGCAGGGCGTTTCGCTGCCGGTGTTCGACGTCCGGTCCGCGGACAGCTATCTCACCGTTCATGACGGGCAGACGGTTGTCATCGGCGGAATGATGCAGGACCAGAAGACCGAGAGCGTCAACAAGATCCCGCTGCTGGGAGACATCCCGCTGCTGGGCAAGCTGCTGTTCTCATACAACACGACGGCGAAGACCAAGACCGAGCTGCTGATTTTCCTCACCCCGCACGTGGCGGCGGAGCCGGACACGCTCAAGCCGATGGGCGAGGATGAAATGAGAGGGATGAAGCTGGTGCCGGGCGCGGTGCAGCCGGGAGTGTTCCAGGAGCAGATGCGGGGCATGCAGCGCGGCAATGCCTCCACGCAGCCGACTCCGGGTTATGTCCCGCCCGCTCCGCCCTCCAAGCCGGATTTCTTGGAGCCGCCCGACCCGGGCAAGGATTGAAATGGAGATTCGCTGATGTCCGTTCGATTGCTTGGCAATGTCCTGGCGGTTGTGATGGCCGGGTTGCCGTTGGCCGGTTGCCAGCCGGCGACTCCCGCGCCAAACCCGGCTGCTCAGACGACGTTCGATTTCAGCCAGGGAAACGGAGGCAACGCTTCGGCGGGCGCGCCATCGTCGCCGGATGAAATCGTTTCGACCGATCCCACCGCCGCGCGGCTTCAGGACGTGGGGGGATACGTGCTGCTGTATTACCGGGACCACGGGCAGATGCCCGCGACGCTCGACGAACTGCGAAATATGCCCGGAGGCCAGGACCTTCAATTCACCTCCGCATCAACCGGCGAGCCATTCGTCTATCAGCAGGCCGGAATGTGGTCCCCGCAGCGCGGCGACAAGTGCATCATCCTGTACGACCCGGCCCTGAAGCACGGAGCGCGGTGGTGTTTGTTCATGACCTTGCCGAAAGCGGGCGCGGCTCTGTCCGTCGACGTGGCGGCGATTCCGGAGCCGATCTTTCTCAATTACCGGGCGGCGCAATAGAGCCGGCTGGAACCCTGCCGGCGGAAGTCGGCAGGCCGGTCCAATATTTCCGGATTTTTTCCCCCATTTCATCGTCCGACGCCGCCGAATTGACGACAGCGCCCGGCGATTCCGCGACAAGACCCAAGGCGGCGCGCGTTGGGCCGAAAAATGAAAGGGCGTTTCCACCTGTTTAACCTGGCGCGAAGTTTGCTAAATTCGCGGGTTTTCCGGAGAAAAAGACGAGATTCCCTTTGACGGGCCGGCATCAATATTGGTATTGCATGCCCGAAAATTCAAGTCTGGACGGAGAAACAAAAATGATGCAATTCGGGAAATTGGCAATGAGCGCGGTGTTCGCGGCGATCGGAATCTCGGCTTTGCCGACGCTTGCCGGGGCCCAAACCACGTTTCTATACAACGGTTCCGGCACGCAGACGCCGCAGTCGCAGGGATGGCTCGCGTTCTCCGACAACGCGGTGTTGGGGGATGGCACGCCCGCCGTCAGTTCAAGCGGCGGCACGACGACGCTGGACACGACCACCGGTAATATTCCTTCCAGTTCTTCAAATATCGAGGCCGGATATTCAAATTACACCGCGCTCGGATCCATGGTGAACCCGGCATTCCCATCGCTCAACCCCGCCACCGGATTTTCCGTCGGGTTGGACGTGCAGATCAATTCTGAATCCCATTCGAGCAATGACCGCGCCGGGTTCGACGTGATTGTCCTGGGCAGCGACAAGAAGGGTGTTGAACTGGGGTTCTGGGGCAATGACGTGTGGGCCCAGCAATACAGTTCCGGTTCAGGTTTTACCCACGACCCGAGTGAGGATGCCGACACCCAGGGCGGCGCCTCGTTCGCCAGTACATTCACGACCGAGGGCGCGTCCAGCCATTATCAGTTGTCAATCATCGGCACGAATTATTCTCTAACCGACAAGGGCACGACGATCCTCACCGGCCAGACACACGACTACACCGCTTACGGGTCGGCCCCCTACACACTGGCGAATTACATCTTCGTTGGCGACGACACCACCGAAGGCGAAGCCAGCGAAACATTTTCAACTTTGTCAGTGACGGTTCCAGAGCCCGCGACGGCCACCGGCCTGGTCGCTCTCTGCCTCTTCGCCCTAGCCCGCCGCCGAAGGCGATAGGGGATGTTGGTGCCGCTGGGCTGCGCTTAAATCGATGCCGCCGCCGCGCACCAGTTCCGCCACATTTGGCGGTAAGCGGCTTCGATGTCGCGGGCAAAGCGAGGAGCGTCCATCAGCCCGGAAGCCCGCAACCGCTCGCGCAAGGCGCCACGCAACTGGGCCAATCGCGGCAAATCCCTGGCCAGGTCCGTGGCGATCTGAACGTACTGGTCCGGTTTCTGGGCAATCAGTTCCGGTAAGCCGACGCTGCTCAGCAGGCTCACCCCCACGCGCGAAACATGCGCGGATCCCGCAAGCGTCACGACCGGTACGCCCATCCACAAGGCTTCACAGGTGGTCGTGGTGCCATGATAGGGGAAGGTATCGAGGGCGATATCCATCTGGTTGTAGGCTTCGAGGTGAGAAACGAAATCCCGCTGATGGCCGCGAAAGTCCAGCCGCTGGGCCTGTACCCCGCGTGACGCGAAGAATTGGATTGTTTGCCGCTGGAGGCTTGGCTCGGCTAGTCCGCGGGATTTGACGATCAGGCGGGATGAAGGGGTCGCAATCAGAATGGCGGCCCACAAGTCCATGATGGCGGGCGACGCCTTGGCGAAATTGTTGAAAGTCCCGAAGCGGATCGGCCCGCCCGCCTCCGCCGACAACGGCCCCACCGGGGGGGCGTCATCCGGCTGGCCGTAACACCAGTTGCACACCGGCAACCGCCACAATTTTTCGGCGTGCAGCGACTCGGTCGTGCCCGGCGGGTCGGCGAGAAAATCGGTCAGACGGTAATTCATCTCGGACAAGCCCGTGGTCGCGGGATAGCCGAGGTAACTGACCTGCACCGGAGCCGGCCGGCGCGCAAAGGCCGGCAGGCGATTGCCTCCGGTGTGGCCGGATAGGTCGACCAGGACGTCGATTTTGTCCTGGCGGACCATGTCGGCCAGGCGATCGTCGCCGCATCCGACGACATTTTTCCACGCATCGGCACAGGCGCGAAGTCGATCGGTCATGGCGTCGCAACGCGAAACGTCGCAGTAGCAGAAGATCTCGAAAGCGGCATGATCGTGGTGGCGGAACAGAGGCAGGAGAAACCAACTCACGGAATGGAGGCGAAAATCCGCGGAGACGTAGCCGATGCGCAGCCGGCGGCCGGGATCGCGGTCGTTGGCGTGTGGCCGAATGAATTTCCTGAGCGGTTCGGCGTGCCGCTGGTTCCAGCGGCGGTGTTCCTCAAAGATCATCGCGGCGTCATAGCCGGGGTGATAGAGAAGAGCGGCGACCAGATTGCTGTGCGCCGCGGGATAATCAGGCTTGAGCCGAATGGCCTGCCGATAAGAGGCGATAGCTTCATCAAGCTGCCCCATCTCCGCCAAGGCGATGGCGAGATTATTGTATGCTTCGGGGTAATCGGGCCTGATCCGAATCGCCTGCCGACAGGAAGCGACCGACTCGTCAAGTCGCTCTGTGTCCCTCAACGTGGCGCCGAGATTGTTGTGCGCTTCGGCAAGATCGGGCTTGAACCGAATGGCCTGCCGAAAGGAGGCAATTGCCTCATCAAGTTGCCCCACGGCCTTCAAGGCAATGCCGAGATTGTTGTGCGCTTCGACAAGATTGGGCTTGAACCGAACGGCCTGCCGACAAGAGGCAACGGCCTGATCAAGTTGTCCCATGTTCCTTAAGGCAATACTGAGATTGTTGTGTGCCTCGGCGTAATCAGGCTTGAGTTGAATGGCTTGCCGATAGGAAGCGACCGCTTCGTCAAGCTGCGCGTTGCCTTCCAAGGCGATGCCTAGATTGTAGTGCGCCTCGGCGTAATCGGGCTTGAACCGAATGGCCTGCCGAGAGGAAGCGATCGCCTCGTCAAGCCGGCCCATGCGCGTCAAGGCGTTTGCGAGATTGTGGTGGGCCAAGGCGTAACCGGGTTCGAGTTGAATGGCCCGCCTGTAGGAAGCAACGGCCTCGTCAAGTTGATCCTTCCCGGTTAAGACGTTTGCGAGATTGTTGTGCGCAAGGGCGCAATCGGGCTTGAGCTGAATGGCCCGCCGGATCAATTCGACGGCCGCGTCCAAGCGGTTCCCCTGTGCCGCCAGCACCCCCAACAGGTTTAATGCATCCGCATGATTGGGCTGCTGGGTTAGGACCTGGCGGCAATTTCTCTCCGCCTCCGCCATGCGGCCGGCCTGGTGGTGCCGCAATGCCAGATCGAAGGTCTGTTGGATCGAGTGCTGGGCCATGAGCGCGGCAATCTTATACAGCGATTCGCCCGCCCGGACGAGGCGGCGATTCCGGAGCCGATCTTTCTCAATTACCGGGCGGCGCAATAGAGCCGGTGCCATTCGGTGTGCGATACTCCAGCGGCATCTTCTTTGGTAGCACACGGGAACGATTTCCGCACACCCAGACCGGTATGCGGCCACTCAAGACGGCCGCAATCACATAGCCGGTCGGCAGTATCATCATTCCCACAAACGCATCCGGGCCGCCGCCAAACATCCATCCGTTTGCGAACATGTTGACGATGGTTCCCAGCCCAGCGGCGAACAGGACCACGATGATCCGCCGCATCCACTTCGTCTTCCACCGATAAACGCGCGGAATCGCCAGGCCCCCAGCCAGAGCGATCATCCCGCCCACGTCCTCAATAATCGCAGACCACGCCACGTCCGAAAGTCCCAGCAGCCCGTTCATCTGCTGGTACGCCCATGGCCGAATCGTGCTTCTCGGCAGGGATTTGGCCATAACCGCCGGATCATTCAACGGCACCGAATTGGTGCCCGGTCCCTTGACGGCGGCATTAAACTCCGCCGCCGAGTTGAAGAGCTGCAGATTTCCGCTCTTGGCGTCCAGTACAAAAAAATCCGCGCCCGTCGTCCCGATAATCGCCGTCTGACCCGGCAGTACCGCAAGCCGTTCCACGTTCGGCACAAAGTAAGACGTTGGCCTTACGTCGCCCGACCCTTCCGGTTCCCAACTCGGGGCTTGACCCGGATTCAAAAGGAAAATCTGATATGGACCGATCTGCTTCTCAATTTGTGGATTCGACCGAGACCCCTGATCCCACCGCTGTACGAAATACCCGCCGGTCAGCGGAACCACGAATCGATATTCCGCCAGATCGTCCGTGATAACGAGATCGACAATCGACGAGATCGGCAGGAGAAGCATCGCCGCAATGACGATCCAATGCCCCCTCGTCAACTTCGGCGGCGGATCGCAGGCTTTGCGCGCCCCGTGCCGCGCAGGCTCATAATCGAGTATCGGCTTATGGTCACTCGAAACCATCGGGCCTAATCCTGCAGCACCGATTTACTCTCAGCTCGCGGGCCATGCCGCCGAAGTCTTAGAGTTTACGCCGCCGCCAGGCCTTCCAGGCTCGTCACGTGACGCAATGCGATCAAAGTCCAGCTATTCTTGCCCAGTGCGATGAATAGACGCGTTTCCATCGGCACGACCAAACGTGGGTTGGTGACGTCGAAGTGCTTGCCGTCAGCCGTATTGATCCGAAACGGATCAAATGGTTCCTGGTTCAGACGTTCTTCCAATTCCTTCTTGGTCATGCGTCATCTCGCCAGCCCGCCGGGCAGGAATCCTTCGAGTTTGCGGGCTCGCACGGGATGCTGGAGCTTGCGGATGGCCTTGGCCTCGACCTGCCTGACGCGCTCGCGCGTGACTTTGAAGATGCGTCCCACCTCTTCGAGCGTGTAGGTGTATCCGTCGCCGATGCCGTAGCGCAGCTTGATGATTTCGCGCTCGCGATAGGTGAGGGTCTTGAGGACCTGCTCGATTTTGTCCTTGAGCATTTCCTGGGTGGCGGACTCGACGGGATTGTCGGCCTTTTCGTCCTCGATGAAGTCGCCGAAATAGCTGTCTTCGCTCTCGCCGACCGGGCGGTCCAGGGAAATGGGATGGCGGCTGATCTTGAGGACGCGGCGCGTTTCGGCGACGGTCATCTTGGCGCGGCGGGCGATCTCCTCGATGGTCGGCTCGCGTCCCAGCTCCTGCATCAGCGCCTTGCTGATGTTGCGGAGCTTGCTCATCGTCTCGATCATGTGCACGGGAATCCGGATGGTGCGGGCGTGATCCGCGATGGCGCGGGTGATGGCCTGGCGAATCCACCAGGTAGCGTAGGTGCTGAACTTGAATCCGCGGCGATATTCGTATTTGTCCACCGCGCGCATCAGGCCGGTGTTTCCTTCCTGGATGATATCCAGGAACGAGAGGCCGCGATTGCGGTATTTCTTGGCGATGGAGACGACCAGGCGCAGGTTGCCGCCGGAAAGTTTGCGCTTGGCATCCTCATACTTGTTGTAAATTTTGCGGACGGCCACGACGCGGCGGTGAAGGTTCTGGGCGTCCTCCAACACCAGGTCTTCCAGCCCGCTGAGTTCTTCCTGGCAGACTTCCAGGTCTTCGCCGGGGTCTTTGACTTTCTTCAACTCCTCGATCCGCTGCTCCAACTCGACCATCTTGGTGCTGATGGACGAGAGCTTTTTCATCAGCGGGGTCACTTTGCTCGTGCGCAGGGCGAGTTCTTCCAGCAACTTGACGCTGCGGCGGCGGCGGCGGCGAACGGCCAGGCGAAGCTCCTCCTGCTCTTTTTTGGTCTTGACGTCGCCAAGGTCTTCCCAGTTCTGGCGATTGCGCAAAAGCATTTGCCGCACCGACGCCAGATTCATCGGAATGCGCTGTCCGATCGTCCCCTTGTCGGCCATTCCTTCATCGGTGCTGATCTTCATGGTGCGGTCGAACGGCAGGTCGCCGTCGTCCACCTGCTGAAGGATTTCCACGGCGGACTGAAGGCAGTAATCGCTTTCCAGGACCTTGGAGCGGAAAATCTTGCGGGTGATTTCGATCTTTTTGGCCAGGGCGATTTCCTGCTCGCGCGTGAGGAGCGGGATTTCCCCCATCTGGGTGAGATACATCCGCACCGGATCGTCGATCCGCTTGGTCGAAGCCTCCGCAAGCTCCGCTTCCAGGTTCAGATCCAGCGCTTCGTCATCGTCGTCGTCCTCGGCGTTATCTTCCTCGGGGGTCTGCGGGGGTTTTGCCGTCTTGTCGGTCCTGGCCAGCTTTCCGACCTTGGCGCCGATTTTTTCGAGCTTCTCGATTTTTACCCGCACGACGGCTTTGGCCTGATGTTCGGGCGCATCGCTTTCGTCGATGAGCTTGATGCCCATCTCGTCGATCATCATCAAAAGGGAATCGAGCTTATCCGGGGAGACAACTTCGTCCGGCAGGCGCTCGTTGAGTTCCTCATAGGTGAGATATCCGCGCGAGGTGCCCAAATCCAAAAGCGCCTGGACGCGAAGGTCAACTTCTTCCTGCGATCCGGACCCGATCAGAGGTGATTCAATCCTAGCCATGTCCCAACGACCACTTTCCAGCGTAAGGCAAAGCCTCCGCTACGGAAGGCGCATGCCCACCGCAATCGACCAGCCGCACGCATCGCTGCCGATCTTTTGATAATGCCACCGGGCCGGGCCAACGAGTTCAGGGGCATTCCTGATCGTTGCAACGCGAACCCAGGCGCATTGCCAATATTCAGTTTTTCAAACCGCACCAATGCGGCCGTTCCATGGCCTGCTTAACCATCCGCTCATGATCCCTTAAGAGTAACACGCTTTAGGTCGGGATGACGAGCTTTTTCCTGCAATTTACGCAAGGTTTCAATGTCCGCGGAGCGATCGCCTTGCGTTTGGGGCGACTGCTCGGCCGCTGAGGGCGAATCTTTCAACGGCGGTGGACGCCGCAGTTCAACCACAAGTTTCCGCTTTTCATCGCACTCCCGCTCCCTGATTATATGGAGCAGGGAGTCGGCGAGGTATTTTTCTTGTTCCATCGAACCAGAAACTTCGTCCACCCATCTCACCGCGACGCCCTTGAGGTCCACGTCCGATAAAACGGACAGGAACTCGTTGAACACCGGCTCTCCCTCATCCTGGAGATGCCGCCAGAACAGCTCGGCGATGCGGCGAAGCGTATCATCCGTAAAGTCGCTTGGCGTAAGCTCTTGCTGAATTCGATGCCAGCGGCCCGGCTCTGCAAGCAAGAGTCCGAGAATAAAACCCTCTGCCTGCTGGCGAGCGGTCAGCCTCTTGGCTGGAGCATTGATTTTCGGCTCGCCGGCGTCGTCAACTTGAACCGTAATGGCCGGCCGGCCCTTGCCCGGCCTTATCCGGAACCGGCGGTTCAACTCCTCCATGGGAGTCTCGGTCAATCGGCTCACTCGCGCCAGGGCGGCGCCCCAACGGATCGGATCAACGGTCGCCGAACCCCGTGCCGCCGCCAAGGTTTCCAGATATTTCTGAACCGCCTGTTGCCGGGACGTTATCTCATCCTCCGTTTTCAAATCCCGCACCAGTTGTTTCCATTTGAACGTCAGCGCATCGGTCGCCTGGGCCAGGCATTCGTTGAACTTGTCCGCAGCGAAGGCTTCGCCTTGCGCCCCATGCGCCAGGAGGAACTCATCCGGGTCCACGCCCTGCGGCAGCGAGGCGATGGCGATCTCGACCGGTTGGCTCAGGAACAACTCCAAAGCCCGGTTGGCCGCGTTGTCGCCGGCGCTATCCGCGTCGAAAAGCAGCACGATTCGATCCGCGAATCGCCGCAGCATGGCCACGTGATGCTCCGTCAGCGCCGTGCCCAGCACCGAGACCACGTTGGCGACCCCGAACTGATGGGCCATCACAACGTCGGTATATCCTTCGACGACGGCGACGGTCCGCGTCTCGACGATCTTGGCCCGCGCCAAATCCAAACCGAAAACGCATCGGCTCTTGGAAAACAGCGGCGTTTCCGGGCTGTTGAGGTACTTGGCCGGATCATCGGACCCCGGCATCACGCGCCCGCCGAAGGCGATCACCCGGCCGCTTTCATCCCGGATGGGAAACATCAGCCGGTTGCGGAACGTGTCGTAATACCCGTCCCCGCCTTCGCGCGGCTTGACCAGCCCGGCCAGCGCCAACTGCGGCGGCGTGAATTTCTTCATCGCCGCGCTCTTGAGCAGCGCGTCCCAGGCGTCGGCGGCAAACCCGATGCGAAACCGCTGGATCGACTCCGCATTGAACCCGCGCTCGGCTAAATATTCTCGCGCAGATTCACCTTGTTCTGGATGGGAAAGCAACTTTTCAAAGAACATCGCGGCGGCCGACTGTGCTTCCAGCAGAATCTGCCGCTCGCTGACCGATTCCTTCGTCTGCTTGAACGCCGGCAATTCGATGCCTGCCGATTCAGCCAGCGTCCGCAACGCCTCCTTGAATTCCACGCGGTCGCGGAGCATCACGAAGTCGATGACGCTTCCGCCTTTTTCACATCCAAAGCAGTAAAACCGCTGCTTGGAAGGACTTACCGAAAAGGATGGCGTCTTTTCCTGATGAAATGGGCAAAGCCCAACAAAATCTCGTCCTCGCCGCTTCAG
>JBEKKC010000048.1:0-26261 GCA_050010915.1 Tepidisphaeraceae bacterium | reverse complement strand
CGGGTGCGTGACACATTCCGCGACTCCTCTTCTTCCCCTCCCTTTGTACTCAGGGGGAGGGTCAGGGTGGGGGTTTCGTGGGCCGTTCGATGTTCGACCCCCACCCCAACCCTCCCCCTGAGTACAAGGGGAGGGGGAAATTCTTTGCAATAAGTGGCGCGCGCCCAAAGCAGCCGGGCACTTCTTGCTCATCCTTGCAATACCATCGGACCACGATAAGCTAACGGAAAATTCAAGGGATTTTGAGCTTTCCGACATGGCTGAGAAGTCCGATTCCACGCTCCAGGTCACAGGTTCTCGCCCTGTGGTGCCATCGATTCCAGCCGACGACTACATCTCCCTTGATCGGGTCCGCATGGTTTACGAAAACCGGTGCGTATTTGATTCGCTGACCTGCGGCTTTCCGCGCGGCCGCGTCTCCGTCGTCCTCGGCGGCAGCGGTTCGGGCAAAAGCACGATCCTTCGGCTGATCGGCGGGCTGGTCCGGCCCCAAACCGGCGCGGTAACCGTCGATGGGCAGAACGTCGGCCGCCTTTCGCATCGCGGGCTGAATCTCCTTCGCCGCAGGCTGGGGATGGTGTTCCAGGGCGGGGCGCTGCTGGATTCGTATTCCGTATTTGATAACGTCGCCCTGCCGCTGCGCGAGCAGCGGCGGCAAAGCGAGAGCGAAATCGCGGGCACGGTGCATGACATCCTGAACGCGGTGGGCGTGAGCGATGCCGACGATTTGCTGCCGGGAGAGCTTTCCGGCGGAATGCTGCGCCGCGTGGCCCTGGCGCGGGCGATTATCCGCAAGCCGGAGGTGCTGCTGTGCGATGAACCGTTTTCGGGACTGGATCCGATCTCCATCCGGCGCATGGAAGGGCTGTTGGTGCAGATCAACCGGGAGTTTGGAATGAC
Organism: Tepidisphaeraceae bacterium; assembly: GCA_050010915.1. GTDB lineage: Bacteria > Planctomycetota > Phycisphaerae > Tepidisphaerales > Tepidisphaeraceae > PALSA-1353. Next base: position 25,361 of record JBEKKC010000048.1, on the reverse strand, counting down.
CATGATCGTGGTGTCGCACGACATTCCCTCGACGATGCGAATGGCGGATCACGTCCTGCTGCTTCTGGGTGCGCGGGTTTGGGAAGGCTCGCCGGCGGAAATGCGGCGGAGCGACGACGCCGAGGCGGCGGAATTCTTCCGCGATGGGCTGGAGCGATTGCAGCCGCAAGGGAAGAGTTGATGGCCAATCCTGTTTCACACGTCGGCTACAAGGCGATCCGGTTCGTGCAGCAACTGGGAAGCATGGCGGCGTTTACGGTCGACATCGCCCGGACGGCGCTGACGCCGCCGGTGCGATTTGCGGCTTTCGCCCGCGAGCTTCACAAGCTGGGCGTGCGGTCGCTGCTCATCATTTGCGTCTGCGGCCTGGCCGTCGGCATGGTGCTGGGGTTGCAGGGCCATCACACGCTGGTGCGGTTCGGGGCACAGCGGTCATTGGGGGCGGTGGTCGGGCTGAGCCTTATCCGCGAATTGGGACCGGTGCTCACGGCGCTGCTGGTGGCGGGCCGGGCCGGCTCGGCGACGGCCGCGGAGATCGGCGCCATGGTGGTCACGGAGCAACTGAACGGATTGCGGATGCTGTCGATCGATCCGGTCAGCCTGGTAATCAAGCCCAAGGCGGCGGCGATGCTGGTCGTGACGCCGCTGCTGACGGCGCTGTTCATCGCGTGCGGGCTGTACGGCGGATACCTCGTGGGCGTCGGCCTCCTGGCGGGCGATCCGGGCAGTTATATGTCGAGCCTGCGGTCGGCGGTGAATTTTCACAACGATATCGAGTGTTGCATGCTCAAGAGCACGGTCTTTGGCCTACTGCTGGGATTGATCGCGACGTATCGCGGTTACACCAGCGCTCCGACGGCCGAAGGCGTGAGCGCGGCGACGACGTCGAGCGTCGTCATCGGTTCGGTCACGGTGCTCTTGACGGATTACGTCATCACTGCACTATGGGGAATTTGAACCATGGATCGTTCTCCATTACGGGACTTTTTCGTCGGGCTGTTTGTTCTGGCGGGCATCGCCGCAATCGCCTACCTGTCCATCAGCATCGGCGGTTTCAGTTGGCACGGCCCCACCGGGCTGAAGCTGTCGGCCGCGTTTGACGAGACGGGCGAATTGGCCATCCGGGCGCCGGTGGTCATTGCGGGAGTGCGGGTGGGACAAGTCTCGGCGATCGCGTTACAGGACGATTTCCGCGCCCGGGTGGAGATGGACCTGGATCCAGCGCTGAAGCTGCCGACGGATACTTCCGCCTCCATCGTCACCGCCGGCGTGCTGGGCGACCGGTACATCGAATTGCAGCCGGGCGCCGATGAGAAACTGCTCAAATCGGGCGATCGCATCTCGTTCACGGAATCGGCGGTCGTTCTCGAACGCTTGATCGGCCAGTTGCTATACGGAACAACCAAGGGCAAGGCAGCGGAGAACGGCACCGTCCCCGCCGCGACGGCGCCGGCGAGGACGCCGTAGCCGGCGGCGACAGGAGAAACGATGCAAAAGAGCATGACGGCGATCGCGGTGGCAATGGCGATGCTGGCCTGCGCCATCGGCGGGGTTTCGGCGGCGCCGGCGGCCGATCAGAATGACGCCGCCCCACCGCCGACGGCGCGCCAGGTGATGGAGCAAGTGACCCACGACGTGCTGGCGATCCTGCAAGATCACAACCTGTCCGCCGACCAGAAACGCGAGAAGGTCAAACAGATCGCCTACCAAAACATCAACTTCGAGGTGATGGCGCGATTGAGCCTCGGTCGATTCTGGCGCGGTCTGACCGACGCCCAGCGAACCGACTATCAGCAGGAATTCAAGCAGCTCGTCACCAACACCTACGGTGCCACGACCGACAGCTACACGGACGAAGACGTCAAAGTCATATCCGACCGGCCGGAACAGGACGGCGATTGCACCGTGACAACCCGCATCACCGGCACCAAGGACGACAAACCGGACCAGGAAGTGGCCAAGGTGGAATACCGGCTGCGCCAGCAGGACAAGCAATGGAAGGTGATCGACTTCACCATCGACGGCGTCAGTCTGGTGGCAAATTACCGCTCGCAGTTCCAGGAAGTGATGTCCGACGGCGGCATCGACCAGTTGCTCAAGCTGTTGCGCGAAAAGAATGCCGCCCACGAAAAGAATGCCGCCAATGGAAAGTGACGTCCATCCCGGGAATCAGGCGAGGAAAGATTCGGCGTTCATTCCAGCGAGGTGGGGGATGGCGGCGATCGTGCTTGCGGGCGTGGCCGCCAGCTTCTGCGGCGGATGCGCCTCCGGGCCGCACAACGCCGATCCATTCGAGAAGACCAACCGGCTCATCTACAAGTTCAACGACGAGCTGGACCGCATTGCGCTCAAGCCTGCGGCGGACGTGTACGTGAAAGTAATCCCCAAGCCGATCCGCACCGGCATCGGCAATGGATTCGACAACCTGATCTACTTCAACGTCGTCTGCAACGATTTCCTGCAAGCCAAATGGGGCCAGGGTCTCGGCGATTTCGGCCGCATGGCGGTCAACAGCACGGTTGGCATCGGCGGCATTTTTGACGTGGCGAGTCATTGGCATCTGCCCGCGCACGACAACGACCTGGGGATCACACTCGGCAAATGGGGCGCGGGGCCGGGGCCGTATCTGGTGTTGCCGCTGCTGGGGCCCTCTACTTTGCGCGACGCGCCGGGGCTTGCGATGGAGTATGCGGCCGATCCCCTGACCTGGTTGTATCTGCCGCTGCAAATAAGCGCTCCGATCTACGTCGTCTATATCGTGGACCTGCGCTCGCGCTTCGACAGCGTGGTGCGCTTCCGCAACGCCGCTGCCATCGATCCGTACGTCTTCACCCGCGAGGCCTATCTGCAATACCGCGACTCGAAGATTCACGAAGGCAAGCCCGCGACCGAGCAGAATTTTTACGACGAAGACTCGGATACCACGCCGGCCGCGACGCAACCGGCATCCAGACAAGGGGAATGATTCGGGAGCGCCGCTCAAGGCACGCGATTTAGCACTTGCTTTGCGCGCTCGGCGTCGGCGGCGGTATCAAACGCCAGATACATGATCAGTTCGTCGCGGATGCCGGTCCCGACGACGCCGGCGAGATTAATGCCTTGCGCGCTGATCGCCCGAACGATGAGGTATCCCTTTCCGGGTTCGTCCGGACAGGAAACGCGCACGTGCACCAGGCCGCTGCGCTCAAATCCCAATTGCTTGGCCGCGCTGATCTGCGCCTCGCCGGTCAGCGGAGCCAGGAACGTCACGCCCTGATCCGGGTTCTCCCGCGATCGGCGGGCATCGAGAATTTCCAGATCGGCGCCGGCCTTGGCCAGACCTTCGAGTTTTTCCAATAGTCCGCCGGGCCGATTCGGTATCGGCGCCGACCACACGTCGACGACTCTCGTGCTCAACATTGTTCACTCTCCTTTGCGATGCGATCTCACACAACCGTGGGGCACGGGCGCGGCGTCGAATTCCGAGCGCCAGCGCGCGACCCATTCCAAGACGGTGTGGACGGCATCGGATACAACGGAAGACATCGAGGGTGAAATTGGCACCCCCAGCCTGGCGCTCTGAATGGTCGCGGCGATCAGACGAACGTTGGGCGGCAGCCAACCCAGCGATTCGGCCATGGCCAATTGAGCTGACAGACCCAGCCCGTGCGTGGAGGTCGCGCGCTCGCAGAGCAACAAAGGCCGGGCGACGGAACGATAGTCCAGATCAAGCAGCCGCCCGGGCATCACGCCGGGGACCATCGCCGCATCGACCACCAGCAGCGCGCGACGACCTTCAAGGCAATGCAGGAGATCGGCGGGATGGAGGGCCAGGTCCACAATCTCCAGTTCGGGACGCGCGGTTCGCGCCAGGCGTTGCGCCACCAGCGAACCGAACGCGTCACCCGACGCATCCGGATTTCCGCACGCCGCCATCAGAATGGGCCGTATCGCACCCATCGTCGCTCCGGAATACCCGCCGGCGGCCCGCTCAAGATTGGGCTTGGCGGCGGGAGAACTTGAGAAAATGCACCGAGCAGGAAATGCACGGATCATAATTGCGGATCAGGTGTTCGCAGCGCAGCGCCGCCTCCTCGTCGCCGAGCGATGCAAGCGAGGGGGCCAGGGCGCGCAAATCCTGTTCGATCGACGACTGATTTTGAGACGTAGGCGGCACGATCCTGGCCGCCAGCACGGTTCCGTCATCGCTGATGCGATAGTGATGCCAGCAGATTCCTCGGGGGGCTTCGGTTCCATGTCCGCCGCCCCCGGCACGGGGAGTGACCTCGATGGCGCTTCGCGCCGGCGGGGTGTAATGCGCCAGGATGTCATGCGCCACGGCCAGGGCATGAACCGTTTCCAGGGCTCGGGCGGGCAGCGACAAGAAGTTGTTGTTCCACGGCAAATTCTGCCGCACGGCGCGGCAGACCGGCGGGAGCAATTCGGCGGAGCGAGGATGGAGCTTGGCATGGTTGAGGTTCAGCCGCGCCAGCGGTCCGACCACGTAGGCTCCTCGTCCCTTGATCGCCGCGTGCAAGGCCGTGGAATGCTCGACTTGTTTTTCCTCGATGGCGTTGCCGAATTCCTCCTGATCGACGTCCAATCCCTTGTTGGATTGGATGCGCCCCAGGTTCATCGGATACTCGTCCTCGGGGCATAGCGCGACGAATTCGTAGTCTCGCTCGAGTTGGGGATACGTCAGCTTCTCGGCCAGAAAGAGGGTGAGTTCCGACATATCGTCCACGGCCTGCTTGAGCCGCGGCACAAGCGCGGCGGCGGCATCGGGAGCCGGGGCGCGATAGAAGCCGCCGACGCATATTCCCACCGGATGCACGGCGCGGCCCCCAACCAATGCCACGAGGTCGTTGCCCAATTTTTTGAGATTCAACGCCCGCTTGACGATGGGGCCGTGATCGGCGGCCATCGAGATCGCCGATTCGTAGCCCAGGAAATCCGGGAGATGAAGCATGAACATGTGCAGAACGTGGCTTTCAATCCACTCGCCGCAGTACGCGAGGTTGCGCAGCGCTCGAATGGGCGGATCGACTTCGTGGAAGACGCCCAGGGCTCTCTCGATGGCGTGGCAGGAGCCCATCTGGTAGGCGATGGGGCAGATGCCGCAGATTCGGGCGGTGATGTCGGGGACTTCCTTGAAATTGCGCCCGCGCAGCAGGGCCTCGAAGAAGCGAGGCGGCTCGTAAATTTCCAGCCGGGCCTGGACGCAGTTCCCGTTCTCCATTTCAAGGCGCAGCGCGCCTTCTCCCTCGACGCGCGCCAGCGCCCCGACGGCAATCGAGCGCACGTGCGGGTTATCCCCGTTGGTCTTCGAGTTGCTCGATTTGCTCATAGCGGTCACCCATTTGCTTGAACGGCTCAAGATATCCGTTGAAAGACCGGAACCGGCGCTTGATTTCACCGGGAGACAGGCCCAGGGCCTCAAAGTGGCGCGCGATCGCCGGCATGTTGGGTTGTTCCATCGGTCCGAAACAGCCGTAGCAACCGCGGTTGCAACCCGGACAAAGCGCGCCGCATCCCGCCTGGGTGACGGGGCCGAGGCAGGGCTGTCCACCGGCGACCATCACGCAGGGGTAGCCGCGCCGCTTGCACTCCACGCACAGCGAATAGGTGGGGACGTTGGGTTTTCGCCCCACGAGCAGCGCTGAAATCAATTCGAGCAGATGCTCGGGATTCACCGGACAGCCCCGCAGTTCGTAGTCGACAAAAACGTGGGATGCGATGGGAGTGGCGGTCTCGAGCGAGTGGATGTATTGCGGCGAGGGGTAGACGGTGGAAACGTAATCGGCGAGATTTGCCCAGTTGCGGAGGGCCTGGATTCCGCCGGAGGTGGCGCAGGCTCCGATGGCGACGAGAAACTTGCAGTCCCGCCGCGCCTGGCGAATACGGTTTTCCTCGTCGGGGGTGGAGATGGAACCCTCGACGAGTCCGACGTCATAGGGGGGCGGCAGCACGCGCCGCCGCGCTTCCAGGAAAAAGGCGATTTCCACGGCCGACACGATCGCCAGCAGATGTTCCTCCAGATTCAACAGCGAGAGCTGGCAACCGTCGCAGGAGGAGAATTTGTACACGGCCAGCCGCGGGATGGTGTTCGGCGGCGGCGGAGTGATCGAAGGAGCGGCCATGTCAGATCTCCTCCTTGGCAAAGACGTCGGCGATATCGGCGAAGCAGAAGACCGGTCCATCGACGCAGACGAACTTGGAATCGTACTGGCAATGCCCGCATCGCCCGAAGCCGCAGTTCATGTTGCGTTCCAGGCTGACGTACACCTGGGGGGCGGGCACGTGCAGTTGCAGGAAATTCCACGCCGCCACCCGGTTGAGGATTCGCGGCCCGCAAACCAGCACGATCGTTCGCTCGCCGGTGACCTTGACGCGCTGAAGGAGCTTGGTGACCACGCCGACGGGTCCGGCCCAGCCGGAGGTGGCATTGTCGACCGTGACCAGCACGTCGAGCGCGCCGCCGGTCTCCCAGGCTTGCAGTTCGTCGGCGAACAGCCGGTCCTCGGGGAACCGGCAACCATAGAACAACACCACGCGACCGCAGCGCTTGCGGTGTTGCAGGAGCCAGTAGAGCACGGGCCGCAAAGGCGCAAGGCCGATGCCTCCGGCCATGATCACGACGTCGTGCCCTTCCAGCCGTTCCATGGGCCAGCCCTTGCCGTAGGGACCGCGAAGGCCCACCACGTCTCCGACTTTCAGCCGCCCCATGGCTCGCGTGACCATGCCCACCAGCCGAATCGTGTGTCCCATTTGGTGCGACTGGGCCGGATCGGAGGAGATCGAGATGGCGGCTTCCCCAACGTGCGGGACGTACACCATGTTGAACTGCCCCGGCGCAAAGCGGTAGCCCCAGCGCAGCCGCTCCTCGGTGAACTCCAGCGTGAAGGTTTTGGTGTTGAAATTCTCGTCCTTGATGGAAACGATTCGCGCGGGGATGGGAATCCAGGCGGAGCCTCCGTCGCCCGCCGCGGGCCACCCAACGCTCTGCGCCGTCTGGCTCATAAGATTTCCTCCTTGGTTGCGGCCGTGGTTTCTCTTTGCTGTTGCGATGCCTGCATACGCCGGGCTTCGGCCGTGATGTCGATTCCCACGGGACACCAGGTGATGCACCTCCCGCAACCCACGCACCCCGAGCATCCAAACTGATCGAACCAGGTGCAGAGCTTGTGTCTGAACCAATGCCGATACCGCCCGCGAATCGTGTTGCGCACCGGGCCGGCGGTGGTGTAGCTGAATTGATGCGTGAAGCACGATTCCCAATGGCGCGTGCGCGTCATCGAGCTCTGCGCCAGCGCCGAGGAATCCGTCACGGTGGAACAGAAGCAGGTGGGGCACACCATGGTGCAGTTCCCGCAAGAGAGGCATCGCTTGGCAACGTCCTCCCACTGCGCGTGCTCCAGCGAGCGGCCGAGCAACTCCTTCAGCCCAACGGTGTTCAGATGCCGGCCCATGTGCTCGCGGGCGCGGGCCAATTTCAGCTCGGCCAATTCGAGTTCCGCGGGCGACGCGGGGCGCGACGGCAGGGCTTGCAGCAGCTTGGCGCCCTGGTCGGAACCGACCGTCACGACGAATCCGCCGCGCAATTCCGTCATCGCCAGATCGAAGCCCTCCCGCGCTTGCGGACCGGTGTCCATGGAGTCGCAGAAACAGGTGCCGGAGGGGCGAGTGCAGTTGATGGCGATGGTCATCATCTGGCGGCGCGCCTCGGTATAGAACGTTTCCGTCCGGGACTTTGTTCCCGTCTCGTGATCGTTGGAAAAGACCCGATCCTGCACGCGCATCGCCGCGATGTCGCACGGCCGCACGCCCAGCATCGCCAGCTTCGGCGCGCGCGGCGTATCGGCATCATGCACGCATCGGTCGTTCTCAAAATGAATCTGACAGAGCCGTTGCACCGGCGGAAACAGATGGCGCTTGGGACCATCCGCGCCGACAACGTATTGGAAATAAAGCTCGGGCTCCCCTTCCGACAACCGATACGAACCGCCATCCTGCTGGTCGATCAGTCCTTGAGCAATTTCCCCAGCCCAGGTGATGGGAGCGTATGAAATGACCCCGTTGCGAACGGTCGGGGCGATCACGGTGAAATCCTGCTTGCGCAGCAGGCTCACCAAATCACCCAGCGCGGCATGCGGCAGAAACCACGTCGCCGCCCGCATCCCAGGCATCGGCATGACAGTCTCCTTGTGCGCAAAGTCCAGCGTGTCCCGCGGCATTGGCCGTGAACCGCCGGGACAATGTGAACCGATCTCTCTTTGCGGCGATCCCGCGCGGCAAACGCGTCGGGCTTCGACATCGAGGCTTCCCGATGCCTTCTATCTCGATGGTCAACGCTATATTTCCGCGAAGCAACCGTGAATGGGTGGATTCTCCTATTCCTAACTAGGCAAAAACCCGCATGCCTTGGGCCCGCAGGTACGTGCCGGGGGGTGTGTGACGCAATCGGCGGGCGGTCTTCTTCTCTTGTTCCCTCTCCCTGTACTCACAAGATTTTTCATCTACGCCGCAAGTCTTTTATTTCCAGAATGTAATTGAACCGCAGAGATCCTGGCGCGGCCGCGCTTCGCTTGGCCGCGCCAGGATCTCCGCGGTTCAATCAGTCTTTCAATGGACGGAAAATCATGGACTTACAGAGAAGATGAAAAATCCTGTGATTACAGGGAGAGGGGGAAAGAAATAGGCAGCCGATTGAGTCCCGCACCCGGCGCCGGGTTCCCCGCGTGTGGAGTGCAAGCCGCATTACGAGACTGGCGGGACGGGGCCGGCCAGAGTCGCGTAGTCGTCCAGCGGGCTGCGATCCCCGCTGGTGACCAACTCCAAGTCGCGGCGGAGATTCGCCAGACGAGTCTCGATAAACCGGCGGGCCACCGCTTGCTTGCGCGGGTTGTCCTTCGCCTGGGCCAGGAAAAGATGGCCCACGAGAACCGCGATGGCCGAATCGACCAGCCGTCGCCCGTGCAGGTCGATGTATCCCGAGCCCTTTTCCTTGGCGAACGCCGCCGCCTTGAGCACCAGTTCCCTGGCCTCGACCAGTTTCACTTTGAGCCGATTCAGGACCTCGTCGGAGTAATCCTTCCGCTCCAATTCCTCGGCGCGATTCTCGAAGGCGCCGCTGCCCACGCCGCGCACCGCCGCCACGACCTGCAATTGGCTGGTTCCCTCGTAGATGGTCGTGATCCGCGCATCGCGCAGATGCCGCTCCACCGGATAATCCTTCATGTATCCCGATCCGCCCAGGACCTGTATCGCCTCGTTGGCCACCTTCACGCACATCTCCGACGCATAGTATTTGCTCATGGGCGTGAGCATGCCGTTCAGGCGCTTGAAAACCCGCGCATCGTTCTTGCGCCGTTTGAGTTCCTGCTCGTCGGCGGGAGGGCGGGTTTCCAGAACCCGCAGATTGTTGTTCTCCAGGTCGCAGATTCGCGCCGTCTCGTAAACCAAGGCCCGAGCGGCTTCGACGGCGATCTTCATCTCGGTAATCATCTCGGCCACGGCCGGCAGTTTCTCGATGGATACGCCGAACTGTTTGCGCGTGTAGGCGTAGCGGCGGGCCACGCGGAAGGCGGCCTCGGCGATGCCCAGCGATTGGGCGGCGATGCCCACCCGTGCCCCATTCATCAGGGTCATCACGTACGGCACCAGTCCCCGCTGCCGCTCCCCGATCAGCAGGGCAGGGGCATCGTCGTATACCAGTTCGCAGGTCGGCGAGCCGTGGATGCCCAGCTTCTCTTCCAGATGGCGCACCCGGATGCGGTTTGAGCGTTCCGCCAGGAACAGGCTGAGGCCGCGCCCATCGGTGGTTCCCGCCTCGGACCGGGCCAGCGTCAGCAGAACCTCGCCGCACCCGTTGGTGATGAATCGTTTCACGCCCGTCAGACGCCAGCGCCCCTCTTCATCCTGCCATGCACGCAACGACACGGCTTGCAGGTCCGAACCCGCGTCCGGCTCCGTCAGCACCATCGCCCCCGTCAACTCTCCCCGGGCAAAGCGCGGCAAAAATTGGTCTTTGATCGGCTGCTCCGCAAATGCGTTGATCGTGTCCGCGATTCCCTGCAACCCGAACAGATTCATCAGCGACGCGTCGCCCCGGCTGACCATCTCGTTGGCCATGGTGTAAATCAGGTTGGGGCAATTCAGCCCGCCGTATTGGCGAGGCAGGGTGAACCCCATCAGATCGGCCTGGGCAAGCGCCTTGAGATTCTCGCGCATCGAAGCATGCAGCGTGACCGTCCCGTCTTCGTTGAGCAGATTGCCCTGGCGGTCGATCTCATCGGCGCGCGGGGCGATGTGTTTGGCGGCGATGTCGCCCACGATGTCCAGAATCCGCCGGTAATTGTCGATGGCGTCGGCCGCGTCCAGCGGGGCGTAATCCCCATCGGCGGCGCCGGCGCCAGTGCCGCCAAAGCCGTCCTCCTGTGCCGCGGCAATCTCGGCCAGATCAAGGTGGCCGAATAGGAACTGGATATCGTCGTTGTCGGTGAAGTAGTTGCCCATGGGCTATCGTTCCAATTCATCTTATCCGCGCTCGCGGATCGCTCTGATCATCATCGGGATCAACTTGTTGAGATCACCGACGATCCCGTAATGGGACACGCCGAAGATGGGGGCATCCTTGTCCCAATTGATGGCGATGATCTTGGCGGATTCCTCCATTCCAGCCCGGTGCTGCACGGCGCCGCTGATGCCGCAGGCGACATACAGCGCCGGCCGCACCGTGGTGCCGGTTTGTCCGACCTGATGTTCCTTGCCGATGAAGCCGCTGTCGACGGCGGCGCGGCTGGCGCCGACGGCGCCGCCCAACACGCCCGCCAATTCGTGGATCAACCGGAAATTATCCTTGCTCCCCACCCCCCCGCCGCCGGCGACGATGATCCTGGCCCCTTTGAGATTCACCTTGCGTTTCACGCGATGCCGCTCGATCAGACGCACCGCCTGCTCGAAGTCGTTGAATTCGATTTTCTCCTCGATGATCCGTCCGCTGCGGCGCGGATCGCCGTCGCCCATCCGCAGCACGCCTTCGCGGACGGTGGCCATCTGCGGCCAGCGTTCGGGGTTGACGATGGTGGCGATGATGTTGCCGCCGAAGGCCGGGCGGATTTGCAGCAGAAGGTTTTCATGGGTGATCTTCGTGCGCGGATCGGTGTAAGCGCCGAGGCGCAAGTCGGTGCAATCCGCGGTGAGGCCGGCGCGCATCTCCGAGGCAATTCGCGGGGCCAGGTCCCGGCCCAGGGGCGTCGCCCCGTACAGGACGATCTGCGGCTTGTACTTGGCGATCAACTGGCACAGGACCCGCGCATAAGGAAGCGTCCGGTAGTATTCCAGGCGCGTGTCGTTGACGCAGTACACGTGTTCCACCCCGTGTGCGATCAGCCGGTAGGACAGCTCGCGCACGTTCCATCCCACCAGCACCGCGCCGACGGCGACCCCCAGCCCATCCGCCAGCTCACGGGCCTTGGAGCACATCTCCACCGACGTGTCGCTCAGGTGCTCGTCCTCCTGCTCGGCGTAAATCCAAACCTCGCCTTTACGATTCGGTTCAATCATGGGCAAGCCTGTGTGCCCCTACGGCACAACCGCGAAAAAACGTTTCCGTTATCCCAACGTATGGTCCTTGATTAACTCGTGGATCATCTGCCGGACGGCTTTCTCGTTGGGCTCCACCGGCGTGAATCCCTCCTTGGTCAGGACGATGGATTGCACGCGATGCACCTTGGTGGGCGAGCCGCTCATCCCGCACCATTGCAAGTCGGCCTTGACGTCGTCCAAGTCCCACTGCTCGATGAGCAGGCCGCCGGCCTTAAGTTGCTCCGCGCGACGGGCTTGCTCGGCTTCCTTCTCGGCAGCCGAGGCGGCGGGCATCGCCGTGGCCACTTGGTGGCCGATCTCGCCCGGGCAGCGGGCTCGCTTGAATCGCATGACCCGCTTGGCCGCCGCCGGACGCGGCTCGTTGGCGCTGTCCAACACCGTCAACAACAGCGGCAACCGCGCCTCCAACACCTCCCATCCGTTGCCGACGTTGCGCCGCACACGGATGTTGCGATCCGTCAAATCGACCAGTTTGTCGAAATAGGTCACCTGTGCGATCCCCAGCTTCTCCGCGATTTGCGGACCCACCTGGGCCGTGTCGCCGTCGATGGCCTGCCGCCCGCAGAATACCAGGTCGAACCGATCGATCTTGTGGATCGCCCGGCTGAGGATGTAGCTGGTGGCCAAAGTATCGCTGGCGGCGGCGCGGCGGTCGTTGACGAGAACGGCCCGGTCGGCGCCCCGATACAAACATTCACGCAGCACCTCGGCCGCCCCCACCGGCCCCATGGTCAACACCGTGACGCTGCCGCCGAAGCCGTCGCGGATTTGCAACGCCGCTTCCAACGCGTGCAGATCGTCAGGATTGAACACTGCCGGCAACGCGCCGCGATTGACCGTCCCGTCCGCCTTCATCGCCTCGCCCGTGACGTTGGCGGTGTCCGGCACCTGCTTAACGCAAACGATGCTGTCGTATTCCACCTGCGTTTCTCCAAATTGTTCGACGTCCGCTGCCCGATGGTTAACCGACAGGGCGGTGGAGAGTCAAGCTTTCGGGGCACTTCAGACCGCTTTCCATACGGCCATCGCATTTGGCATTTCCCCCTCTCCCGGCACTCCGGGAGAGGGTTGGGGTGAGGGTCTTCTGGCGCCTTTCAGCGGGCAACCCTTCTTGCAGGCCCGCTGTGTTTCACGGGCTGGATGGACTTGGGGATGCGATACTTTTTCAGGTCCTCGGCGACGCCGCGAACACTAAAGCCATGTTTCCGGGCGTATTTGTCCCGGAAATTCCGAATCTCGGCAATGATCGGGTCTTTTGTCTCCGCCTCTGCTATACTGAAGGCATGAATTACCTCGACCGCATCACCATCAACCCCAACCAATGCGGCGGACGCCCTTGCATTCGCGGAATGCGCATTCGCGTGAAGGACGTGCTCGAAATGCTCGCCGCCCGGGTGCCGGAGGCGGAGATTTTGCAAGACTTCCCTTACCTGGAGTCGGCGGACATCGACGCCTGTTTGCAGTACGCCGCCGCGCAGAGCGACCACGCCATTCTTGCGGGTACCGCCACCCCCGCCTGAGCCATAATCATCGTGCGCTGGATCATTGACGCCCAACTCCCGCCTGTGCTGGCCGAACTGCTCCGGCAGCGCGGACACGAGGCCGAGCACGTTGGCGACGCTGGGTTGCTCCAAGCCGAGGACAATACCATCTGGCAACGCGCCCTAGCCGATGGCGCGGTCATCATCACCAAGGACGAGGATTTTCCCATCCGCGCGTCCGCCAGCCGTTCCGCCCCTTGCATTGTCTGGCTGCGGCTTGGCAACGCCTCGCGCCGCGCCCTGCTCGCTTGGCTCGAGCCCCGTCTGCCCGCCATAGAAGCCCGCGTAGAACAGGGTGAAAAACTCATCGAAGTCCGCTGAACCCGCCCTAATAGACCCTCGCCCCAACCCTCTCCCTTCCTATGGGGCGAGGGGGAAGACCAAATGCGATGACCTCCTCCTCAAGCCCGACAACAAACCCGATGTTGTTTGACCGAGTATGGTACGGCAGGCTAAATTTGCCGCCATGCAAACGCTTCGCGGTACGCTTCTGCGGCCCCGTTCGGTCGCTGACTGTCAGGTGACTACCGGCGCTATGCTCCGCATCGGCGACGACGGCCGGATCGCCGAGATCGGCGCTCAGACACCGGGAGTCCGCGACGAAATCGGTGATGAGGGCTGCTGGATTCTTCCCGGGTTCATCGATGCCCATCTTCATCTTCCACAATGGGACCGACGCGGGATTGACGGGCTTTCCCTCTTTGAATGGCAGCAGAAGATCGGCTTCCCGGCCGAGGAGCGGTTCCAAGACCCGGCCACCGCCCAACGCCTGGCCGACGAGTTCGTCACCGGCGTCATCGCCAACGGGACCACCACCGTGGCCGCGTACGGCAGTTCCTTTGCCCAGGAGATCGACAGTTCATTCGCGATCTTCGCGCGGCGCGGCCTGCGCGCGATCTATGGGATGACGCTGCATGACGTGGAGACGCCGAAGCCGCACCGTCAGGTCGCCGACGAAGCTCTTGACGCCTCCCGGAGCCTGGCCGCCAAATGGCACGGGGCGGAGAACGGCCGCCTCCGCTATGCCTTCAGTCCCAGGGCCTCCATCCGCTGTAGCGAGAGGCTCATGCGTGGGGCCGCCGCCCTGGCCGAGATGCTCAAATGCCACGTTCAGACCCATATCGCCGAGTCTTTGGAAGAGTTGAACGTCGTCCGCGAGAAATTCCCCGAACAGGTGGATGAAGTCGATCTCTTCCTGGAGTTTGGGTTATTCACCCGGCGGTCGTTGATGGCCCACGGGGTATTTTTGGGACATGAACAACTGCGCCGCGTCGCCGACCGCGGGGCCGCGCTCATCCATTGCCCCACCGCCAATCTCTTTCGCGAGAGCGGATTGATGGATTACGTGGCCCACCGGGCCGATGGCATCCGGCTGGCCCTGGGCAGCAGCGTGGCCGGGGGATTCGAGCCCTTCATGCCGCGCGTCGCCGTGGAGGCTTTGCAAACCGTCAAGGCCATCAAGGTCCACTCGCTGCCGCGATCTCCCATCCAGACCCCGGCCCCCGCCGAAGCCTGGTGGTTGCTGACGGCCGGCGCGGCCGATGCCCTGGGGATGGCCGATCGGGTCGGATCGCTGGAAGTAGGCTACGACGCCGACTGCCTGGTCGTCCGTCCGCAAAAATGGATCGCCGAACTGCCCCCGCAGCAACAAATCTCGGCCCTGCTCTACACAATTGACCCTCGGCAAATCGAACACGTCTTCATCGCCGGCCGGCGCGTGGGACCCTGAGCCGCTCGAAAGAATGCGCGCGGCAGCGTCCGGTCGCCTTGCTTGACCTAGCCTGGTGAAATTTTCTGAATTTTGGACTGGACGCCGGCGCAACCCCCGGCCTAAGAATCGTCTTGAAGTTTGTCCATGCGAACGAGCCACAATTCATTTGGAGGTTTTATGTACGCCATTGCGGGTGCAACCGGCCACACGGGAAAGATCGTAGCCAAGCGATTACTCGAGGAAGGCAAGCAGATCCGCGCGATTGGCAGGGATCGGAAGCGGCTTGGGCCGTTGATTGATGCCGGCGCCGAGCCGTTCGTTGGCGATCTCACGGACGCCGCCGCCCTCTCCAAGGCCTTCGCCGGCGCCAAAGCCGCCTACGTCATGATTCCTCCCGACATGGCCAGCAAGAATGTCCGGGCCTTTCAGGATCGAATCACGGACTGCTTCGCTTCGGCGTTGGCCGCCGCGGGCGTCGAGTTCGCCGTCACTCTCAGCAGCATCGGCGCCGACAAACCCAACAAGACCGGACCCGTCGTCGGGGTCCATAATTTGGAAAAACGGCTCGGCGCCATCGACGGCCTCAACGTCCTGCACCTGCGCGCCGGTTATTTCATGGAAAACACGCTGGCGCAGGCCAACGTCATCCATGCAATGGACAAAACCGCCGGCCCGATCCGGCCCGATCTCAAGCTGCCCATGATCGCCACTCGCGATATAGCCCACGCCGCCGCCGAGGCGCTCCTCCACCTCGGTTTCACCGGCCAACAAACCCGCGAACTGCTCGGTCCACGGGACCTCACCATGACCGAGGCCGCTCGCATCATCGGCCAAGCCATCGGCAAACCAGACCTGTCTTACGTCCAGTTATCCGACAACGAATTCCGAAACGCCACGGCGCAGATGGGAATGTCCACCAACGTCGCCGATTTGATTTTGGAGATGGTCGCCGCCTTGAATTCCGGCCACATGCGCGCCCTGGAATCGCGCTCCGGCAGCAACGCAACCCCGACTTCATTCGAGACGTTCGTCGCCGAGGAATTCGTTCCGGTCTACGAGGGCCGAATGGCGCAAGTTTAATACAGGGGCAACAAAGTTATCATCGATCCGCGAGAAACTTGGCGTCCTTGTTGATGCTCTGCGAAGTTGCCGTCGAGCCGGCGGAGGGGACAACGCCGGCCGCGTAGGCCGTCACGGCGGAAACCTTCGGTTTCTTGTTCGTTGTATCGCCGCTCACAGCCTTGGAAACGCTGAATGGCTTGGACTTCGGAGCCGGAGCCGCAGGCGCGGCTACGACCGCGGCGGACGATGCCACCGACGCTCCACTGACGCCCTGATTGAAATTCGCTGACAGGTCGTTGAAGTCGGCCGCGTTGACCAGGCCGTCGTAATTGAAGTCGCCCTGGTCCCATCCGCTGATGCTCTGGTTGAGGTTCGCCGCCAGGATGTTGAAGTCCGAGCCGTTGACCAACCCGTCAAGATTGGCGTCGCCGAGGAGCGTGTATTTGATTTCGATCTGGCCCGAGATCAGGCCGGAAACGACCTTGTCCTTCCCGTCGGCATAGCCCAGCCCATAGTACAGGCCGTTGGTGGGCGTTTGCGCCGCCACGGAGATGATCCCCGGGCCATTCCATCCTCCGCCGTTATAGCCGCTCTTGATATAGCCGGCGATCGCGGAGATGGGGTCGGAATTCGAGCCATAGTTGATGAACATGCTATGATTACGCAGGTCGAGGCTTCCGTTCCCAACCAATTGCAAAGCTCCGATGTGCTGATCGCTCGCCAGAACCACACTCGCGCCTTTTTGAATCTGGAGGGAATAATTTGCAAGCAATCCGGACAAATCGCTGGTGAGGGTTACTGCGCCGGAAAGGACATCGAGCGTCTGCGCCCCGGTGCTTCCGGTTATGGTGTACATCGCTCCGCTGCCAGCTACCAGTCCCGGCGGGCTGAGGTTAACACTCTGGTTGAAGTTTGCCGCCAGTTCGTTGGAATCGGCCGCGTTGACTAGGCCGTCGTAGTTGAAATCGCCATGATCCCAGCCGGTGATACTTTGATTAAAGTTCGCCGCCAGGATGGTGGAGTCCGCGCCGTTGACCAGTCCATCTAAATTGGCGTCGCCGTTCAACGTGTATTTCAATTCAATCTGCCCACTGCCGAGCCCCGGGACGGCGCCATCCGCGCCATCGGCGAAGCCGATCCCATAGGCGCCCTTGCTCAACGCGGCGGCGGAACTGTCGATTCCGGAACCAGTCCAATTTCCGCCGTTGTAGCCGCTCTTCAAATAGGCGGCGACGGTGGAGATGGGGTCGGCGTTTGAGCCGTAGTTGATGAGCAATTCGTTATTGCCTAGGTCGAGCGTACCGGTACCGGAGATAGTCAGATTCGATGCGGTGCAAGTTCCAAGGCCTGATGGCAGCCGCAACGTGCCGCCGCTAACAGTCAGATTCACGACGGAAAAAGGAGAACTTGCGACCACGGTTCCACTGTTAATTACGACATCGGACGCGTTGCCCGGCACCGCTCCGGTGCTCCAGTTCCCGGAATTGTTCCAATCGTTCGAGACACTGCCGGTCCATGTGTCCGTCATTATCTGCGTAATGCTGTTGACCTCGGTTTGCAAAGAGGTTTCGGTCGTATCAGTGTAGCCGAGTTGTTCCCATGTGATCTTGTCGCCGGCAACAACAACGGTAAAGGGAATACCATCGGCCCCGAAGGGCGCGGCGTAGTCGCTGAAGATGGTGCCGAATTCTCCGTCCAACACGGCCGGCAACGTGAAACCGAGTCCTGCCCACGTTGACTCAATCGTCGGGACGCTATCCCCTTCGTTGACAGTCACAACTTTGACCGGCTCGTCGTTTTGCTGAGCCCAGGAATTGAAGCTGTTGATATCCGGCAAACCCAGCATGCACCATTCGCACCAGCTTGCCCAGAAATCCATGATAAGGATCGGCTGATTGACGCTGGGAAGCGTGAAAGTGGTGCCATCCGTGTATTGCGTGGTGATGGCCGGCGCTGCAGGTCCACTGAGCCCGGCGATGGGGGTAGTCGGGTTCACGGAAAGCAGACACCGTTTCTCCAGCGACTCTGCCTTTACGGGCGTGACAAGTGCATTTCGCTTGGCACGGCTGTGCATACGTCTATCTCTGCTGCTGTTCCCTGCCGTTAAACACGAATTACGGCTCCATATTTTGTGCAACAAATCCATTGGCTTCCTCCCACTTGTGAATGTGTTACAACAACAATAAGATAACCAGATTACATCTTAGACCGTTGACGGGAAAACGCAACGGGGGTCGGGTTCTTCGACAGTTCGGTCGGATGAGGCGGAACATGGGCGACCCAGGCGGGAGGACAGACGGGATGACTTTGCGAAGGCCAGGCTTTTCGCTGTTGGAATTGCTGGTCGTTATCGGCATCATCGCCGTGCTCTTGGGGTTGCTCCTTCCGGCGCTCACTCGATCACGGCGCGCGGCCAATGGGGTAGTTTGTGCCTCGAACTTGCGGCAACTCGGCAACGCACTGCAGATGTACGCCAACGACAACAACGGGTGGTATCCGCGGGCGCTGCCGCTGGCTCCGCCTGGACCTTCGGGCGTGGTTGACTGGCAGCAGCCTTGGCCCCCGAACCTCTGCCCGATGCACTGGCAGATGGGATACCCTTCGCTCCTTGCCAAATACATCGGCATCAACGTGACCGATCCGTATAACTACTTTAGTCTTCCCCAGCAGATGCCCGACGACACAATCAAGTTTTTCCATTGTCCGGAAAACTTCATCCCCACAACGGACCCACGTCGCAAGTGCGGGTATCCGCTGGACTACGGCATGTACAACCGCGCAAGCCAGAACCGCATCACGACCGTTAACGCCACTCGAGATTTCCTCATGGCGGACATGACA
Source organism: Tepidisphaeraceae bacterium (assembly GCA_050010915.1). GTDB lineage: Bacteria > Planctomycetota > Phycisphaerae > Tepidisphaerales > Tepidisphaeraceae > PALSA-1353. The sequence goes on along the minus strand of JBEKKC010000048.1, from coordinate 6,620 downwards.
TGGGGGCTGGCATACGTCGATGTCCCCGGCCCCAATCCCGAACCGGCATTGGCCGGATGGTGGGTGGATTTCGTGCATCCCAATGACTGTCTTAACGTTCTTGCGCCAGACTACTCCGTCGAAATGATGGGCAAGAATGACTTCATAAAAAAATACAACACCGCGCAGCCGCCGATTGACGATCCGCTCTAACGCAAATCCATGTTCGCCTGCTGGCTGTGCGCCCCGCCAGACCAAACGTCGCGCGGACCTTTTCCCTACGGAACGTTTTCTTGCCAATGCCCGGCCCGCGCGGGAGGATGGGCGCGGATCCATCACATTCACACGGCATTCGGGAGCACTCATGCGATACGCCGCCGCCTTGGTTTTCGGTTTGGCCCTGATGATCGTGCCGGCTTTTTGCCAGGCGCAGACGCTGGCGGATCGGCTGCCTGACGACACGGTGATTTATGTCGGCTGGAAGGGCGTCGATTCGCTTGGGCCGGATTATGAGCAGTCACATTCGAAGGCGATCGCCGACGCTTCGCACCTGCGGCAGTTCCTGGGGGATTCTCTGCCGCGGCTCGTTCATCGCATCGGCGATTACGATCCGCAGTCGGCCGAGGCGATCGATGCGGCGTTGCAGATCGCCGGCGACCTGGCACGCCATCCTTCGGCGCTATACGTCGGCCCGCTGGATACGGCCAATGCCCAGATGCCGATTCCCCGGATTGCCATCCTCTGCGACGCCGGCGTCGACGCCCCCGCCATGGCCAAAGCGGTCGCGGATTTCATTGCCAAGGTGCCTCCTGGCGCGAACATTCATTGTAATACCGTGGATCAACGGGTGATCATCTCGACGTTTGATTTTCCCGATCAACCGCAAACCGCCCTGGCGGCCAATCCGAATTTCCAATCCGCCTTCAGCCAGCTTGGGAAAGACCCGGTCGCTTCGCTTTACCTGAACGGGATCGCCATGAATGCGGTGATCGACCAGATGTTCGACAAATTTGCCGACCCATCGGTCAAAGCGGTCTGGCGACCGATTCGGGATGCGCTCGGCCTGGCCGGGCTTCAGCGCGTCGCTTGGACGAGCGGGCTCGATGGGAAAAACTGGGTCGATCAGGGATTCATCCAGGCTCCGGCGCCGCGCCATGGCTTTTTGGCGATGGTTGGCACCGAGCCGATTTCCGATGACCTGGTCAAGCTGATTCCCGAGTCGTCCACGATCGCGGGGGCCGGGGCGTTCGATTTCAATCCGCTGCTCAACGTGATCCTCACGGCGGCTCGGCAGGCGGCGCCAGACAATGCCCAGCAAATCGACAGTATTGCCCAGACGGCCAACCAGATGCTGGGGGTCGATCTTCAAAAGGACGTTCTGGGCCTCTTCGGATCGCAATGGGTCTATTACGTCGATCCGACCAAGACCGGCTCGGGAAGCCTCGGATTTGTCGGCATGAATCGGCCCAAGGACGCGGCGCGCCTTGACGCCTCCCTGACGAACCTGGGCACCGCCGTCAATAACCTCATTCGCCAGCCACTTGGCGAGAAAAAATTGACCCTCGAATTCCGTGAAACGACGGTCAACGGCGTCCAGATTCACTACTTCGCGGCGCCCGCGCTCTCGCCGGCCTGGGCCATCAAGGATGGCACGCTTTATTTTGCCTTGTATCCCCAAAGCGTCGTCGCCGCCATCCAACGGCAACCCGACGGGCAATCGATCCTCGATAATCCCGAGTATCAGCGTGTTCAGTCTAATCTCGGCTCGGATCATCCCGACTTTGCAAAGCTGGACGGCTTCACCTTCGTCGATCTATCCCGGACGATTCCGCAGTCCTATGGAAGCTGGCTGTTCGCCTCGCAGCTTTACGTTGGGCTCGGCGATCTATTCGGGTTACAATCGCCGCCGATGGTGTTGCCGCCGCTGGATACCATCCTTGCCCAAATCGAGCCGGCCGGATCGATCAGTTGGACGGACGATGCGGGTTTTCACATGAAGACCGTATCGCCATTTCCGGGAAGCGAAATGCTTGGCGCGGACGCCGCCGCCGGCGGCTATCTCTTCCAGGCCGCCTCCGCCGCCGGGCCGACGCTTCTGCCTATGTTCACCCATGGGCTTGTTTATTCCCCACCCGCTGGGGCTACGGAGGTCAAATGAGAAATTTCATTGTATGGCTGTTTGCGGCGTGCCTGATGTTGCTGCTCATGCCGGCAACTGGGGCACTGGGACAAGCTGATCAGAAACTGAATCTATCCGTTTTCTACGCCGGCCATCCCGGTTCAGCCCGCGAAGCGGACTTTCTCCAGTTTTTAAGCGCCCATTTTCGGCAGGTTGACAGCGGCGATTTGGCCAAGTTCGATGGCTCGCAAGCCGCCAAGTCCGACGTGGTGCTCATGGATTACGACGGCGAAGCCACTGATGTGATGGAGCATGGCCCGCGGCCCAAGCTGCCGGACAATTATTCCCGCCCCACCATCACCATCGGCGTGATCGGAGGGATGATCGCAAATCAGTTGGGGCTCAAAACCGGCTACATGTGAAACTGCATGAGCGATGCGGCTCAGGGTGAGCCGTCCCAGCACGAAGTCTTCCGCACGCCGTTCAAGGTCCAGCCCAAGTTGGAGAAATGGCCCACGCCGGACCAGCAACGTCAATATCCCGGCGGCAAAGATTTGCCGGATCAGTTGACCGTCTGGCGCGTGCAGGATTCGGGAAAGGACTATGGTTCGGTGGTGTCGATGGGATACGGCTTCGGCGACTCGCCGGACGCCGAGATCCTCACCGTTGGCTACGCCGCGGGCAAACCGCCCGGCTCGGCCGGGGTCAGCCGGCACGGCAACTTCCTCCAGTGGGGATTCTCTTCGCCCCCGGCGCAGATGACCGACGCGGGCAAGGCGTTCTTCCTTAACTGCATCGTTTACATTCACAAGTTCGATGGCAAGATGCCGCTGATCCACGTGCAAGCTTCGGATCGGACTTACGGCGTGTTCCTGATCGGAATAATCGACCAAATCAACGATCCGCAATTCGGCTCCCGCATGGTCGGGCCGGACCTGGCCAGGCAGTATGCGGGCAAGTCCAAGGAATTGGCGGTGCTCTATCTCCGGCAAATTGAGTTGGTCTACAGCGGTGGGCAAGGCCAGTTCACGATCGACAAGCAATTGCAGGATTTGGGGATCGCTTCAAACCGGAAGGTCGAGACGCTGGACCAACTGGTGAATTTGTTGGGCCAGCCGCAGCACGCCGCCACCGCCCTACAGGCGTTGCAGCGATACACCGGCCTGTCGCTGAATACGCCCCAGCAATGGCAGCAGTGGCTGACGGCCAACCGCCCACGGCTGTTCTTCAGCGATGTGGGGGGATACAAATTCTTTGTGGTCCCGCAAGGTTATCTGGAAGCACCCTCTTTCCATTAGCCCCCGGCTTTGCCGGGGTTTGAACTTGCGCTGCGCTCATCGCGGAAAACCCCGGCAAAGCCGGGGGCTAACGGAAAGAGCCGCGTCGGTCGTTGAACAGTATTGCGGCTAAACTTTTTGTTGACTTCCCCTGCTGGCCGCGTGAAACTTATTGCATCGTCGACGTCTATAAGTAAGGAGGCGTCGCATGTCCAAATGGGTATTGATCTGTGCCTTGGCGGCCGGCCTGGGGATATTGGCGGCGGGTGCGACCTTCCAAATGGCCGATACAACGCCGCACGGGCCGTATCACCTGGATTTCACGGCTTCTCTCTACCATGGCAAGGTCACGATCGATCCGGGCTCGATCCGCCTGCTGGGCATGAATGGCGGGGAATGCGTCGGGTGGCAATACGACAGGACGTTCGAGCCGCAGGTGGTCATGTCGATCGGCGGCAAACAAATTTCCCTGGAGCGAATGAAGTTTGCGTGAGGGGGGGGCCGACCTTGCCCGTACTCCGGCGGAGTACCCCAAGAGCTTCTGACTGATAAATCCGGCGGCGCCAGGGTTACGATTGTCGCCACCATTAACGGGTTCGGCACGGTGAGCGGCCAGGCCAACTTGGCGCGGTGAATGGCCGCGCGCTTTGGAAAGAGAATGGAGGCAACTGATGGTTAAGACTTTAGCCGTCGTGATCTTCCTGGCGGCCGCGGCGTTTGCCTGGCGAGCGGCGATGGGAGAGGCGCCGACGACCGCGCCGGCGGGTGAGTCGCTCACCGTACAGCCGGGCCAGCCAAATCCCGCGCCGCTCAAGGCGCAAGGCCGGTCGATCATCGGGCGCGTGGTGAAGCCCCAGAGCGCCAAGCCCTCCTGGGGGTGTCTAGGCTATCTGGCGGGCCAGAGTTCGCCAACTGCGCCCCCCGCCGAGCTATTGGCCGCAGGCAAAAGATTGCAGGAGACGATAGCCGATCCAAAAATATCGCCCGAACTAAAGCAAACGTGGATGAGCCGGTGGCTGAACACTTCCGATGGACAGGCCTACCAAACCGCGCTGAATACTTATGAGCAGGGCACGAACCGGACCAATCAGGCCGTGCCGCTTTCCATCGCCGCCGATGGTTCCTTCCGCGCCGACGATGTGCAGCCGGGAAATTACCGATTGATCATCTACCAGGTTCAAACTTCCGAATCCGGCGGCGCGTCCCAGGTTTACGCCATGATCCAGCGTCAAATCACCGTATCCGCCCGCGGCGATGATCCGATGGATCTGGGCCGGCTAAAGCTAACCCTATCCAACCCCCCGGCCAGCGTGGCTGAAGCCTCGGCGATTTCCTTTGAAGTGAAAACGCTGGATGGAAAAACTTTCAAATTGGCCGATCATCGGGGCGCGTGCGTCCTGGTGGACTTGTGGGCAACGTGGACGCCGCTGAGCGACACGCGGCTGGCCGCTCTCAATGACGTTTTCGCGGCGTTTGGGCAGGATAAGAAATTCGTCATGATCGGCCTTGGCGCCGGCGATTCCGTGCAAGACGTAACGCAGTTCACTCAAGAGCACGCGATGCCGTGGACGCAGGCGAGCTTGGACGAGCCGACTGCCCAGTCGATTGCCGAAACGTTGGGCGTGCAATCGCTGCCGGCGGTGGTCTTGATCGGCCCCAACGGCAAAGTGATCGCGGCCGGTCTGCGCGGCCGGGGGATCAGGACCGCCGTGCAGAAGGCGCTAAGTTCTCCTTGAAGATCAGACGATACGTAACGGCGCAAGCCGTACGAAAGGATGGTGTTTTATGCAAGGGACTGTTCGATGGACTGGGCGAGCCATGTTGCTCGTGCTGGCGGGCGCCTTGGCGGCGCGTGCCGGACCGCCGGGCGAAAGCGTCTCGGCGCAGCTTAAATCCGTGCCGTTGGACTCCGGCGCGGCAGTGGTCTCCAAGACCGATGCCGCCGGCCCCAGACCCCAGATTGTGGATGCATTCCTCGTGCCCAGGCTGGAAGTGCAGTTCAACCCCGTGGTCAAGGAATATGGTCTGACGATCGCCGGGCAAAAGGTGGCGATTGTCTCAACCGACGACGGCTTCATCGTCAGGGGCGATAACGGGCAAATCGCCCTGCACAAAGACGGCGTGGGACTAGCCACCATCGCCCTGCCCATCCCCAGCGCACAGAAATATTTCCTGGCATTTCCCTACGGTTACAATTTGACGGGCCGGGCCTTTCTGATGATGCGAAGCGGCGGGACCGTGCAATGCCAGATCGACGGCCAGACCGTCATGTTTTATGACGACAACCTCGATGGCCGCTACACGCTGGCGGACGATTCTTTCCGCGTCGGCTGCACCGATGCCCCTATCGACGTCTTTGCGCCGGTGTCCAAGTTCTTCTCCACCGGGCAGTCGATATACCAGATCGACAGCCTGGCCGAAGATGGCACGGCCCTGCAATACTCGTCTTACCATGGCGCCGTCGGCAAGCTGTCCGTCGTCAGCCCCCCCTCGGATTGGGCAATGGTCGTGGCCCTGGCCAACAGCAACGGGCAGATGAATTTTGTCAGCGAAACCGGCGGCCCGTCCCCCGATTCCATGGCGGTGATCCCCGGCCAATACCAGTTGCTCTATGGCGGCGTGTTCTCCAGGAAGAGCGGCGAATTGGTGGCGCTGGTGGCGCCGGGTTCTCTGCCAGCGGTGGACGTTGCGGCGGACCAGACGCAGACCGTCCAATTGGGCGGCGCTCTGCACCTGGAATTCGCCGTCACTACACCGGCATCAGACCAGATCGCGATCCAACCGGCCTCCATCCACGTGAAAGGGAAGGCCGGCGAGGAATACACCGCGGTCAACTTCGATCGATCCAAACCCCCGGAGGTTTTCATCTCGCGCGGCGGCAACAAGGTGTCGCTGGGCAAGATGGCATTTACGTGAGGCGGACTTTGCCCGTACTCCGGCGGAGTACCAAAGATTGAAGGCAATGGCGAAGCGAAGATCATCATCTCGGCGACGCTGCAAGGGCTTGGCCCCATCGAGGGCGAAGCGGCTTACACGCCGTGATGACCCACCCAGGGACGCCCCCGGCACGGAGAAACTTACGAGTTTCCCCGTGCCTTTTTTGTTGGGCATCTTTGAAAACACTTCACCGCGAAGACGCGAAGGACGCACAGCGCAGCCTTCGGCCGCAACCAAAAAAGACCACCGCGAAGGCGCGAAGAGCGCGAAGTTTCGCGAAGTAGAAGAATTGGATATCGCTGGAGTTA
>JBEKKC010000047.1:0-38741 GCA_050010915.1 Tepidisphaeraceae bacterium | reverse complement strand
CAAATGACAAATGACCAATGACTAATGACCAATGACTAATGACCTATTGACTATTGACCAACAACGGAAGGAACAACAACCGCCGCCTGCTTCCCAGTCTTGCCCGCTCCCTTTATCCGCTTCTGTCGCTCTGGCCCTTTGGTCCCCTTCTCCCCTTCCCCATCCTGCGGCGGCGGCGGTTTGACGTCCCCGAACAATTGACCCTGGCTCGGGTCCTCGTACCGCCGCGATTCGATCACCGCCTTCGCCTCCTCCACCAACTCCTCCAGCGTCTTGAATTGCTTGTAAACGCTGGCGAATCGCACGTATGCCACCTGATCGACCCGCCGGAGCCTTTCCGTCACCAGCCTCCCCACCACGTCCGAGGCCACCTCGCGGTCGAAGGACTTGAAAACTTCCTCCTCCACGTCGTCCACGATCCTCTGCAATTCGCTCTGGGCCACCGGCCTTTTGAAGCAAGCCCGCTCCAAGCCCACGTAAATCCGTTTCTGGTCCCACGGCATCCGCCGACCGTCCTTCTTGATGACGCTCAGCCGGATGTGCTGCTCCACCTTTTCGTAGGTGGTGAAGCGCTTTCCGCAGGCCACGCATTGCCGCCGGCGGCGGATGGCTTTCCCCGCCTCGCAGCTGCGCGAATCGATGACCTTCAGACTCTCCTTCTCAGCCTCGCAAAATGGGCATTGCATGAAGCGCCTAAACCTACCAAAATCTGGCGATAAATCAAAAGGAAGGCGAAGAACGGTGCCAGCCGATTTGTCGATGCGTTGGGGTGGTCATTAGTCATTTGTCACTGGTCATTTGCGGGAAATCCGCCCATAACCCCCTGCGGAAATCGACTGGACATCCCGTAGAATACGGGTGAGTCACAGGCCCATCGTCCAATTGCGGTCGGCCGCCGGGCACCCCCCGCAAGTGACGAATGACCAATGACTAATGACGAATGACCAACCTTGAGGCCGCATGCAGAGAAAACTCGAAACTCGAAACCCGAAACTCGAATCAAATTCAAAACTCGAAATTCGAACCAATCCGCGTTTCGTCATTCGGGCTTCGGATTTCATTCGTCATTCGGATTTCGGATTTCGAATTTCCCGCGCAGCGGGCTTCACCCTCACCGAACTGCTGATAGTCATCGGCATCATCACGATCCTCATCGGCATCCTTCTTCCCGTCGTCAACCGGGTACGCCGCATCGCCTACGTCGCCGACACCCAAAACGAAATCAGCCAACTCGCCAATGCCTGCAACCAGTATTACACCACGTTCCATGCGTATCCGGGACCGTTCAGCAATGACGACACAGCCGGCAACCTCAATAGCACCATCGGCAACCCGAGCGGAGCCGCGACATTGACGCAACTTTATTTCAATGGAAGTTATGTTACCTCGCTTCCCACTAACGCAACGTATGGTCCCGTGAACGCTACATGGACCGTCACCGGTGCAGAGAATTTAGTCCTGGGCCTGATGGGCGGCCTACGGTTGAATACCACGTCGGGGACACCCCCATACCCGCTCGCCTTCGCCCCGACGGAGGTCGGCCTCGGACCGATGAGCCTCAATCCCAGCAATCCATCTCGTACCCCATCCTTCTTTCCTGCCGGATCGAACTACCTCATGTGGTGTCAGACGGTTGGCAGCAATGGACCAAACGTGCAAACCACTGGCTTATATCAGAGCCAAACGAATCCTCCGACATTTACCGGCACGGCGTTCACCGACCCCGCCGGCACTCCGGCCGGCGAAGTCGTCGGCAGCCCCCCGGCCGGCGATTGCCCCATCCCCGTGTTTGTTGACCGCTTCCCATCCCCCGGCCCATTGCCGATCCTCTATTTGCGGGCCAGGACCGGCGCCAAGGGTGTTGTTTGGGACAATGGAAAAAACGGCGATAAAGATCCGAACGGCAACGTCGCGTATTATCAATACGATCTTCGCGACATTACACCCTATACCTACTCCCACGTCGGATTGCCGGCTACCAACCAATGGGGTACCAACGTCACCCATAATTTAATCGGCATCACCACGTTTAACGGCAGCGTGACCTCGGTAAGCGCAATGACTCCCCCAGCCCCGGGATATCCGCTTCCAAATGCAGGCCAGTATTTCATCAACCCGTCAATTCCGCCGACCGACCAATCCAGCAACGCCAGCATAAACTACACCGGCCGTCCCCGTGCCGTCGATCAGTTCATCCTGATTTCCGCCGGCCCCGACGGGATTTACGGAACTGCTGATGACATCACGAGTTTCGGCGATGTTTCGCAATAATCGTGAAGCCCCACCCTTGCCCGATCCACAAGACAACACGAATGATTCAGTAGGCGGCGATATGAGTTACGAGTTGCGAGTTGCGGGTTGCGAGCAAAGACAAAGCATCCTGATCCTGATGGGCCTGTTCTTCGCCGGCGCCAAGCTCGTCACCGCACAAGCCAAGGAACGCGATACCAAAACCATGCTTGAAACCTGCAAGACCATGTTCGAGAACTACCGGCAGGCAACCCATCTGTCGCGCTATCCGCCAGGACTCTTTTTCGGCCCAGGGTGCGTACCACCCACGAGTTGGTACACGGCCCAGGAGTCCGTAATGTGGCCGACGGGAAGTACGCCGTCATGGATGGGCACTGTAAGCCCCGATGTCTTGTGGCCTCCTACGAATCCTCCGACCCCCAAGACGCTCGCCAGCCCGCCCCTCCCCAGCCCAGTACCACCATTCCTACTTGACACGGCGTATGTGTTTTATGCGTTGGAGTCGTTACACGAGAACCAAAATATCATCGCGAATCTGCCGGCAAACAAGAAGATCAACGTGCTCCTACCGAACGGAACGCCGGTAGCCTGGCCAGTAGACGCATGGGGAGACTTGATTCTCTTCGTCCCCGGCGGTGGCCTTGGAGTATATAACGGATCCAATACCAATGGACTGGTCTGGCTTGACGGGGCGACCGCTGGGATCATTACTAGCGCCGGGACTATCACCGGCAGTTCCACCCCATACAACTTGAGTACCTACCCTCCGAGCGCTCCGCTGGCCAATCAGCCCTTTTTCGTTTCCGCCGGCCCCGACGGCGATGTCAGCAACGCCCACGGCAACACAAGCAGTACTCCGACTTCCGACATGACCGACGACAACATTTACTCGTTCCAGAACTGAGCGATGAAACATTTGCGGGACAATTTCGGGAACAATTGCGTGTTGCGAGTTGGGAGTTGCGAGCGAAGACCTTGCATTCAACTCGCAACTCGTAACTCGCAACTCGCAACGACGTCCACCGGCTTCACCTTAATCGAGATGATCACCGTTCTGACGATCATCATCATCGTGCTGGCCATCGCCATTCCGGTTTGGAACGCCCTGATGGGCGGCACCAACCTGGCCGCCGCCCAGAACCAGATTTCCGCCTTCCTGAGCAACGCCCGCACCGACGCCATCTACAACCGCCAAACCATCGGCGTATTCTTCTTCATCGACCCCAAAACCCAACAAACCGCCATGGCCGAAGTCCAGGTGCAAACGCTGTATCAGCAATTTGAATACAGCGGTTCAGGCCCGGGATACATGTCGCTTTTCCAGCCGGGAACGTGGACCCCCGGTACTCCTCCCGTGTACAAAGCCTCCACGACAGCCGTCAATGGCCCCATAAATTCCATTGAACTCGTGAACAACCCCGACCCCAATACTCCCGGCAATTACATCTTCTACCGGGACATCGTCCTTCTCCCCAAAGGCGTCGGCGTCGCATTGAATAACAACACTTACCGGTACAACAACTTCACCGTCACCAACCAATATTCGCCAGGCGTGTGGAACCCACCCCCCAATAATTATCCCCCACTCGACCGTTATCTTCGCCTCGGCGCCATCATGTTCAATCCCGACGGCACGCTGGCGAACATTCCATTCGGCATCCCTTTCTACGAGTGTTTCACCAAGCAGCAGAGCACTAACAACCAGTATTCGGAGAATCTGCTCTGCCAGCGAATCCAGACCTTCAATTCCATTTCCAATTCCGACATTGCCAGCAACGTGATTCCGCCAACCAGCGGCAGCACTCCATCTGTTTTCCCCCTGTGGTCCTCCGTCGGCCTCGTTGTCTACGATCACGACGCCTATCTCAACCAACACGCAGGTCCAACAACCGTTATGAATAACAGCACCAATCCCCCCGCCGCATTGACTCCTTTTGGCGATGGATCGCAGTTCAACGACTGGGACATGAACTACGTGCTCTTTAATGCCGCTAATCCCGGTGGCGTCTATCAGTCTTCGGCCGCCGACAAATACCTCGAAGAATCCTGGATCGACCAAAACGGGACCGCGTTCCTCGTCAGTCCAAACAGCGGCACCTTGTTGAAGGCGAAATGATGATGACAAGAGTTGCGAGTTGCGTGTTGCGAGTTGCGAGCGAAGAGCGGTCGGCCTCCACTCGCAACTCGCAACTCGCAACTCGCAACTACTTCCCCGGCTTCACTTTCATCGAGGTCCTCTTCGCCGTGATCCTTCTCGGCATAGGCTTCATCATGATCGCCGGCGTATTCCCCGTCGCCATTCAGCAGACGGCTGCCGTCTCCGATGAAACCCAAGGCACCGCCATCGCCCGCGACGCAATCAAGAAGATTCAGGCCGTCGCGGATAGCGTGGTGAACGGCACCGCCAGCAGCTTGACTCTATTCCCTGCCACCGGCACAGTCGCCGCGCCTGCGGTGGTGGCCTTTTCACCAAATATTATGCAGGCTCTGGGGTCCGACAGCTTTTTCAGCGCCGATCGTCGTTACGGATGGGTCGGCTTTTATCGCCGCGATTCCATCACCAGCCCATTCGCGCAGGTTTACGTCATCGCATTGCAGAATCCGAACTTCCTGAATTACGTGACGAAATACGCGCCCGGCGAAACGACCCAACTTACCTCGCCTTACATTCCCCCGGCCGTCGCTCCGCCGATCCCGCCGACCCTTTACAACTATTATCAGTCTCCTTCCTCCGCCTATACTCCAACGAATCCTCCTGCGGCCGGCGTTGGCGCGAGTATTCCTGCACAGTTCTTCTACAACCCAGTAGATGGCACTACGACAGTCGTTTTGGCCTACTCAACCTCCTCAACCCCCGCGCAGACGCCCAACGGCGTAACCGGCGCTTTCGTCTTGATCGGCGCTCCCGGCGGCAGCGGTCCCGCCGTTCCCACCAGCATGATCGGCCGATTCTGCCGGCTTGGAAATTCTGCCCCGTTACCTTCTTCCATTACGTCGGTCGGCACTACGATCTACCAAAGCTTTGTTGTCCAACCCGGATACGACATCACTCCCGCCGACGTAGCGGCCAATAGCAGCTGGGCTTCCGCCACTTTGGCCTCTCCCGTTTTCACCGCCAACGTCTTTCTCATGGGCGCCGCCCCCACGGTTGACGCAAATGGTGAATTCACCGGCCCCTTCACCGGCCCCAACCAGGACATCGGCGTCGCATCCGGTTTCATCCGCGTGAACACGGCGAATAATTGATCCCATGAAAGAGAAGCGAACAATTTCCAGAAGTGCAAGTTACAAGTACAAGTTGCAAGCAAATTCCTCAACTTGCACTGACAACTTGCAACTTGCAACTTCCCTCCCCGCCTTCACCCTTGTGGAGCTCATGCTCTCGCTGGCGATGGTGCTGATTCTGATCGTCGGGATCAATTTTGTTTTCCGCAGCGCCACCGACGCCGTCGGCGCCGGCAACGCCCTCAACAGCATCAATAGCGACACCCAGGCGACTCAGCCGACGATTTTCGACGATCTTCGCAACGTCGCGAAGAACCCGCCGTGCTTCATCATCTCCAGCCAGTTCGTCACCCAATTCCTGAATGCCGACGATGCCAAGAGCAGTTCCGATCCTACGGTGATCGTCACCGATAACGCGGGGACAACGGTCAACATCGGCAATTTCACGGTTTCGCCGGCGACGAGCCATCTTTCCGCCGCCATTCTCAATAATCGCAATCATCGGGCCGACATGCTGAAATTCCTGGCTCACGGCTTGTACCATCGCCGCTCCGGCCCCGATGGAACATATTACGCTTCCGATTCATCCAATGACGCCTTCATCGAATACGGCCACGCCGCGCTGCCGTCCAACGATCTCAGCACCTTTTACGGCCCCAGCGGGATGCCGAACACAATCTCCGGCGTTTACTACGGTGCTACGGTGTCCGGCGTTCCCCGTATCGGAGCCTACGCCTCCGATTGGGTTCTGACTCGGCGAGTCACGCTGCTGAAAGACCCGAAGTCGATTACGAATTGGCCGCCGACCTTGAATGATTATTACTATCCCGTGGCCGTCGCCGGCACGGTTCCCTACGGTATCGCCAACTGGAACGCCCAAAGCGGAATCACGGCGATCAGCCAGTTTGGAGTCGGTGTTTATGCTACGCCCCTCAGCTACGGCACGCCAGACAATAACGTCGCCGATAATCCACCGACACCAGGCATAGTGGTGCCAATAAACCAATTTCAATCTTCCCGCTACGACCTTGCCGGCGTTACGCCCGAGCAGTTAGACCGCCTCATCGCCAACGGAATTTTGACTTGGCAGGCCGCCGGATATGTCAGCCCAGTTGGCACACCCCAACCTCCGGCCAGTCTTTGGTGGAATCCGCTCGTTTACGCTCTGCCGGTCACGCAAAACACGGCCACCGCGCCGCAATACCTCACGCTGTCCACACTGCCCTACGTGGTCCCCTGTTATTTCTCCCCCCCCACGAACTCCGCCGCCAATGCGTTTCTCAACAGTGCCACTCCTCCGGTCCCTAATCTGGCGTATGCGCCCCTGAGCCAACCCTACGCCCCGCTGGGCATCGATCCCGGCCTTCATCTGGCGCGGCCCCAATGTAATCCGACGATTCAGTCCCCCGTCACTGCCGCCTCCCTGGCCGAGATGGCGCCCTATTTCCTCCAGCATTGCAGCCAGTTCATCGTTGAATACGCCGGGGATTACATGCAGCAGGACGTCAACGGCAACATGACCGGCCTCGGGCCCGATGGCCAAATTGACTTTTACCTTGATGCCAACGGCAACAAGCACATCCGCTGGTACGGAATGCCACGGAGCGCCACCGGAGTTCCGCACCTGGACGGTCCACCGGGCGGTAGTGTGGCTCCAAGCAACGTTCTCATCCGTGGTTTCGACCCCACGCAAAATGGCGGCAAAGGCGAATATGAACAGATGAATCCCTACGCGACGACGCCCACGAGCGCGATGCTGAATTATTTCACCGATGTGATTCCCCTGCGCGATTATTACAGCCTCTTTTATTCCAGCGTCAGCCAGCAGGCAGCGACTCCTCCAAGTCCACAGCCGACGCCATATTACGCGTGCCCCCCTTGGGAAGTCGACCTGAATTTCGATTGTGCCCGCGACTATGGATCGTATTTAAACATAAACACGCCCATCAACACTGCCGGCCCCAACAAAATCGCCTTCAACGACCCCAACAATCCTCCCCGCTACGTTGCCGCGTGGCACGACGACATGCCGGCGATGATTCGCATTCTCATCAAGGTGGACGATCCGAATAATAAGGTGAAGGACGGACCGTGGTATGAGTACGTCTTTCGGCTGAAATGATGTTTAGGAAGTAGCGAGTTGCGAGTACCGAGTTGCGAGCAAAATATCCGACGTTTTTAACTCGCAACTGGCAACACGCAACTCGCAACTACGGATAAAACCATGCTGTCTGTAAAAGCCATTCTCGTCGCCATAGACCGCCGGCTTCGTAACGCCCGCCCGGGGTCCGTATTAATCATCGTCATTGTCCTGCTTCTGTTGCTGGCCATTCTCGGCGCGGCCTACATCTCGACCACGCGTTCCGCCCGCGTCGCCTCCGCCCAGAACGTCCTGAACTCCGACGTCGACACCGTCCTCAGCGGCATCTCCAAAGTCTGCGAAGGCACCATCGTCGATGACCTGAACGACAATTTTGGAAATCTTGAGGGAATCGACCCTGGTCCAACCCAAAATGTTCATAGCGTCTATCAAGGGACTTACAATCCCAATGGACCCTACAACAATCCCAGCCTAACCTATAATGTCGGCGACATTGTCAGCGTCGCCGCAACCGTAGGCCCGCCCGCGACGCCAACTTATTACTATGTGGCGACCAAGACGCCCACGGGCGCGCCATCGCCTACTTCGACGGCCACCGGATGGACGTTGATTACACACGTCCCCGGAGCGACTTCTGCTTTGACTCAAGCTTGGTTGGCCGACAGGATTCCGACTCCAGATGGCGGCTATGTCTCTGGTAATATCACTCCAAACTTACTGACCGCCTACTGGCCCAATATCTCACAGATGGCTCCGCCGAGTGGTGGCACCACGCCGACATCAATCCTTGGAACGCCATTCGAATCGCCCGATGGAACCAGCATGCCAACGCTCAATCCCGGCGCCACGCTGGCGGGAACAATGGGCGCAAATTTGATGCCTGATTTCAAAAAACTGGGCACCGCCGCTAATCCGATATATGTGCCCGCGTTGGACTATGGCGGCGGTCCTCCACTCGTCGCCGGCGATGCCGACGGCGATGGCATCGCCGATTGTCTGTTGTTCCGCATCCCCGGAGCGACGCTGGATGGCCTGACGTGGTATGCCGGCGTTCGCATCATCGACAACAATTCCGCCGTTAACATGAGCACGGCCGTTAGCCGCGACTATGAATACACGATCACCGGCGGTGCGCTTACCGCCGGCGGCAGCAACTATTACGCCCTGTTTCCGTCCAGCGTTGGTTTGGGTGGAGTTGGTGGTTATGAGCTTCTCAATAAGAACGACCTCACCACCAATTTCGCCAATTTCAACGCATACCGCATTGGGGCCTTGGCCAGTTTAGGTCCGCTAGCCGACGCGGCGCCGGGCGCTGCGAGCCCTACATTGCCCCTCGCGCGATCGGACTTCCAATTCTCAACTGGAGGCGATCTGCTCTACAACCAGTTGATTCGGCGGATATCAAATCCCGGTTTCAACGGTAACGCAAACGGAACAAGATGTCAGGCTTTGCCGCTCTCGGACGAAGCTGCCCTGGCGTATCGTTTCTGTCTCGTTCGTCCTGACACCGTCCTCTCGGGAATTCCCGCAGGCGTCAGTGAAAATCTGCTGCCGTTCTCTCTCGCATACTATCAGGCCCCCGTGGGAGGTTCGCCAGGTTCGCCGGCGAAGTTTTACCAATCTCTCCCCTACGGCAGCAATCCCACAACGGACGTGACCACTTGGTTCAATGACAATTTCAACTACGACAGCGCTCCGCCCGTCGTTGGCGCACAGCCCATCCGCCCGTTACTTGTCTCGCGGAATCCGGTCTCGAATTACATTACCCCGGTCTACGATTCAAACACGAATAACACCGGCGAGCCACTGGACCCTTTTTCCGCCATCAATCCGCCTCCAACGGGAGTAATTCCAGGCATGATGCTCCCTTACGGCACGGGGCCCTCAAATTACACGCATTTTCGCGGAAGGTGGAGCCCCAACACCGCCCCCCAAAATACCACCTACAAGTTTAACGACATCGTTGTCGGTGGGGACGGTTATACATATATGTGGGTCGTTCCGCCGAGCTTAGGCGCTAACAACAGCGCCGTCGCGCCGACGCTTGCAAATCTCCCGCCGAATGCTTCCGGGCAACCCCTATATATTGCTTGGCAATTCCAGCCTTGGACTAAATCACCGGTGAAGGCCAATGTCAATACGGCTACGTTCCGCGAGCTTTATCGCGCGTTCTGGTCCGTAATGTCGGGGAACCCGACGGGGCAAACTCCCTTCGGCGCGGATACCGTTGTCGATGCTAATCCATATTGGCCGGATTCTGGAGCGTACGGCACTCCAAACCCACAGCACCAATTCCGCTCGCCGTTGCGTGATCCTACCTACTCTACCGGTCAATCCAATTCAGCAACGAATTTGAGTCCCGCGAATACTATGCTCCTGCGGGCGGCGCTCGCCGCCGTGAATGTGTTGGGGCTGCGCGACAACTCGCAAAACGTGATCAGCCGCACGGTCTATCTCTACGCGAATATTGCGGTGTTCAGGAATGCCACCACGCCCGTGATGGCTCGCGTGTACAGCAATGCGCCGCAGCCCTTCATTAGCGAAGTCTACGCAAACGCTGACCAGACACCTAGCACTCCCCAGGGCTATGTCGCCATTGAGTTGTACAACCCGTATTCAGCACCCATGGTCCTGACCAATTGGCAGATTGGAATGGTCAATCGGTCGGGAAGCGGCAGCGGATATCCCAGACTCACGTTCGTGACAAACACGGGGCTACCCGCGCTTTCCGTCATCGCCCCTCCGAATTCCGTGACAACGCAAATGCAGGCACAGAACGATCCGAGACCTGATCCCCTCAAGAGCACCCCGGGTAATCCAGTCTACGATTATGCCGTACCGCCCGCGGGGACTATCATTGTTCCGGCACATGGATACGCGCTCCTGGAAAACTACAACGCGAATGGTAAGACTGCGGCGACAGGAGACGCGACATCACGACCGCCCAGCGCCCAATTCATGACCGGCTCCCCAGCGACTACGCCAGCGCAAACCGGCATTTGGTATGGTCCGCTCGGCGCAAGCTCGCCGAATACATGTGACGTCTATGTTCCGGGTCTCCAACTCCTCATTCAGGGCACGACGGGAGCGACGTACACTAAAACCGCGCCTCCCACCTCGCCCGGCGGAGAATTCGTGTTGCTCCGTCCGCGCCGTAGCGACGGCGCGTTTACGTCCTCTAGTGATCCGCTGAACACGTTCACGGAAGGGTCAAGCATCGCGCCGAATCTTTACGATTTGGTGCCGGTGGACTCGTACGACTTTACCGGGTTGCAGGTCGTAGCGAGCGGCCCCAGCACTGCATGGAGTTACGTTCGAATTAAAGGCGCTGCTCAGACGACGTGGTTCAAACAGGTCTATCCCGGCAGGTATACTGTGACCGCCCTACAACGAGAAGCCAACACCGGAACCGACCAAGAGCCTGCGGCGACGTGGATCGGTCCCAGCACCGCAACACCCTTATTCGGCCAAGATGCCACAACGGCATGCTACACCAACAATTTTCCTCCGATTCAGGTGTACAACCTTTTGGCGCCCGGCAATACGAGCGGGTTCAGTAGCCACTGGCCAAATCCTCTTTTGTATCCCGCTCTATCCGGGGCCAACGGTCAGACGGTGGCGATTACTAACACCAACGGCTCGGGACCGCAGCAGTGGCCGTTTGGCACGTTTGCGCGAAATGGAGACCTATTGGATGTCCCGTATATCGGGGCTTATCAAATCTCGCTGGCAAACGAGGCGCCTGAGCCGTCAGATTTTGTAGAGCTCAATTCGCTGCCCAAGGATTGTTCTTTTGCCGATGCGACGTATTCGGATTCGGGTGATTCTGCGGATCAAAAGCTCGAGAACATCGGCCGATTCTGTCCCATCCAGGCTCGTCCTACTCCGACAGCCGGCTGGACACAGCCCGATTATTACGCGTGGACCAGAAATCTTTATGCCTACCTGACGGTCCAGTCGCCCAGCGACGCCCAGATGCCGAATTTCGATCCGAATATCAACGACGTTGTGAATTACAACGACGCCACCCCGGCGCCAGTGCCGAACATATATAAATATCCGGCGGCGGCGCCGCCGCCGACTCCCGCGCCCTCTCAGGTGCTTGTCGCCGATGCCACGGCGCCCGACCAAAGCTCACAGGCAAACGTGGGCGTCGAAGGACTTGTCAACATCAACACCGCCTCATGGAAAGTGCTGAGCATGTTGCCGATGGTCACAAAAAACGAGGATACCGGTTATGTGGCACACAATGAGAGTCTCGCCAAGGCCATTGTCTCGTGGCGCATAGCGCACGGACCATTTACATCAATCTATGATCTTAATTCCGTAATCGACTATTACTCTACTGGCGCCTATGTCGCGAGCAGCACGACCGGCTTCCAAAATGCCGAAGGCCATCTAGCAATAGCCAACGGCGGAGGAGCCAGCGGAGTAAGCAGCCTCAACGGATTACTAAGCCCACCCGATCCATTATTCCCCAGCGCGACGGGCACTCCGGGCACCGCCAGCGGCGTAGCCGAGGATTATCAATCTGATTTCGCGATGCTTTCCCGCATCAGCAATCTCATCACGACGCGATCCGACACGTTCACCGTTTACATCGAGGTCCAGGGTTGGCAGAACGTGGGCGTGACAAATCCCAGCAATCCAAGCCAGTCGCTCGCCCAGCCCATGATTACCCGCCGTTACGCCTTCATTGTCGATCGCAGTGCCATCAATGGCGATCCCAATTCGCGGTTCCTCAAAACGGTCACGGTGCCGAATGACTAAGGCGTGGCATGGGCGTCTCGCCCATGGTGTTCAGACACGGGCGGGACGCCCGTGCCACACGGCGATTGCGGCGGACTTGTCGGGCTTGGACGTTGGACGTTGGCGAGGTTCGTTTCGATCAACATGATCGGCTTCTGTACGCGACGGATGCGTCGCTGTATCAAGTTGAGCCGATCGGCGTGTTGTTGCCGCGGTATGCCGAGGGGGTGCGTCGAGCGATGCGGTATTGCGGGGAGCACGGGGTGGCGGTGTTGCCGCGTGGCGGGGGAACGAGCCTGGCGGGTCAAGGGGTCAACCAAGCCGTTGTCTTCGATCTGTCGCCGAACTTTCGCCGGGTGGTGGGCATCGACGTGGAGGGCCAAAGTTGCCACGTTGAGCCGGGCGTGACGATCGACGAATTGAACCGCGCGTTGGCCGAGCGGGGAACCGGACTTTTTTTCGCGGTGGACCCGGCGTCGATGGCTCAGGCGTCGATCGGGGGTTGCATCGGCAATAACGCGGCCGGGGCGCGTTCCGTGCGGTATGGCCGGACCAGCGAAAATCTAGCGGGAGTTCAAGTGGTTCTCTCGACCGGCCAGGAGACTTGGCTGGAGGCGGGGGCGGGTCGGCGGGATGCGGCGGCGTTGCGGCTTGCCGAGCAGGTCCTATTGATCGTTCAGCGTTACGCCGACGAGATTCGCCGCAAATTTCCCAGGCTGATTCGGCGTAATGCGGGGTATGGGCTGGACCTGATTCTGAGCCAATTGGACCGCGGGGTGGGGGCCGAGGACCTTGATCTTTCCGGCTTGATATGCGGAAGCGAAGGGACGCTGGCGGTCATCGTTGGGGCGAAGCTAAAGCTGCATCCGACGCCGTTGGCGCGGGGGCTGGCGATCGCGGCGTTCGAATCGGTCGAGGCGGCCATTGAATCCGTGCCCGCAATCCTGGCCAGCGGGGCGTCGGCCATCGAATTGCTGGATGACGTGGTGCTCGACGCCGCTCGGAACAACACCGAATGCCGGCCGTACGCCGATCTGATCCCAAAGGACCGGGGCGCTGGCGCAAAGGCCGCGCTGTACGTTGAATATCAGGCGGAGCGGCCGGACAGACAATCGGTGGATCAGCTCAATTCGCGGTTCGATGCGCTGCGGGCGATCCTTCCGAACTCGGCAATCGCGGTTTATCGGGATTCCGGGTCCATGCTCCGGGCCTGGACGCTGCGCAAATCCGGCGAGGCGCTGTTGCACAACGTTTCCGGCACGCGCAAGCCGGTGACTTTCGTCGAGGACAATTCGATCCCCGTGGAAAACCTGGCGAGGTTCGTCAAAGGGTTCCGCCGGATCGTCGCCGAGCACGGGACGTCCGCGGCCTATTATGCGCACGCCTCGGTGGGAGTTCTGCACGTGCGGCCGATGCTTGACCTGCACGACGCCAAGGACCTTCAATCCATGCGCGACATCGCGATCGAGGTGGCGGAGTTGGCGCGCGAATGCGGGGGCGTCATGTCCGGGGAACACGGGGACGGCCGCGCTCGCGGACCACTTTTGGAGACGTTCTACGGACCGCAATTGATCGAGGCGTTTGCCGAGATCAAAAAGGTCTTCGATCCGGCGGGGATTCTCAATCCGGGAATCATCGTTCAGCCGGGCGATCCCGGCAGCATCACCGAGAATCTTCGGGTAAACGCCCAGGCGGGCGATTTCAAAACGGCGGAGGTCCAGACTTACTTTGATTATTCGGATCAGGATGGTTTTGGCGGCGCGGTGGAACGGTGCAACGGCGCCGGCTTTTGCCGCAAGACATTTGGGGGAACCATGTGTCCGTCTTACCGGGCGACGCTTGACGAGCGGCATTCCACGCGCGGCCGCGGAAACGCCCTGCGATTGGCCATTACAGGGCAAGCACCGGCATGGGACGACCCGGATACGCTGCAAACGCTTGATCTATGCCTGAGCTGCAAGGCGTGCAAGACCGAGTGCCCCAGCAACGTCGACGTGGCGAAGCTCAAAGCGGAATACACGGCCCAGCGCTATAAGTTGAATGGAACCATTCCCCTGCGCGCCCGCGTGTTCGGCCACATTCGCGTGGTGAATCGATTGGGTTCGCTGGCGCCGGGTGTTTTTAACGCGCTGGCAGGCTGGGGCCCGACGCGCGGCGCGGCGAACCGGCTCCTCGGGCTGTCGTCGCGGCGAAGCTTGCCCCGCTTTCAACGGTCGCTTTACCGCATGCTGCCCAGGCGCGATCGCGCGGCGGGCGCGGGACGGCCCAGGGTCGTATTGTTTGCCGACTGCTTCAGCGCATACACCGAGCCGGAGGTGGGCCGCGCCGCCGTGGAGGCGCTGGAATCGCTGGGATACGCGGTGGAATTGCCGCACGTCGGATGCTGCGGCCGGGCGATGATATCGACGGGGCTGTTGGCCGGCGCCATTCGATCGGCCGATCGAACCCTCGGCGACCTGCGTGAATCCATCCTCGACGACGGCGTGAAAGCGGTGCTGGTTTGCGAGCCGTCCTGTCTCAGCGCGATAAAAGACGATTGGTTGCAACTGCGGCTGGCGACGAACATGGATCTTCGGCGTCGCCTGGCGAGCAAGGCGATGATGGTCGAGGATTTCATTGATCGCTTCTGGGACGAACACCCGGAAAAACCTTCGTTGCCCGGCGCGGGCGGGCCGGCGCTGTTGCTGCACGGCCATTGCCACCAGAAGGCGTTGTGGGGCGACCAGACGAGCGCGGCGCTGCTGCGGCGATTGGCCGGCGAGCGGTTGACGGTGCTGCCATCGGGCTGCTGCGGGATGGCCGGGTCGTTCGGGTTCACGGCGGATCATTACGACTTGTCGATGCGGATCGGCGAGCTTTCGGTTTTCGGACCCGTTCGACAGGCTTCGCCCCAAACCATCGTGTTGGCCCCGGGAACTTCGTGCCGGCAACAGATCAGAGACGGCGCCGGCCGCAGCGCGCTGCACCCGATTCAGTGGGTCGCCGGCGTGCTGCGCGCCGGTGGGCCATTTTGAGATATTTTTGCTTTTGCGGCGAGATGTGGATCAATTCAATACGGCGGGCAAGCCCGCCGGCTCCACGGGGAAATTGCGAGGCTCTACCGGCTGAGGGCGACCGATTCCAGACCGCAGGTCGGTTAATCGCCGCGGATCATCCCCTTCGCCTATACTCTCCGATCTACTAGCGCGTGTCACAGCCAATGACAAGTGACCAATGACCAATGACTAATGACGATTAAATTGGAAGGACATTGTACGCCAATGGATGGTTGCCCGGAGTGTATGGAGACGATGCCGGGCACTCCCCGGATTGCGCCTCAGGCGGGGCATGGGGGCAACGGGGCGGTGCCGGTGGACATGGTGCCGGCTTCGCCCGTGCAGATCGTGGCGACGGGCAAGACCCGGCCGAAGCTGGATCGAAGATGGGTGACGGCCGCCCTGATGCTGGTCATGGTTTTGGCATCCATGGAACAGACGGTGACCAGCACCGCCATGCCGACGATCATCGGGTCGTTGCATGGGCTGGAACATTATTCGTGGGTGGCCTCGATTTATCTGCTGGCCTGCACGGTGAGCATGCCGCTGTATGGCCGATTGGCCGATACGCTGGGAAGAAAGCGGATCATCCTTTTCGCGATCGCGTTATTCTCGGTCAGTTCGTTGCTGGCGGCCAGTTCGCGGTCGATGCCGGAATTGATCGCCTACCGCGGTCTGATGGGGCTGGGCGCGGGCGGGATCATGCCGGTGGTTTTGACGATTCTCGGCGACATTTTCACCCTGGAAGAGCGAGCCCGGATTCAGGGGCTTTTCAGCGCGGTGTGGGGGACGGCATCGCTTGCCGGGCCGGCGCTGGGATGGTTCCTCGTGGTCACGCTGGGCTGGCAGTCGATCTTCTTTGTGAACCTGCCGTTCGGATTGCTGGGTATGTTGGTGCTGGTGCGATATTACCACGATCAGGAAAAACCGCGATCCGTGCATCTGGACCTGACGGGGATCGCGTCGCTGGGCGTGGGGTGCATGGCGCTGCTGATGCTGGTGTCGCGTCTGGGGCCGGGCGGCTGGCCGATGAACGTGTCGCTGGCGCTCGGGGCGGTGGCGACCGTCGCCACGATCTTCTTCATCGTCAATGAGCGTCATTCCGCCAACCCGATCATGCCGGTGGATTTGCTGATGAACCGATCCATCGGCCCATCGCTGCTGGGGAGTTGTCTGATGGGCATCGGATTCCTGAGCCTCGACACCTTCGTGCCGCTGTACGTCCAGGGCGTGCTTGGGGGCGGACCGGGCTCGGCGGCATGGGTCGTCACCCCTGTCATGCTCACCTGGGCCGCTTCCGGAATCGTCGCCGCCCCGCTGGTCGTCCGATGGGGATTCCGAAATACGTCCATGCTCGGCTCGGCGATCATCGTGATGGGATTCAGCGGGCTGCTCGCATGTACGGCGATCGGCGTGTCAAAACACGTTTTGGCGGCCGTGCTCGCCCTGACCGGTCTGGGATTCGGGCCGTGTGCCATGAGTTTTCTGCTGTCCGCCCAGAACGCCGTGAGCTGGCAACGCCGGGGGATCGTGACCAGCAGCATTCAATTTTTCCGCACCGCCGGCGGATCGATGGGCATCGGAATTTTGGGTGCGGTGTTCAACATCATCACCCGCCCGAGACTGCTTGGCCTGGAATCCTCCGGCGTAACGCCGGCGTCCCTGCTCGATCCGCACACCCGCGCCCACCTGCCGCCGGCGATCCTGCACTCCGCCGGCTGGATCATCGACGGCGGATTGCACTGGGTGTTCATCGGAATGCTGGCCGTGGCGATTTTTCAGTTGATCGCTTCGCGCTGGATGCCGGTGCACAAGGCTCAGCATTCGCTGAGCAGGACGGAAATGGCAGAGGCGATGGTGGGGTGAAAGGCCCGAGGCAGCAAGCTGCCTCGGCTTTCGGACTGATTCACCGCTAACGCACCATGCTGTTCCCCTGGAGCTTCAGCGGGTCTTCCTGCAACACGACGTTGTCATAGCGCAGGATCGTGCCCTTGGCTCTTTCCAGTGTGGCCAGGGCGATGTTGTAATTGGAGATGGCCTGCGCTTCGTTCTGGCGCGATTCAGCCAGGGCGTCCTGAATCTGCAATTTGAGCTGAACGAATTCCGGGGTGAGCGGCTCGCCGCTCTTTTCGCGCGTGTTGATGCGCGTCAGGGCGTCTTCGGCGGCAAATCGCGACCGGCGGCTGGAGCGGGTCACCTCCCACGTGGTCTGCACCGCCCGAGCGGCGGTTTTCACGTCGACGGAAATTGACTCGATGTAGGATCGATACTGCTCGATGGTCTGCATGTGCTGGTAGAGAGACCGCTGGTAAATGGCGCGGGCGGCCCGGTTGCCGATGGGCATCTGTAGCTTGAAGCCGACGGTGAAATCGACGTGGGAGAAATCCAGGCCCGTGATGGTGGGTCCGAAATCGCCGGAGACGCTCTGGGGACCCACCGAGCCGACGAAATCAAATTGCGGGAGCAGGTTGTTCTTGGCCACGCCGACGGTGACGGCGGCCGCGTCCACCTTCAACTGTTGTTCGCCCAACTCAAGCCGGTTTTCCATGGCGGTGTTGATTTCGTCCTGGAGGTCAAAGTCGATCGGCTCCTCGACCGGATCGTCGGCGGGCAGGATGAGCACGCTGGAACTGACGGGATATTCCGGATCGCTCATCAGCCCCTTGATCTGGTCGGACGAATCGCGGGCCAGCGCCTTAAACTGGATCAACTGGCTGCGGCGCAGCTCGAGCTGCGTCTGCGTCTGCGCGACCTGGAGGGGGCTCACGTCGATCTTTTGCTGCATCCGGTTGAACAGGACGTCGTACGTCTGCTCGGTCTGGGCGATGAGCTGCTCCTGAATCCGGATGTCGCGCTCGGCCTGGACGAGTTGCCAGTAGGCCTTTTCGATGTCCGCGACGTTTTGCTCGACGGCTTTGCGGAACTCCAGGCGGCTGACCTTCTGGTTGAGCCGGTTGATGACGATCTGTGCGTGGTTGGTGTCGTAGCCGAAATTTCGCAACAACGGTTGCGTCAGCGAAAGCGTTAGATCGTTCTCGTAAAACGGACTGTACTGGGTCTGCTGGGGAAGGAACCAGTTGTAGGTGGCTTGATATTGGAGTTGAAGCTGCCCACCGCTGGAGAGGTTCTGCTGGACGCCGGTTTGCAGCGTGCCCAAGTCGGAATCGAGAATGAAACTGGTGTACGGCGAACCGCCGCTGAAGCTGTTGTAGATGGTGCCGGCGTTAAGCTCGTGCTTTTGCTGGTATTGAAGATTAGTGAAGAAAACGGGATCGAAATTGGCCAGGGCCTCGATCACCCGCGCGCCTTCGATGGCGGGCTGGTAGGCGGCGACCTTGACGTCATGGTTGTTGGCGACGGCGCGGTGGATGATCTCATGCAGTCCCATGCGGACGATGGGCTCGGTGTCGAGGTCCGGCCCGGTGGTGGGACGAACGGCCTGGCCGTTCACGCTCGATTCACCCTCCGGACCGATGTCCGTGAAGGCGTCCTCCCGCGTGGTTGGCAGCGGACGAAGCGACTCGGGCTTGGCCTGGCCGACGTTGGTGCGCTCATCCTGCTGAATCAACCGCGGATCGAAAACCTCCGGCGGCGATATGTCGCAACCCATTATTCCCAAGCCCAATCCCAATACGGAAATTCCCGCGCACAAAAGAGTTCGACCATGCATTTCCCCATCATAGCAAATCAGCCGTATATTTCTCCCCTTCGGCAATGGCTTTCGACAATAAATCTCGGGTTGGAGGAGCGGGGGAAAATCTTCGGTCAAGGGCGCCCTTGCCTATTGGCCAATTGACATCGATCTTGTTAGACTTTCCGCCATGCCTCCGTCTGACAAAATGGAACAGCCGATTGTCCTGGAACGCGCGGCCGACGACCTTGGGGTGTATCCGATCGCGGCCTACGAGTTCGTGCAACGGGGTCTGGCATATACCGTGTGCCGGGTATTCGGGCCGGCGCTGAAGCCGGGCATCGGCAGGCACGTGACCGGGCAGCAGTTGTGCCATGGATTGCGGGAATTGGCGACCAAGCAGTGGGGATTTCTGGCCCAGACCGTCCTTCGCAAGTGGAACATCACCTGCACGCTGGATTTCGGGCGAATCGTATTCAGCCTGGCCCGTCACGAGGCGATGTCCACGACCCCCGACGACACCATCGACGATTTCCGCAACGTTTACGACTTCACGAAGGCATTTGAATCCGCCTACCACATTCCGACGAAATGTTGAAACCCCCGGCCAAAGGGAAAACGCCGATCAATAAGCTGCCCCCGCGCTTGGTGCCGCGCCCCGTTTTGTTCAGGGTGTTGTGCGTGATTTTCGCGATATGGATTGGAGCGCTGCTGGTGATGTATTTCTGCACGGTGTATCCCCTGCGGCATCCGGGGCATTAAACAGATTTGAGCGATTCGGCGGCGGCGGGTAATCTGCCCGAATGCTTCAGGCCGTTCTTCAAACCATCGATTCCCGGCGCGAGCAGGCGGTGGCGGCGCTCAAGGAATTCCTGGCCATTCCCAGCGTCAGCACCAAGCCCCAGCACAAACCGGACATGCGGCGATGCGCCCAATGGCTTGCCGACCATCTCGCGTTTGGCGGGCTGGACGTGAAGATCATGCCCACCGGCGCTGGAAGCGGGGCTCCGATTGTCGTGGCGAAAAACAAGCACGTCGCCGGCCGGGCCACCGTCCTGCTTTACGGCCATTATGACGTTCAACCCCCCGAGCCGCTGGAGTTGTGGACCAGCCCGCCGTTTGAACCCACCGTGCGCGACAACGCGATTTTCGCCCGCGGCGCGGCCGACGACAAGGGACAGGTCTGGGCGCACGTCGAGGCGATCCTGGCCTGGCAGGCGCACGCGGGACTGCCCGTCAATCTCACGTTGTTGATCGAAGGCGAGGAGGAGATCGGCTCGGCCAATCTCGCCGAGTTCGTGCGCTCCCATCGCGATTTCCTTCGCGCCGACGTCGCGGTCATCAGCGATACCAACCAGTTCGCCCGCGGAATCCCCGCCATCTCCGTCGGCTTGCGCGGTCTGGTTTACGTGGAGATCGTCGTCACCGGCCCGTCCCACGATCTGCACAGCGGTCTGTTCGGCGGGGCCGTGCCCAACGCCGCCAACGTGCTCTGCGAATTGCTGGCGACGCTCCACGACCGCGACGGGCGCGTGAACGTCCCGGGGTTTTACGACAAGGTGGTCCCCCTGACGGCCGAAGAACGCGCGTCGTGGGCCAAGCTGCCTTTCGACGAGAAGCAGTATGCCGCCGATTTGAGATTGCCCGCTCTGCATGGCGAAGCCGGCTACAGCGTTCTGGAGCGGACTTGGGCAAGGCCGACGTGCGATATCAACGGCCTGACTTCCGGATACCAAGGCCCCGGCGCCAAGACGGTCATCCCCTCCAAGGCCTCCGCGAAGGTTTCCATGCGCCTGGTTCCCAACCAGGACCCCATCGCCGTGCGCGAGGCGTTCACGGAAGCGATGCGGCAACGGTGTCCAAAGTATGCCGCGATCGAGGTGATTCCCCACAGCGATACGCCGGCCATTCTCGTGCCGACGCACAGCCTGGCCATGGAACTGGCATCCGAGGCGGTCGAGTTGGGCTTCGGCGTGCGCCCCGCCCTGATCCGCAGCGGTGGCAGCGTGCCGGTCGTCGATCTCATCAAATCGAATTTAGGGATCGACACGCTGCTGGTTGGATTCGGCTTGCCGGACGATCGGGTGCATTCTCCCAACGAGAAATTCGACCTGGACTGCCTGCACGCCGGCGCCCGAACCGCCGCCGCGCTGTACGAGCGTTTGGCGCGGCTTTCAGGTCTTCACTAGCGCGGCCGCTAAACGGTTGTCTTCAATTCGCTTTCCTCATCACCATCGTGCAATCGCCGTCACGGTAGGTATCGTCGAGGGCCACGTCGGCGGTCAGAGCGTGGGCGAACTCGCGCACGTTGGCGATGGCGTGCCAGGTGAGATGCTTGCCTGATGCCAGACGCGGGGAGCAGAGGAAATTGAACGCCAGCTCGCTCCGGGTGTAATGCCAGGCGAGGCGGAGGGTTTGGTAAAAGTCGCCGGCCCCGAGAGTGTTCAGCGATCCGCAGAAGACGATGACGTGCGCGTTTTGGTCGAGCAGAGCCGCGTTGTCGATGAAATCTCCTCGCACAACGACCGCGTCGGGCGGATTTTTCGCCTCGGCCGCCTGGGCCAGGGTTTCGACGGCTTCGATGCCGATGTATCGGATGGGATGGATGTCCTGATCCAGCAGATAGTCGAGAAAATCCCCGCGGCCGCAGCCCGCGTCGAGGACCACCCGCCCTTCCAGCTCGCACCCCCGCGCCAGCGCCGCAAACCGCGCCGCCTGCGCCGGCGGATTGGCCCAGAGCAGCGATTCAAACTTCGCCCCGTGCCGCTGAACGGCATCGAGATACGGGCGGAGGTAGGCGGGAGGAGGCATGGGGAGATATCTTAGCTCGGCGGCGCTGGACAGGACAACCGAATGGTGACAGGATGGGAAGGAATAATGGAAATTCGAAACTCGAAATTCGAATGACGAATCAAATTCAAAATTCAAAATTCGAAACAAAGACCGTTTCGTCATTCGAATTTCCAATGTGATTCGTCATTCGAATTTCGAATTTCGAATTTGTTTTTTCCGGAGCTTCCATGTCCTTACTTGTCACCGGCTCCATCGGAATCGACACCGTCGAGACGCCGTTCGGGTCTCGGCAGGACGTCATCGGCGGATCGGCGGTCTATTTCTCGCACGCGGCGTCGTTCTTCACGCCGGTGCGTCTGGTCGGCGTCGTCGGCGAGGATTGCCCCAGGCCGCTGCTGGACGTCTTCCAGGGAAAAAATATCGACACGGCCGGACTGGAAATCCGCAAAGGCTCCAAGACGTTCCGCTGGCATGGGTCTTATCTGAAGGACATGAACGAGGCCGAAACCGTCGAGGTCGATCTGAACGTCCTGGCCGAGCGGGCGGCGAAAATCCCGCCGGAATTCCTGGACAGCCAGTTCGTTTTCCTCGCCAACACGCACCCGGCCCTTCAGCAGGAGACGCTGGGAATGCTCAAATCGGCCAAGCTGGTCGTGGCCGATACCATGAACCTCTGGATTCAGACCGAACGGGCACATTTGGAGAAATTGCTGGGCAATATCCACGGGCTGGTGTTGAACGACGGGGAGGCCCGGCTGCTCACGGGCCGGAAGAACGTGATCGTCGCCGCCCGGGACATCCTGAAGATGGGGCCGAAATTCGTCGTCGTCAAAAAGGGCGAGCACGGCTGTCTGCTGGTCAGCGAGCGCGACACGTTCGTATTGCCGGCCTATCCGGCCGACAAAGTCGTCGATCCCACCGGCGCCGGCGACAGCTTTGCCGGCGCAATGATGGGATACCTGGTGACCCAAGGAAATCTCACCCCCGCCACGTTGAAACGGGCGCTGGCGTTCGGCACGGTCGTCGCCAGCTTCACGATTTCGGATTTCTCCCTGGCCGGCCTGTCCGCCGCCACGCGCGAGCAGATCGACGAACGATGGGAGAAATTCAAATCGGCGATGAGTTTTTGACGGCGGCACGCATGCGCCTTTTTATCGCCATCGAACTTCCCGACCACGTTCGCCGGCATCTGCAAGGGATGCAGGAATTATTGCGTCCAATTCTCAAGGCAAAATGGAGCCGGCCCGAACAGTTGCACCTCACCCTGAACTTCCTGGGGGAAACCGACGATTCGAAATTACCGGAGGTCATCGAGCAGTTGCGGGCAATTCCACTGCCCGAGCCGATCCGACTTGCGACGGCGCAAGTTGTCTGCTTTCCGCCGCACGGCCCGATCCGCATCGTGGCGGCGGCGTTGGAGGATGAAGCGGGAAACTGCGCGAAGCTTCAGAGCGCGATCGAGCAGGCGTGTCACGCGGCCGGATTTCCGTTGGAGGGACGCCGCTGGTCGCCGCACGTGACTTTGGCGCGGGTGAAGGATCGAGTGGGGGCGTCGGTGCGCTCCGCTGTCGCGGAAGCAGGGGCGGGGTTGGGTGAATGCCGGTGCGAGATCGACGGATTCGCATTGATCGAAAGCCGATTGGACCGCGATGGACCGATGTATGGACGTATCGCCAGTTTCTCATTGGTTGAATAGAAGATTTCAGGGTCAGAATATTCGAAAGATTTTTCCTGCATTTCCATTTGCATTCGCGCCGATGCTTGATACTATACCGAACAAACACTGAACAGGGACGGTATGGTGACTTCCGTCGAGTTCAGTTGGCGGGGCTTGTTCCGATGGCGGTTTCGCCGTCGCATTCGCCCGCTTTAAGTCACCGTAATATATCGCCGGCTGACCAAGATACCCGGCGGAAAAGGAGTCTCCCGTGATCAAGTCCCTCGAAAAGACGGACGCGAAGAAGGACCAGCCCGCGTCGTCGGCAACCGTTGTTCGCGAGCCCGTTGTGCGTGAAGTGAAGGAGCCGGCCAAGCCGGCGGTCCCAAAGGCCGCTGGACACGATTCGGCCCGCGAATCGGCCCTATCCCGCGCGGTTCAGCAAATCGAGAAACAGTTCGGCAAAGGGGCCGTCATGCGGCTCGATGGCGATATAAGAGCCACCGTGGACGGCATTCCCACCGGCTCGTTGAGCCTGGATATCGCCCTGGGCGGCAATGGCGTGCCGCGCGGACGGGTGCTCGAGGTTTTCGGGCCGGAATCCAGCGGCAAAACCACCCTGACCTTGCACATCATCGCCAACGCCCAGAAGGCCGGCGGCGTGGCGGCGTTCATCGACGCCGAGCATGCCCTGGATCCATCCTGGGCCAAGCGGCTGGGGGTTCGGCTGGACGATCTGCTGGTCTCGCAGCCCGATACCGGCGAGCAGGCCCTGGAAATCTGCGAGCTTCTCGTGCGCTCCAACGCGGTGGACGTGATCGTCATCGACTCCGTCGCCGCTCTCATTCCCCGCGCGGAGATCGAGGGGGAAATGGGCGACACCCACGTCGGCTTGCAGGCCCGGCTCATGAGCCAGGCCATGCGAAAGCTCACCGGCGCAATCTCCAAGAGCCGGGCAACCGTCATCTTCATCAACCAGATTCGCGAGAAGATCGGGGTGATGTTCGGCAACCCGGAAACGACCCCGGGCGGCCGGGCGCTGAAGTTTTATTCCAGCGTCCGCATCGACGTGCGGCGGACCGGCACGATCAAGGACGCGGAGGTCTCCATCGGATGCCGCACCCGGGCGCGCGTGGTGAAGAACAAAATCGCGCCGCCCTTCCGCGATGCCGAGTTTGACATCATGTTCGACCACGGCATCAGCTACGAGGGCGACGTGCTGGACCTGGCGGTCCTGGCCAACGTCGTGGACAAGAGCGGGGCATGGTTCAATTTCAAAAACGTGCGGTTGGGCCAGGGACGCGAGAACTCCAAACAGTTCCTGGTGGACAACAAGGACGTGGCGGAGGAAATTCGCCAGGCCGTCCTGCAAAACAAGGGCCTTGTAACTGCCAAGCCGACCGTGGAATCTGTCGAGGCATAGGAATTGCAAGGGTCCGCACCCGGATGGCCGATAATGCCCTCGTATGGGTCATCCTCTATTTGGGCACGGGCGTGTGCTGACCGTGACATTGGCTGGGTTGGCGCTGGCGTTCGCCGTGTCGGCGCATGGGCGGAAGTCCGCGACCAGCGTCGCCGCAGCAGCCGATGTCGCCACCCCGTCGGGATCACAGGCGAAGCCTTTCGGCCCGGAGGCGTCGTCCGAAGCCATTCAACAGGAGGATCCCGACGCCTGGGACCTGACGGCGCTTCAGGGTCAATTCGAATCCGTGGCCCGGCAGGTCGCGCCGGCGGTGGTGTCGATCTCCGCCGCCGAGACGGCCAGCCCCGCCGACGGCGCCCTTCGCGCCGATGAGATGAATCCGCAGTTGCTTCAATCGCTGCTGGACAAGACCACGCGGACGATCGGCACCGGGTTCATCGTCGATCCCGACGGCTTTCTCGTCACCAACGAGCACGTCATCGAAGACTCGCGGCAATTCTGGGTCACCACCGACGACCACAAGGTTTTCCCGGCCATGGTGGTCGGAGCCGATCCTCGCGGCGACTTGGCGGTCCTCAAGATCCCCGCCACGCATTTGCCCACCGTGCGGTTTGCCGCCGACCCATGCCGGCGCGGCCAATGGGCGATCACCCTGGGAAACCCCTACGGGCTGGCGACCGAGGGGCAGATGTCGCTCAGCGTCGGCGTCATCAGCGCCACCGACCGCTCGCTTCCCCGCCTAGCCAACAAGGAAGACCGGCTCTACTCCAACCTGATTCAGACGACCGCACAGATCAATCCAGGAAATTCAGGCGGGCCGTTGCTGGATTTGGACGGCCGGGTCATCGGCATCGACACGGCGGTGATTCTGCCGCAGAAACAGACCAACGGGATCGGATTTGCGCTGTCGATCACTCCGGAATTGCTGAATGAGATCGCGCAGCTCGAGCAGGGCCGGGAGATGGTTTACGGCTACGTGGGGGTGACGGTCACCGCGCCAACGCCGCTTCAACGGCACGACGCGGCCCTGTCCCAAGAGGTCGGGGTCCGCGTGGAATCGATGGAGGCCGGCTCGCCCGCCGCCAAGGCGCTCAAGGCCGGGGATTTGATCGTTCAAATTGACGGCCAGACCATCGACGACACGAAT
Organism: Tepidisphaeraceae bacterium; assembly: GCA_050010915.1. GTDB lineage: Bacteria > Planctomycetota > Phycisphaerae > Tepidisphaerales > Tepidisphaeraceae > PALSA-1353. The sequence continues at coordinate 12,730 of JBEKKC010000047.1, read as the reverse complement.
CGGTTCGTCAGGCTGGTCGGCGCCGCGCCGGTGGGGCGCGCCATTTCGCTCGACGTCGTCCGCGATGGCAAGAGGATGGCAGTCCACGTCACGCCGGTGAAACGCCCCGTGCAATTGGCCGTTTCCAGCCAGAACCAGCGGATGTATTGGCGCGGAATGGTCCTGGGCCCGGTTCCGACGAACTGGCCGGTGGCGATGAGCGACGTCAAGCATGGGACCGGGATTCTGGTGGTGGGGATACAGGACGACAGCCCGCTGAAAAAGCAGGGGGTGTGCGCCGGCACGGTGATCACGGCCATCGCGGGCCGTCCCGTGGCGAACATGCTGGAGGTTCAGCGGATTCTCAACGACGTTCCGCCCGAGCAATGCACCGTGCAGACCGCGGCCGAAACCACGGAAGTGGCGACGGCCAAGAAGTGAATCAATTCCTCACCGGCGCTACGGCAACTGGACCATAAGATAGGGGTCGCCGTCGTCCTGGAGCATTTGGGCCTCCTCCGGCCGGCCGTTGTCGTTAAAATACTTTTTCGCCAGATCGAAGCACTTGGCCCGGGCGGTTTTATCATCCGGCAATTCGACGACCATCTGAAAGGCATTGCCTTTGCCGTTGATGTCGCGGTCGGTCTGGAACCACACGTTCTTGGCGCCGGCGTCATACCAGCCGTTGACGGTGTCACGTTCTGCGGATCGACCGTTGTCGGCGACGTATTTGCGGGCTTCGTGCAGGACGTTTTGTGACTTGGCCCGATTGACTTCGTCGATCTGGGGATTGGTGGCGACGGAGCCGCCGGTGGAGGGAATCGCCACGGCCGAGCTGGCAACGCCGCCGAAGCTCAGGATGAACTGGAGCAGAAGGACGATCAAAACGACTCGAAGGATTCGATAGAAAATGCAGAGAATGACGACGACCATCCATGAATCGCCGGGGTCCATGCTGAACAGGTAGATGAGGGTGACCCAGTAGACGCCAAGCGCGATGGGCAGGCCCATGGCGCCAAAGCCGAAGATTCCACCGCCGCCGAGGCCGCCGGTCCACATGGCGAAAAGACCGTCAACCCAGGTGGTGATTCCGTCGCAGAATAGAGCGACGGCGGCGAACTTGAGCAGCGCCGTTCCGATGCCGCCGAAGCTGACTCCAAGGGGACCGGCGATGACCAGGGCAAAGCCGAAGAGGATCCCGGTTTCCAAGATCCCCATGATGGCCAGGCCGATTCCCGTGGCCAGAATCGCGAAACCGCCGAGGTGGTAATGGATGGCGTAGTAGCCGACGTATAGCACCGCGCCGACGATCAGCAGCGCGATGGGGACTTGGATGTCGCGTTTCTTGTGGATGAAGACGTCGGACGAGGATCGTGCCAGTTCGCGCGCGGTGGGGGCTCGCTGATACGCCAGAGGGATGGCCGATTTCGACGAACCCGCGGCGGCGGCGGCAACGGCAGGCATGGCGATGGGAGGGGCCATGGCCTGAACGATCGTCGGGGGCAACTTCGCCGCCGCCGAGCGGGCGTCGTTCGCCAAATCCGACAGGGCATAAAGTTCGTCCTCCGTCGGTTCAGGTTGCGGCACGGCAACCAGCGGGTGCGGCGGGATGGCCATCGAATGCCCGCAGAATTTGCACTTGATCCGTCTTCCGACGAATTCCTTTTTCCAGGTCAATTCGCGTTGACATCCGCCACAGGCAAATTTCTCGGCCCCTTCAGCCATATCCTAAATCTCCTCGGAAATGCGCTCACCCAAAATGCGCTCACCCACGGGCGGCGGAAATCATGCGCTGGGATCAAAAAAAAGGCAAGAATATTTGGTTTACTTACGCAACCCTTACATGGGGCGGGTGATGACGAAATCGGCCAGAGTGTCCAGCACTTGGCGCGAGGGGGAATCAGGCAGGCCGGCAATTGCGGCGCGGGCCCGGGAGATCAGGGATTTGGCGCGCCAGGCGGCGTATTCGACCGACGGACTGGGAAGAATCAAATTACGGATGCGCTCGACCTTGTCGCCGTCGTGACTCTTCAGCAGCGAACGCAAAAGGGCGCGATGTTCGAGCGGAGCGGTGGCCAGGAAATGGATGATCGGAAGCGTCAGCTTGCCCTTCAACACGTCGAGGCCGAGCGTTTTGCCGACCGTCGATTCCTCGCCGACGATGTCGAGGATGTCGTCCTGGATTTGGAAGGCGGTGCCGAGGCACTGGCCGTATTCACGCAGAAGCTCGACGCGGGTTCCGTCGGCGCCGGCGAACGTCGCGCCCAAAAGACAGCACGAGGCGCAGAGCACGGCCGTCTTGCAGGTGATGATCTGCAAATACGTTTCCTGGTCCAGATCGAGATCATTGCGGTGATGGATTTGCAAAAGTTCGCCTTCGCAGACCTGGTTGGTTGTCTGGCCGACGACGCGCGAGGCGAACTGGGAATCAAGGCTGGAGCAAAGATGGAAGCTGTGGCTGATGAGATAATCGCCGAGAAGAACCGCGGCCTCGTTGCCGCGCAGATGGTTGATGGTGGCGCCCTTGCGGCGGAGTTCGGCATCGTCGAGGACGTCGTCGTGAACGAGCGTGGCCATGTGAACCATCTCGACCACGGTGGCCAGAACGGTGTGGGCATCGGTGAGTTTGCCGCAGGCTTTGCCGGACAGGAGGACCAGGAGCGGCCGAAGCATTTTCCCGCGGAATCGGCTGACGTGCCGGCACAGCGTGTTGACGCAGGCGAGATTGCTGGCCAGTTCCTGGTCGAAGAGCGATTGGACGGCCTCGAATTCCGGGCGGACGCATTCGATGAGGTTGTCCAGGACGGAAGGGGCGGCGCTTGCCATGGGCGGGGATTATAGGGATTGGGCGGAAAGTGCAAACTTGCTTTTGGAAGTTTCGGAAGAATTGAAAGTTGGCTCGCCGCGCATTCGCGCAATCACCCCGCGCGCCCCGGTGCGCCGGGACGCGGTTCACACGTCGCGCGATGCCGGGCGGTTATTGACCGTTGGACGGCTGGGTGGCCGCGGCGCCCATGCCCTCGGCTTGCTGTTTAAGCTCCTGCGCCTTCTGTTCCTCGCTCTGGGCGCGGCGCTCCTCGGCGCCGGCCTTCTTCTCGGCGGCGGCGCGCGCCTCGATATCCACAAGCTCCTTCTTCTGGTCATCCGTCAGCAGCCCGGTGATCTCGTCGCGCTCCTTCTCGCGGAGCTGTCTCTCCTCGTCGGCAATCTCGGCCTGAATTACCTTGATCTTCGACTTCTGATCGTCCGTCAAATCGCTCAGCTTATTGAAGGGAGCGATCACGTGACTGCGAGCTGAAGGTTTCGGCTCCGCGCCGGCCGGCTGCGTTGTGGCATCATCCGCGATCGCCACAACCGTCACCGCCAGCAAACTCGCGCATGCAAGAGCGATCAGGCAGTTCCTAAGATTCAACATGACATGTCCTTTCGATAAATTCAAAATCCTCGCCCACCGACTTGGAAAAAATCGGAAACTGCCGAAGGTTAATCCTCCGAACCCCGTCAACGCAAAAGAATTACGAGCAAACAACAGCCCCGCCGACGCAGTTTATCCACGCCCTCGGATAACCGTCCAGAGTCATGGTGATAAACGCCGTTTTCGTCAACGCTTGCGCGCCCGCTCGCTCTCAAAAAGGGGATTATTGACCTTCATCGCGGCCACCGGCGCGGGCGCTGGCCGCGCATCGGCCGGTTGCGTTACAACCGGCTGCGTCACAACCGGCTGGGCCACAACCGCCGGGGACGCTTCCGGCGGGGCCACATCCGCGGGGGCCACGTCGGGGCGGTATAACCGCCCGCTGAACGCCTTCTGCCAGTCCGTCCAGTTCGACTCGGTCAGAGCTCCTTCGCCGCGCGTCAGCGACAGCGCCATCATCAGCTTCGCGTCCAGGTTCTCGATGACGTGAACCGCGATCGCCTCCGGCGTCGACGGCAGCCTCGCGGCGCCGAATTCCGGCTCCCCATGATGGCTTAGAATGATGTGCTGAACGACGTCAATCAGCGATTGCGGAATCTTCTCCCCGGAAGCCTGCTCCGCCTGCTCCGCCTTCTTCTCCACCCAAATGGCGCCCTTCACGATATGGCCCACCAATTGCCCCCCGTCGGTGTAACTGAACGCGCTGTCGTAGGAAAGCTCCCACGTCTTGGCCAGATCGTGCAGGAAAATCCCCGCGACGACCAGGTCGCGATTCAGCCTGGGATAGAACTTGCACACGGCATCCGCGACTTCCATCGCGTTCAACGTATGCTCCAGCAATCCGCCGATGAACGCATGATGGAAATTCATCGCCGCCGGCGCCCGGCAAAAGCGGTTCATCAACTCCTCGTCGTCCAGATAGGCCCGCACCAGCGCCGCCAGAGGCCGGCTCTGAACGCTTGCGCATATTTCAAACACCCGCTCGCACATCTGATCGACGTCGCGCTCGGTATGCGGCATCAGGTCCGCGATGTCGAACGAGCCCTCCTTGGCCGCCCACATCTGCTCGATAATCAGTTGGAGATTATTCTGATAGTTCTCGACGCGCCCGCGGATGCGGAGAAACCCCCCGTCGGGGATGGCCGAGAACTGCTCGCGCGTGGCGTTCCAGATTCGCACGTTCATCTGGGCCGTGCGGTCCGAACAGAAGGCCTTGATGTAGTATTTGCCCGTCGAGGTGGCCGCCAACTGCTTGTTAGTGATGATGAAAACGTCCTCGACCACGTCGCCGGGCGCGCAATCGCGAAGAAACAGCCGTCGCATGGCGGGGTTATAGCCGTTATCGCGATGCAAGGCCAATGGGGGAAGGGAAATTCGAAGCTCGAGACGTGGGCTGATGACAACCGTGTACGAGTGCCGCTCGCCGGGGGCGATCGAAGGCCGCTGGCGGCCTGAAATCGCGGGCCTACCTCACGATCAAAACCGAGCACGGCGCGTATGACAAAACCCGCTTGGAGACCGATCCGAGCAGCCATTCCTTCATCCGGCTTCCGCCGCGATGACCCATCACGATCAGGTCCGCTTTGGCCTCGACGGCATAGTGGATGATCTGGTCCGCGGCATGGCCGACCGCGACGTGAGTTTGCAATTCAATGGCGCGTGCTTTCGCGTCCGCCCGCAGCCGGTTGAAGTCCTTCTCGTAGTGCGTCTTGGCCGCGTCCAAAATCGCGCTGGTCTCGACCATCGTGGGTGGCTCCGGCAGTTGCGCGACGGAAACCACGCCCAAGCTGGCGCCCAAACGCTCGGCCAGTTCCAAAGCCGAATGAAAGGCATGCGCCGCCGCCGTGGAACCGTCGTATGCGACGAGAATTGCTTTATACATGGGGGTTCCTCACTCGCTGGCCATTTTCAGTTGGCCAGACTTTACCGGAGCGGCGGTGGATTCTCCAGCGGGCGGCGCACCCTCGGAGTGCCGAGGCAGCAGGTAACGAGGCAGGAAAAAGGCATTGGCGATGAGCGTCGGAATCACGGCGCTGGCAATGACGGTCGCCACCACGTGCGAATATTGCGCCTGCGTGATGATCTTGTGATTCAGCCCGAACAGCGCGGAAATCGTTCCGAAGGTCAAACCCGTGGACATCAACATCGTCGTGTACAACCCCTCCAGCTTCACATAACCCAACGCTCTGGTGACGGGATAGACGCCGACAAACTTCGTCGCCATCTTCGCCAGAAACAGAGCGACGAAAATCAGGGGCGCGGCAATCAGGGCCGGTACCGAAACGAGCGAGCCGGCACGAATGAAATAGAACGGCGTCAACAACCCGAACGTCAGGGTGCGGAGCCGTCGCACCAACATGTGATCTTTGCCGACCGTCCCGGCCAGCACCATGCCGATCAGGTACGCCGGCAGCACCGCTTCGCTGTCCGCCCACGCCGCCAATGCGCCCATCCCGAACAGCAGAAGCAGCAGATACTTGGCTTCCAATTCCGAGGGGCGATTGCCGTACCAGCGGAAGAATCTCGGCGTCAGCCACAAAATCAGGGGAAAAACGACCAAGCATCCAACCACGAACGCCAGCGTGCGCAGCGTGAACGGGGCAAACACCAAACCCAGAAAAATGACCGTGCCCAGGTCATTGATGAAACAGGCGGCCAGTATGGCCTTGCCGAAGTCAGTCTTGTTCAACCCCAACTCCAGCATCACGGCATAGACCACGGCCACCGAAGTCGTTGATAGGGCAATGCCGCAGAGCCAACTCGCCTGCGGCCCCCAATGCAGCACGTATCGTGCAACGGCGGCGCAGCCGAAGAACGGCGAAAAAAACGCGATCAGACCAATGATCGTCGCTTCCCTCCACTTGACGCGGAAGACCTTGGGATCCAATTCCGCGCCGGCCAGAAAGGTGAGCACAATGGCCCCGGTGCCGGAAAGGAAGGTAATCCAGGATTCGTTCGCCCCGAGTGCGGCGGTGCCGACGAACGCGCCAATCACCAGTTGCGCCACGGTCCCGACGACGATTTCCGACAGGGCTGTCGCAATGCGGAACCAAATCGACAGAAGTGTCGCCACCAGCGCCAGAGCCAGCCAGAGCGATGCTTGAGCCCAAACGTGCGTCATAACGCCTCCTCGGCCGAAACCAAAATAAAAACCTCGCCCACGAGCGAGGTATGCAGTGTTCGACACACTCCCGCCTGCGGGCATCCGCAGCAGGAGTCATTAGCCGACGAGGCGGTTAAACGGGGGACTCCATCCCCAAGGCCACGATTATTTTAGAATCGGCCAGCTACGAGTCAATACATTGGAAATCCAAGAGAATTGCGATTATCATTCGTCGATCAGGGCGGTGGAGTCCGCCGCAATCGTCCCGATTCAATCGGGACCAATGACTCCTATCGGGCCAAGGGTCCGCTGGGAGGCTGAAATGTTCCCTGGCAGGCCCTGGCCCGTCAGGGCTTTTTTTTGGCAAGGTCAAGCTTATGTACGGACTGATTGTTAGATATTTGGCGATTGCCGTAGCGGGGTCGGCGGGAGCATTGCTTCGATATGTCCTGGCAACGCAGATCGGGCGGCTCAACCTGCGCTTTCCTCTTGCCACATTTGTCATCAACGTCACCGGAAGTCTTTTTTTGGGCTGGTTTTTGAGCTTTGTGGTCAAGCACAACGTTTCGGATACGACGCGCCTTGCGATTGGCGTCGGATTCGTCGGAGCATACACGACGTTCTCGACGTTCATGTACGAATCCAACAGGCTTGCCGATGAAGGAGCCGGTTTTGAGGCGATCCTGAACCTGTTGGGAAGCCTGATCGTGGGAATCATGGCCGTCCGCCTGGGTATGATCTTGGCTCGTTGGACATGAGAAGCGCGAGGCGAGCATGAGCCTGTTAGGCGAGCAAGTTTTGTTGCGGATTTATCTGCAAAGCGCCGATCGCGCGCCCCACGTCCCGACCCACCAGCGGATCATCAAAGCGGCCCGCAAGGAAAAATTGGCCGGCGCCACCGTCATTCGCGGCATCCTGGGCGCCGGGTATCACGGCATCATCCAAGGCTCAGCCTGGTCCATCGTTCAACACGTTCCCGTCATCGTCGAGATCGTCGATAGCGCTGAAAGGATCGTGAAGTTCGTTCAGGGACCGCTGGAGCAGATCATGGTCGGCGGGATGCTCACGCTGGAGCGCGCGGCCGTCATGATGTACCGCCAGCGCAAGCTCGATCAGCCGAACGCTCTTCACCTTGCCGCCGCTCTCAAACCTCTTTCCACGATGCCCGCAATTTCACCGGGGAGTCACATGAAGACACAAGAAAACGGCGTGCTGCTGCGTGCTTTCATCGGCGAATCCGACCGCTTCGAGCATAAGCCGTTGTATGAAGCGATCGTGCGGAAGACTCGGGAGCTCGGCTTGGCCGGCGCAACCGTGCTGCGTGGGACCGAGGGGTTCGGCGCCAACAGCGTCGTCCACAAATCGGCGCTGCTGGAAATGTCGTCCGATTTGCCCGTGGTCATCGAGATCGTCGATACGGAAGAGAAGATCAAGCTGCTGCTGCCGCACCTGGAGACGATGGTGCGGGAGGGAATGATCACCATGGAGTACGTGGTCATTTTGATGTATCGGCACGATCAGGCCGGCGAGGCTCCTGGTGCAACGGCGTAGAGCGAGACCGATATGACGTATGCCGAGGCCAAGGCCGTGGAGAGTTTGTCGCCAATTCTTGACGAGGCGATCCGGCAAGTGGAGAGTCTCGGCTCGGCATACGAAGCGGACGCCGCGAAGCTCACCGAATTGAAGAGCCGGCTCGCCGCCGGCCAATTCCACCTGGCGGTTCTGGGCCAATTCAAGCGCGGAAAGAGCACCCTGCTCAATGCGCTGCTCGGCCAGAACGTGCTTCCCACGGCCGTTGTGCCACTAACCGCGGTTCCGACTTGGATTCGATTTGGCCACACACTGCGAGCGCGAGTCGAATTCAGCAGCTCTGCCGCCCCCGACGAATTTGCGGCGTCCGATCCGGCGGAGCTTTGCCGATTTCTGACCAGGTTCGTGTCGGAATCGGGCAACCCGCATAACCGCCTTGGCGTCGCCAGGGTCCAAGTGTTTCACCCGGCGGAAATTCTGAGAAACGGTGTGGTATTCATCGACACCCCCGGCATCGGTTCGACGCTCCGGCATAATACCGAGACGACGCTGCACTTCCTGCCGCAGTGCGATGCGGCTTTGTTGCTTATTTCGGCTGACCCGCCGGTGACGGAGGTGGAGGTCGAATTTCTCAGGAAAGTCCGCCCAAACGTGAGCCGGTTGTTCTTCGTCTTGAACAAGGTCGATTACCTGGACCAAGCCGAAGTTGACGATGCGACAAAGTTCTTCCAAAAGGTCATTTCTCAGCAGGCCGGTAAAAGCCACGAAGCGCCGGTTTTTCCAGTCTCCGCCAGAGATGGATTAAAGGCCAAATCCATCGGCGATCCGGAACTGTGGCGCAAGAGCGGAATGGCCGAAGTCGAGCAGCACCTTTTGGGGTTTCTTGCCCGGGAAAAGATGGACGCATTGCGGGGAGCCGTACGGCGCAAGACAGCCGACATCATGGCGGATGTCGTCATGCGGCTGCGGCTATCGTTGCGGACCTTGGAATTGCCGCTGGAAGATCTGCTGTCGCGGATGAAGACGTTCGAGCAACGAATTAAGGACTTGCATCGAGAGGGCGTCGCGGCCCACGACCTCTTGGCCGGCGACAAAAAGCGAGCCCATGAATTCCTGGTCGAGCAACACGAACGGCTTTGCAAGCGTGGCATGCATCGGCTAAACCAAGTCCTCGATCAGGCGATCGCCGCTGCTGGCGCCCAGCCGTTGAACGAGGACGACTTGCAGGAGGCGCTTAGAACCGCCATCCCCGATCTCTTTGACGGCGAATTCAAGGAGGCAATCGGACTTTTTGACCGGCGCCTGCCCGAGGTTCTCCGCCCGCACCAGGAGCGGACGGACCGGCTGGTCGAGTCCATCCGCAAGACGGCCGCCGATTTATTCGACGTGCCCTATCGCCCCATGGACAAATCCGTCGCTTTTGACGCAACGCGCGAGCCTTTCTGGCTCACGTACCGATACGAGCACGTATTCGGACCGATTTCACCGGGCATGATCGACATGCTCATCCCGCCGCGGCTTCGCCGGCGTCGAATCGAACGGCGGTTCAGGAACAAGATCGAAGCCCTGGTCCTGTACAACGCCGGAAAGCTGAGAGAAAAACTTTACGACCAGATCGAATTGACGTTTCGCCGCTTCCGGCGTTCACTCGATGAGCGGCTGGCCGCCACGATTGCGGCGACCTATGGGGCCGCGCGGGCCGCCCTGAAGAAGCGAGAAACTCACGCCGGCGCTGTGGCCGGCGACGTGGAACGACTCGGCGCGGCGATTGGCGCTTTGGAAGAAATTGGCGCTCGGCTCGTTGACGCCGGAGGCACGTCGTGAAAGAGCCGCCGGCCAAGTTCATCGGGTTCTTCAAGCTCATCGAGGCGATGAAACAACCGGGCTGTCCGGTTTGTGCGCGGATCATCGAAGACACCCGCCACGCGATGGACAGCTTTCTGTATGAGAGCGTCAACGACGCCGGACTGCGCGATCAGATCCGGAACGATCGCGGCTTTTGCCATCGCCATAGCTGGCAGTTGGCGCAGTTCGGAGATGCGCTGGGAAGCGCGATTTTGTTCCGGGACGTGCTGGGAACGCTGCTGTCCGCGCTTGGCGACACACGTGGGGCATCGTTCTTCCGCAAGCCGCCGGCGCGGTTGGGCGACCAGGTTTGTCTGTTTTGCCGCCAGGAAGAGAAATCGCATGAGGGTGTCTTGTGGCACCTGGTCGCCCACGTTGATGATCTGGAACTGAAAGCTGCTTGGGAAGGACCGGCGGTGCTTTGCATTGGGCACCTCGGCGATTTGTGTGGGCTGCTTCGTGAGGATGCCGCGCGCCGCCGGATGATTGATATGCACCGCGGCAAATATAAGGCGTTGTGCGACGAAATGGGGCTGTTGATTCAAGGACAATCCCACGATCACCGCCTGGAAGAGATCGGTCCGGAAAAGAACTCCTGGATTCGCGCCATTGAGGTGCTTGTGGGCCGGTCTGGAATCAGTTAGAGCTTAAGGAAACGTTCGACAACCTACATCACCATGACAAGGAGATAACCGTGAACCGTCAGATCGCTTCAATTCGAGCAATGGAAATCCTGGATTCCCGCGGCAATCCGACGCTGCGGGCCTTTGTCACGTTAAACGATGGCACAAGGGCCGCCGCCTCCGTGCCGTCCGGCGCATCCACGGGCGAGAACGAAGCCGTCGAGCTTCGGGATGGGAATGCAAAGCGCTATGGCGGCAAGGGCGTTCTCAAGGCCGTGGCCCATGTCAACGACACGATCGCGCCGAAACTCCGCGGCCTCGATCCGTCCCATCAGCGCGAGATCGACCGGCTGATGATCGACCTCGACGGCACCGCCAACAAGGCCAAACTCGGAGCCAATGCGATCCTGGGCGTGTCCATGGCCGTCGCGCGGGCTGCCGCCGCCACCGCGTCGCTTCCGCTATACGCCTATCTCGGCGGCTCCGGAGCTTGCCGGCTGCCCATGCCCATGATGAACATCCTCAACGGCGGCAAGCACGCCGACAACAGCGTGGATTTCCAGGAGTTCATGGTCATGCCGATCGGCGCGCCGACGTTCGCCGAGGCGTTGCGCTACGGGGCCGAAACCTTCCACGCCTTGCGGAAGATTCTTCACAAAAAGAACTACAACACGGGCGTCGGCGACGAAGGCGGGTTTGCTCCGAATCTCAAGAGCAACGAGGAAGCCTGCGATGTCATCGTGGAGGCCATTGGCGCCGCCGGGCTCAAGGCGGGCAAGGACGTGGCGCTAGCGCTCGATCCGGCCGCCAGCTCTTTCTTTGAAGAGAATGGATACAACCTCGCCAAGTCGAAGCAAGGCCGCAAAAACAGCGATGAAATGACCGCGCTCTACGCTTCCTGGATCGGCAAATATCCAATCGTTTCCATCGAAGACGGTCTGGCCGAAAACGACTGGACTGGGTTCGTTCACCACACGAAGGTATTAGGCGGCAAAATCCAAATCGTCGGCGACGATATCTACGTCACCAATACCAAATTCCTCGCTCGCGGAATCGCGGAGAAAGCCACCAACGCGGTTCTCATCAAGTTGAACCAGATCGGCACCGTGACGGAAACCGTCGAGGCGATCGAGATGTGCCGGAAGGCGGGATGGAATTACGTCATCTCGCACCGCTCCGGCGAGACGGAGGATGCTTTCATGGCGGATTTCGCGGTCGCGATGGGCGGCGGGCAGATCAAGACCGGATCGGCATGCCGCAGCGAACGGATGGCCAAGTACAACCGGCTCTTGGAAATTGAAGCCGAATTGGGCAAGGCCGCGGTCTTTGAAAACCCTTTCAAGGCGCGCGCATAGCAGCCCGTTCCTGAATCCACTGCTTCAAGTGGCGCGCGCCATGGTGTTCCGGCTTCTGTTTCAACGCTTCGTCGGCCCATTTCGCGGCTTGGACGTATTGCCTGCGGCGATAGAGGCATTCAGCCAGGTGAACCTTGAATTCCGGCTCGTACGGATTGAGCCAAACCGCCCGGCGAAACTGGGATTCAGCCAAGTCCGCCGCGCCGCGGTCGTTGAAGTAAAGCCCCAATTCATCGCGGTCATAGCCAAGGTATGGGCTGGGGCGCATGACGTTTTCCCGGCGTTCCTCGCGGTCGATCTTGCGGCGTTTGGCAGCCATGTGTGCTAAGTTCCTTAACCCCTTCAAATGGGCCTTGTCAATCCATTTGGATATGTTGCGCCCGGCCGGTTTCTGTTACGATTCTTTCCCCAGGAGAACGTGAGATATGGCAATCAGCGACACCATCAAAAAGGGAATGATCCGAGCCCCCCACCGCAGCTTGCTGCGGGCCACCGGGGTGATCCAAAGCGACGCCGACTTCGACAAGCCGTTCATCGCCGTGTGCAATTCATTCGTGCAGATCATTCCGGGCCACGCGCACCTGGACGTCGTGGGCCGCAAGGTCCGCGAGGCGATCCGCGCCGCCGGAGGCGTGCCGTTTGAATTCAACACCATCGGCGTGGACGACGGCATCGCGATGGGCCACGTCGGCATGAAGTATTCGCTGCCCAGCCGCGAGTTGATCGCCGATTGCGTCGAAACCATGTTGCGGGCGCATTGTTTCGACGGCGTGGTCTGCATCCCCAACTGCGACAAGATCGTGCCGGGGATGATGATGGCCGCGGCTCGCGTGAATATTCCCGCGATCTTCGTCAGCGGCGGACCAATGAAAGCCGGCGT